>NZ_SMKM01000167.1 GCF_004348665.1 Actinomadura sp. GC306 | reverse complement strand
GTGTGGGTTCGGGTGTTGAGGCTGGGGCGCGGGGCAAGGTCGTCGCTTGGGCTTTGTGGGACTGGGGGTCGGCGGCGTTCAACGCCGTCATCCTCACGTTCGTCTTCACGGTCTATCTGACCGACGGGGTCGCCGCGGACGAGGAGAGCGGGTCGCAGGCGCTCGGGGTCGCGCTCGCGGTCGCGGGTGTGCTGATCGCCTTGCTCGCGCCGGTGAGCGGGCAGCGCAGCGATGCCGGTGGACGGCGCAAGCTGTGGCTCGCGGTGAACACCGGGCTCGTCGTGGCGTGTACGGCGGGGCTGTTCTTCGTGCGGGACGATCCCTCGTACCTGCTGCTGGGGCTCGTCCTGATCGCGGCGGGCAGCGTGTTCTTCGAGCTCGCCGAGGTCAACTACAACGCGATGCTCGTGCAGATCTCGACGCGGAAGACGATCGGGCGGATCTCGGGCTTCGGCTGGGGGATGGGCTACTTCGGCGGCCTGATCGCGTTGACGGTCGTGCTGTTCGCGTTCGTGCAGCCCGATGTCGGGCTGTTCGGCGTGACCTCGGAGGACGGCCTCGATATCCGCGCGGTGGCGCTGTTCTCGGCGCTGTGGTTCGCGGTGTTCGCGCTGCCGTTGCTGCTGTTCGTCCCGGAGGCTCCGGCGTCCAGGGAGCGGGCGGGTGGCAACGTCCTCACCGGGTACGCGGTGCTGGCCAGGCGGCTGCGGACGATGTGGCGCACCGACCGGCGGACGCTCGGGTTCCTCGTGTCGAGCGCGGTGTACCGGGACGGGCTCGCGGCGATCTTCACGTTCGGCGGGGTGGTGGCCGCGGGGACGTTCGGCTTCAGCGCGACCCAGGTGGTGGTCTTCGCGATCGCCGCCAACCTGACGGCCGGTACCGGGGCCGTGCTCGGCGGGCGGCTGGACGACCGGTTCGGGCCGAAGGCCGTGATCGTCGCGGCGCTGGCCGGGCTGATCGCGGTGGGCGGCGCGCTGGTGGTGCTGCGGGGCGAGGTCGCGTTCTGGGTGTGCGGGCTCGCGCTGGCGATGTTCGTCGGGCCGGCGCAGTCGTCCAGCCGGACGTTCCTGGCCCGCATCGTCGCGCCCGAGCGGGAGGGGGAGGCGTTCGGGCTGTACGCCACGACGGGACGGGCCGTGAGCTTCCTCGGGCCGCTGGCGTTCAGCGGGTTCATCGCGCTGTTCGGCACGCAGCGGGCGGGCATGGCGGGGATCGCGCTCGTCCTGCTGGTGGGGCTGGCGGCGCTGCTGCCGGTCCGCGCGCCGGAGCGGGATGTCCCGTCAGAGCAGGGAGATCAGCAGGAAGAGGGCGAGAAGCAGGGCCACCCATAGGACCATCAGGTCCGTGGGCCAGGACGCCGCCTGCACGGGCCGGGCGCCGGACGAGGTGAGCCGGGCGGCCCGCTGCTGCAGCGGGGCCGCCGCGTCCCGGACGCGGGTCACGCCGTTGAGGCCCGTCCGCCAGAGGCGGGGCAGGAGGCGGCGGTAGACGACGTCGGCGTCCAGGTTCACCGACGGCAGTTCGGGCGGGTAGAGGCCGGTCCGCATGAGGACGGTGAACGCCATCGACGCGAGCAGCAGGAGCTGCACCTGGTTGATGACGTGCGGGGTCGTGTAGGCCGTGTAGTCCATCTCGTACGGGAGCAGGCCGTAGAGGAGGCCCGGCGCGACGCCGATGAGGATGGAGCCGGCCGCGGCCAGGCCCATGGCGATCCGCATGTTCAGCGGTGCCTCGGCGACGCGGTACCCCCGGTCGTGGGCGAAGAAGGAGAAGAAGGGGATCTTGATTCCGGCGTGGTGGAAGACGCCGGCGGAGGCGAACAGCAGGAGCAGCCAGACGATCGTGCGGTGCTCGGCGGCGACGGCCTCCATGATGATCGACTTGGTGGCGAAGCCGGAGAACAGCGGGAACGCCGAGATGGACGCGGCGCCGATCACGCACAGCACCATCGTCTGCGGCATCGACTTGTAGAGCCCGCCCAGCTCGGAGCCCTTGGCTGTCCCGGTGCGCAGCAGGACCGCGCCCATGCTCATGAACAGCAGGCCCTTGAACAGGATGTCGGCGAACGCGTGGGCGGCGGCGCCGTTGACGCCGAGCGCGCCGCCGACGCCGACCGCCGCGACCATGAAGCCGAGCTGGTTGATCATGCTGTAGGCGAGGACGCGGCGCAGGTCGTTCTCGATCACCGCGTAGAAGATCGGGAAGCAGGCCATGACCACGCCGACCCACACCAGTTCCCCGGTGCCGGGGAAGCCGCGCGCCAGCACGTACACCGCGAACTTGGTGGTGAACGCCGACAGCGCGACGGTGCCGACGATCGTGGCCTCGGGATAGGTGTCGGTCAGCCAGGCGTGCAGGACCGGGAACGCGCACTTGATCCCGACGGCGAGCAGGATCAGCAGCCCGCCCGCCCCGGACGCGCCGATGAACCCGAACTCCAGCCCGTGCCCGGCGTTGACGTGCAGGACGATCCCGCCCAGCATCAGCAGCCCCGACGCGACCTGCGCGACGAGGTAGCGCATCCCTGCCCGGTAGGCCCGTTCGGTGCGCCGCGCCCAGATCAGGAACACCGACGACAGGCCCGCCAGCTCCCAGAACACGAAAAGCGTGAACAGGTCGCCGGCGAGTGCCCCGCCCACCGCGGACGAGGCGTAGATGGGGATCACGGTCTGCTGCAGCGCGTCCCGCAGGTGCAGGGCATAGACCATGGAGATGAGGGCCGCGGCGAGGAACGCCGTCGCGAAGAGCCGCGCGAGGGCGTCCACCCGAAGCGTCTCCAGGTGGAGGCCGAGGATCTCGAAGCTGCCGTGGACGCCTTCGGGGAGCGTCCACAGCGCGGCGAGCGCGGCCAGGGGGAGCAGCATCATCCACACCGCGCGCACCCGTCCGCGCAGCAGCGGGATGGGCAGCGCGCCCGCGATGAGCAGCAGTGCCGGGTTAATCGTCATCGCCGGCCCGCTCGTAGTAGTCCTCGGGACGCATGAGCACCCGCCGCAGCTCCTTGGCCACCAGGACGAGCGTCACGCTGCCGATGAACCCGTACAGGGCGTAGAAGCCGAAGGTGTTCTCGATGCCGAAGTGCGGGTCCTTGGTGTAAAGCAGGTCGGCGAGGAAGACCAGGGCGCACAGGAGGTAGAGGCCGCGGACGATGCGGTCCACGTTGCGGGGCTCGTCCAGCCAACGGCGGTCGTCTTTCACGGGGTCGTCTTTCACGGTGACTCCAGGACGTCGTTGAGCGGGGCGATGACCGCATCGACTCCGATGAACAGGGCCAGGCAGGCCAGGGCGGTGAGGGCGAGCGGGGCCACCAGCGTCCAGGAAGCCTCCCGGTGGCCGGTCTCGATGGGCGGGCGGAAGAACGCCCGTACCGGGATCGGCATCAGGTAGGCCAGCGCCAGCATCGTCCCCGCCAGCAGGACGCCGAGCATCACGGTCTGCCCGGCGTCGGCGGCGCCGAGCAGCAGCAGCCACTTGCTCCACGTGCCGCCCAGCGGGGGCAGCCCGAGGATGGAGACGGACGCGACGAGGAAGGCCCCGAACGTCCACGGCATGGCGCGCCCGAGCCCGTCGAGCTGGCTGACCTGCGTCAGGTTCGTCGCGGTGTAGATGGCGCCCGCGCAGAAGAACAGGGTGATCTTTGCGGCGGCGTGGTTCGCGATGTGCAGCGCGCCCCCGGAGGCCGCGATGTCGTTGGCCAGCGTCGCGGCGAGGACGATGTAGGCGAGCTGGCTCACGGTCGAGTACGCCAGCCGCTCCTTGAGGTTGTCGCGGGTGACCGCGACGAGCCCCGCGCCGAGCAGTGTGGCCGCCGCGACCCACATCATCGGCTCGGCGGCCCCGGTGACGTCGAGGGTGTCGAGCCCGAACACGTAGATCGCGACCTTGAGGACCGTGAAGACGCCCGCCTTGACCACCGCGACCGCGTGCAGCAGCGCCGACACCGGCGTGGGCGCCACCATCGCGCCGGGCAGCCAGCGGTGGAAGGGGAACAGCGCGGCCTTCCCGATGCCGAACAGGTACAGCGCGAACAGGACGGTCAGCGTGGCCGTTCCCGCCGTGCCGGCGAGGATGCCGCCGGTCGCGAAGTCCGTGGTGCCGGCGAGGACGGCCGTCCAGACGATCGCCGGGAGCAGCAGCCCGATCGACGTCGTCAGCAGCAGGCCGAGGTAGATCCGTCCGCCCCGTTTGGCCTGCTCGTTGCCGGAATGGGTGACCAGCGGCCAGGTCGACAGCGTCAGCACCTCGTAGCCGATGAACAGCGTCGCGAGGTTCCCGGAGAAGGCGATCCACAGTGCCGCCGCGATGGCCACGGCGAAGAAGAAGGAGAAGCGGGTCTGGTGGCGCTGCAGGTTGCCGCGCATGTAGCCGATGGCGTACAGGGTCGTGACCGGCCACAGCAGCCCGGCGACGGCCGCGAACAGCAGGCCGAGCGGTTCCAGCTCGAACACCAGCGAGATGCCCGGCAGCCAGTCCCACAGCCGGAACGTCAGCCCGTCGTTCGCGGCCGGCCACAGCGACAGCACGAGCGCGGCCGTCGCGACGCCCGCGACCAGCGACGCCGCCTCGCGCAGGTTGGGACGGCGCTTGAGGGCGACCACCGCGAGCCCGCCCAGCAGCGGCACCGCGACGATGACCGGCAGGGCGAGCGCGCTGTCGGGGGACAGCCAGCTTGTGCCCGCGAACGTGGCCTGGACGCTCACTTCGCCACCCCCACCAGCACGGACGAGGCGCCCTCGGCGAGGCTCATCGGCCACTCGGGCGCGATCCCGAACACCAGGGAGACGATCACGAGCGCCCACGTCGCGGCGGTCATGCTCAGCGGGGGCCGCGCCACCGCCACGGGTTCGGCGGGACGGCGGAACCACCCGGCCTCGATGACCCGCCCGACGTACACCAGCGACAGCAGCGAGCTGACCAGCAGCACCGCGAGGACCGCCCAGCGCCCGTCCGCGATGAGCGCCTCGGCGAGCACCCATTTGCTGACGAACCCGGCGGTCGGCGGCACCCCGACCAGGCCGAGCCCGGACAGGACGATCGCGGCGAACGTCCACGGCATCGTCCGGCCCATGCCCGCCATGTCCGACAGCCGCGCCGAGCCGAGCCGGAGCACCACGATGCCCGCGGCGGCGAACAGCGCGCCCTTGATGACCGCGTGGTTGATGACGTGCAGGTACGCGGCGGTGACGCCATCGGCGGTCGCGAGGCTGAACCCGGCGGCGATGTACCCGACCTGGGCGATGCTCGACCAGGCCAGCAGGTACTTGAAGTCGGACTGGAAGCAGGCCACGGCGGACGCGACCAGCATGCCCAGGCATGCCAGCACCAGCCCCACGTCGGTCATCGGCATCCGGCCGAAGACGAGCGCCGCGCCGAAGACGCCGAACGCGAAGCGCAGCAGCAGGTAGATCGCGACCTTGGTGTTGGTCGCCGACAGGAACACCGAGACCGCCGACGGCGACTCCGCGTAGGCACCGGGCAGCCAGCCGTGCAGCGGGAACAGCGCCATCTTGATGGCGAGCCCCACGAACACGAAGACCACGGCGGCGGACAGGGCGCGGTTGCCGTAGATGTCGGGGAGCCGCTGCGCGAGGTCCGCCATGTTGAGCGTCCCGGTGACGGCGTAGGCGAGCCCGATGCCGATCAGCACGAACGTGGCGCCGATCGTCCCCACGATCAGGTACTGGAACGCGGACAGCAGGGCGCGCCTGCGCCGCCCCATCGCGACCAGCGCGTACGACGACAGCGAGGTGATCTCCAGGAAGACGAAGGCGTTGAACGCGTCGCCGGTGGCCGCGATGCCGAGCAGGCCGGTGAGGTTCAGGCACAGGCAGGCGTAGAACAGCGGGACCTTGGACGGCTCGATCTCCGCCGCGACGCTCGCCCGGCAGTAGACCGCGGCGGCGACGCCGATCGCCGCCACCAGGATCAGCACGGGGACGTTGGCCCGGTCGATGACGTACTCGATGCCGGCGGGCGCCTCCCACCCGCCCATCGCGTAGTGGATCACCTCGCCGCCGGCGACCTGCCAGGCCAGCACGGACGCGCAGACCAAGGCCGCCACGGCGGTGGTGAGGAACAGCAGCCAGGCGACCGTCCGGTTGCGCAGCAGCACGCACAGCGGGGCGCCCAGCAGGGGGATCACGACTTGCAGCGCGGGGAGGTGGTCGGTCACGAGGCAGCCTCACCGTCGCGGAGGGCATCCCGTCCGGCGGCGTCGTCGCGTTCCGCGCCGTCCCGTTCCGCGCCGTCCCGTTCCGCGCCGTCCCGTTCCGCCGCGTCGTCGCGCGCGATGGCCTCGTCCTCCTCGATCGTGCCGTACGCCTCGTGGATGCGGATCACGAGCGCGAGGCCCATGGACGTCGTGGCGATGCCCACGACGATCGCGGTGAGGATCAGGACGTGCGGCAGCGGGTGCGAGTAGACCTCGACGCCCTCCTCGACGATCGGCGCCCGGCCGTCCTCGACCTTGCCGAGGGCGATGTAGAACATGAACACGCCGATCTGGAACAGGTTGAGCCCGATCAGCTTCTTCACCAGGTTGCCGTGGCTGATCACCGCGTACAGGCCGATGACCATGAGCACGAAGACGAACCAGAAGATGTACGGGATGTCGGTCATCGGCGGGCCCCGCGGCTCGCGAAGCAGTAGTAGACCGCGATCAGTACCGCCGCCACCGTGATCCCCACCCCGGTCTCGATGATCAGGATGCCGTAGTGCTGGCCCTCCTCCGGATGCCCGGGGACGAGCGTGTCGTAGTCGAGGAAGGCGCCGCCCAGCGCCAGGTTCAGCACCCCGAGCCCGGCGTAGAGCAGGACGCCCACCGGCACGAGGCTCAGCATCACCGGCCAGGGCAGGACGCGTTCGACCTCGCCGATCCCGAACACCAGGCTGTAGAGGACGAACCCCGCCGCGAAGATGACACCGGCCTGGAACCCCCCGCCCGGCCCGTAGTCGCCGTGGAAGAGGATGTAGCAGGCGAAGAGCAGGATGAAGGGCATCAGCAGCTTGCTGACCACGCGGAGCACCCGGTACTCGCTCATCACGACCGCCCGCGCCGTCTCGTGCTCTCCCATGCCGCCTTCGTCGTCCCCGTCCTCGTCCTCCGGGCGGCGGGCCCGCATCAGCAGCAGCGCCACGGCGATCCCCGCCGTGAAGATCACCACCAATTCGCCCAGCGTGTCGTAGCCGCGGTAGCTCGCCAGGACGGCCGCGACCGTGTTCGGGACGCCGATCTCCTCCTGCGACTCCTCCAGGTAGACCTGCCCCACCGGATGGGTCTGCACGGGGGTGCCCGGGTCGGCGAACTGCGGCAGGTCCTGCGCCGCGTACAGCAGCGTGGCACCGAGCAGGACGGCCACCGCGCCGCCCGACCACAGCCTGCGCCGGGGGGTGACCGCCGCGCGCGAGCGGGTCAGCCGCAGCGTCGCGATGAACAGGACCGTGCTGATCCCCGTGCCCACGGCCGCCTCGGTGATGGCGACGTCCAGCGCGTCCAGCACCACGAACAGGCTCGCCGACAGCAGCCCGGCCAGCGCGGTCAGCATCGTCGCCTCGTACAGCGCGCGCAGCCGGGTGATCGCGAGGGCCGCCGCCAGGAGCAGGGTGAACAGCGAGACGTTCATCAGCACCAGCAACGACATCAGCGGTCCCCCTGCCCGTCGCCCGCGGGGCCGGGCAGCCGCTCGCCGTCCCGGCGCGCCGCCTGCGCCAGCGCGTGCGCGGCGGTCGGGCTCGTCACCAGCATGAACAGCAGGATCAGCACGATGCGCACCCCGCTCGCCCAGCCGTCCACCTGCAGCAGCAGCCCGAGGAGCAGCAGCGTCCCGCCCGCGGCGTCGGTGAGGCCGCCCGCGTGCGTGCGGCTGTAGAAGTCCGGGAAGCGCAGCAGCCCGACGCCGCCGGAGATCACGAGCACGCAGCCGGCCAGCAGCAGCGCGCCGCTGACGATGTCGAGGAGCAGGGCGACGCTCACCGGGCCTGCCCCTCGTCCGGCGCGGGCAGCAGCTCTTCCAGGTGCGTCAGCCGCAGCACGGCGATCGTGGCGACGAAGTTGACCAGCGCGTACAGCAGCGCGATGTCGAAGATGTACGGCCGCCCCGACATGACGCCGACGACCGAGATGAACAGGACGGTCTTCGTCCCGAACATGTTGATGGCCAGGAGGCGGTTGTAGAGCCGCGGCCCCAGGAACGCCCGGACGAGGGTCAGCGCCATCGCGACGAGCAGCCCGGCGGCGGCCGCGCCGAGCATCACCGCTTCTCCAGCCCGCGGACCCGGCGCGGCATCGCGCTGTCGCGCACCTCCGCGACGCCGCCCTCCTGGAGGCTGTGCACCTCGATGTCACTGTCGCTGAACGAGACCGCGAGGGTGCCCGGCGTCAGCGTGATCGAGTTCGCGTAGACGACCTTCGCGACCTCCCGCATGTCCCCGGCCGGGACGGTACCGAAGGCGGGCTTGACCGCGGTCCGCGGCGACCACACCAGCCGCAGCACCGACAGCGCCGAGAGCATGATCTGCCCGACCAGCCACAGCAGGTAGAGCGGCAGGCGCGGGACCATCCGCAGCGGAAGGCTCTCGTCGTCGGCGACCCGCATCCGCCCGACGACCCAGAGCACCAGCGCCACCGACAGCGCCCCGAGCGTGAGCAGCAGCCACGTGTAGTGCCCGGACATCATCAGCCAGAATCCCGCGAGCAGGGGAGGCAGTGCGAGCGCCGTCCCACGGTGCCGCGGCGACGTGGCGCGAATCAGGGGCATACATGAACTCCGGAAGACGTCGGACCACAATTCGCCGACCAGGCTTCCCGGCACACCGCCCACGACACTAACGGCAATCCCACCGGATCACCACACGCACCCCCCTGGGTGAGGGCCGTCCGAAAAGGGGTACCCGAGCGGACGGCGGCGGTTCCCGGCGCTTGCCGGACGGACCTGGTCGAACGCAGGAGGGGTGGCATGCTCGCGAGCGGCGGCAAGGCACACCCCTCCCTTCAGCGCCGGCGGCGCCACAGCCGCTTCAGCCGCTTCAGCCGGCCGAGGAGCCGGGGGGACGCGGTCGGTGGCGCCGGTACGCGCTCCTTCAGCGCCCCCTCGCGAACGGCGGCGATCGCGTCGTCCTGGTCGACCCCGGCGAACGTGATGACGTCGGTCGCGACCAGTCCCAGGGAGTGCGCCAGCGCCGCCAGGTCCGTCTCGTCCGGCACCTCTTTCGCGGCGATCTGGGTCGCGATCTCCAGCGCGCGATCGGCGGCGCGCTGCCGTGTCTCGGCGTCGTTGAGATCCCGCGCAAGCGCGTCGAGGAGACCGGCGAGTTCCCGCACCGGCTCCTCGACCGGGCGGCGGGCGTCGGAGCCGGTCGTCGCGACGAGCCGCGCGAGCATGACGCAGCTGGCGTTGAGCAGGTCGAGGTGCCCGGCGTCCTCGGTCTCCCGCACGATGACGGTCGCGCGCGCCCGCCAGGCCAGCGTGCGGCGGGTGACGTTGGTGCTCGCGCGCCCGGCCCGGCGCAGCTCGGTCAGGTGGTCGCGCACCTCGCGCAGCTCCCCGACGGCCTGCCCGGCGAGGTCGTCGTCGTCCTCGGCGATGGCGCGCGCGCTCGTCGCGAGCCCATCGGCGATCGCGGCGAGCGCGGCCCGCTCGGCGCGGCGCAGCAGCCCCAGCGGCTCGGGCGGGAAGAGCAACTGGGTGAACACCAGCGCGACGCCGGTACCGACCAGAGCGTCCACGAGGCGCTCCAGGCCGTTCTCCACGTCCCCGACCGCGATCACGAGGATGGCGCTGACCGCCGACTGCACCGCGACGAGCGGCGGGTCCGCGATGGCGCGGGCGAGGGCGACGGACGCAAAGACGGCGACCGCCATCACACCGAAGCCGGTCCCCATCGTGATGAGGACGATGTCGCCCACGAGCAGCCCGAGGATCACCCCCACCACGATCCGGACGGCGTTCACCCCGCGCTCCCCGAGGTTCGCGATCAGCACGATGATCGCCGCGACGGGCGCGAAGAACGGGGCGGGGTGGTCGAGCAGGTACCGGGAGATGCCCCATGCCAGGCTGGCCCCGGTGGTCGCCTGCAGGACGATCCACCAGTCCGCGAGGGCACGGCGGCCGGCCGCCGCAAGGCCCGACCTCGCGCGACGCCCGACCGTACGGGGGCTGGGTGCTCTCATCTCCCGCTTCCTTCCCGCGCAGCGCCGTCTAACTGCGCGGGCCGACATCCGAAGGAGACGCCGGCGATGAAGGCCGAGCAGATCACCGACCCGGTCGCCTATCACGCGGAGGGGCCGGTCTGGTCCGACACGTGGGGCGGCCTCAGATGGCTGGACATGCTCGCGGGGGACGTCCTGTCCCTCGCCCCGGACGGGACGGTCGGCCGCCGCAACGTCGGCACCGTCGTCGCCGCGGTCCGGCCGCGGCACGGCGGCGGCGCGGTGATCGCCGTCGAGCGCGGCTTCGCCCTGGAGGAGCCGGACGGGACGGTGGCGCCGCTGCCCCCGCTCTGGAGCGATGACGGGATCCGCATGAACGAGGGCGGCTGCGACCCGGACGGCCGGTTCTACTGCGGCACCATCGCCTACGACGTGCGGGAGGGCGCGGCGTCGGTGTACCGCCTCGACCCGGACGGCTCCACCAGGGTCGTCCTCGACGCCGTGACGATCTCCAACGGCCTCGACTGGAGCCCGGACGGCACCCGCGCCTACTACGTCGACACCGCCACCGGGCGGATCGACGTCTTCGACTACGACCGGGAGCGCGGGCTGACCAGCCGCCGCCCGTTCGCCGACGCGCTGCCCGGCCCGGACGGCCTGACCGTCGACGCGGACGGCGGCGTGTGGGTGGCCCTGTACAACGGCGGCTCCGTCCGCCGGTACGCGCCCGACGGCGGCCTGGACGAGGTCGTGGAGGTCCCCGTCACGAAGGCGACGGCCTGCACGTTCGGCGGCCCCGGCCTCGACCGGCTGTTCATCACCACGTCCCGCGAGAACCTGGCCCCGGACGAGGAGCCGGACGCGGGAGCACTGTTCGCCTGCACACCCGGCGTGCGGGGCATGCCGACAAGGGGGTTCTCCGGATGACCGACGCACACGGCAAGGAGCAGACACTCGTCATTCTCGGGGCGCGCGGCGACCTGACACGCCGCCTGCTCCTGCCGGGGCTGGGCGGGCTCGTCGAGGCGTCGTCCCTGGACGACCTGAACCTCGTCGGCAGCGACCGCGAGGAATGGAGCGACGGGGAGTGGCGCTCGCTCGTCGCGGAGGCGTTCGCCGACGGCGGCGCCGGCGGACCGGCCGTTGACACCGTCCTCGGCAACGCCCGCTACGTCGCCGCCGACGCCACCGACGAGGACGACCTCCGCCGGATCATGGAGAGCCGCCGGGGCCGGCTCACTTTGTACTTCGCGCTGCCCCCGGCGGTGATCGCCGAGTCCTGTCGGATACTGGCCGGCATCGGTGTCCCCCCCGGGACGCGCCTGGTCCTGGAGAAGCCGTTCGGCACGAACTCCGGTGAGGCGGCCGAGCTGAACGACGTCCTGCACGGGTTCATGCCGGAGGACCACGTCCACCGCGTCGACCACTTCCTCGGCATGTCGACCGTGCTCAACATCCTGGGCGTGCGGTTCGCCAACCGGGTGATCGAGCCGCTGCTGACCGCCGAGCACGTCCAGGCGGTCGACATCGTGTTCGACGAGACCCTCGGCCTCGAAGGCCGCGCCGGCTTCTACGACGGAACGGGCGCCCTGCGCGACATGCTCCAGAGCCACCTGCTGCAGGTGCTGTCGTTCGTGGCGATGACCCCGCCGAGCACCCTCGACCCGGTCGACATGCGCGACGCCAAGGCGCAGGTGCTCCGGGCCACCCGTGTCTGGAACGACGACCCCGAGCGGTTCAGCCGCCGCGCCCGCTACACCGCCGGCGAGGTCGACGGCCGCTCGCTCCCCTCCTACGTGGACGAGCAGGGCATCGACCCGTCCCGGGAGACCGAGACGCTCGCCGAGGTCGTGTTCGCGGTGGACACCTGGCGGTGGGCGGGCGTGCCGTTCCGCGTCCGGTCGGGGAAGGCGATCGGGTCGCCGCGGCAGGAGGTCCGCGTGACCTTCAAGCGCCCGCCGCTGATCCCGGCCGGCCTGGCGGGCGAGGCCGTCGACAACCGGCTGCGCATCGGCATCGGCTGCAGCCGCCTCCAGCTGGACCTCAACATCACCGGGGCCGGCGACCCGTTCGACATCGAGCAGGTGTCGTTGGACGGCGGTTTCGACCCCGGCGACCTGCTGGAGTACGGCGAGGTACTGCGCGGCGTGCTGCAAGACGAGAAGCCGTTGTCGGTGCGCGGCGACATGTCGGTCGAGTCGTGGCGCATCGTCGAACCGGTCCTGGACGCCTGGCGCGCCGGTAGCGTCCCCCTGGACGAGTACACGGCCGGCAGCAAGGGCCCGTCCACCTGGCAACCCCTCGCGACCTGACGCCGGCATCCGATGGCGACGGGCCTATTGCGTCAGTGATTGCTGGCTTGGTTGAATGGCGGTCTGGTCGACGCCTACCCCCGGGAGCCCGGCATGAGACCGTCCCTCGCCCTCCGAATCGCTGCCGCGGCCTTGCTCGGCGCGGGCCTCGCCGCGGGGCCCGCGACCCCGGCCGCCGCGGCGGAACCGGCCCCGCTGAAGGCCGCCCCCGCCCCGTGGCTGTGGCCGCGCAGCGGGCTGGAGGCGGTGTCCGCGACCGGCCCGGACGACGTGTGGGCCGCCGGTTACCAGGGGTACCAGGGGATCGACTGGTCGATCCCGATGTTCGGGGCCGGCACGATCCACGTCCTGCCGCCGAAACCCGCTGTCGTCCGCTGGAACGGCTCGTCCTGGCGGACGTACGACCCGCCCGGCGCCGGCGGTGACGCCGTGCTGAAGGAGATCAAGGCCCGGACCCCGTCCGACGTGTGGGCGACCGGAGTGCTCCGCCCGCACGGGCAGGCCGCCCCCTACCTCGCGCACTGGAACGGGACGCGCTGGCAGCAGGTGCAGGGCCCGGCCGGGAACTGCGCGCCGGGCGATCCGGCCCCCGACTCAACCGGCGCGTGGTTCTCCTGCGGCGGCGGCCTGTACCGCCTCCAGGACGGCCAGTGGACCGTTCAGGACGCGGGCCGCCCACCCGGCGCGTGCTGCGTCGGCGTCCGCGACATCTCCGTGCTGTCGGACGACGCCGCCTGGGCGGCGGCCACCTGGGGCCTGCTGAGATGGGACGGCCAGACGTGGAGCGAGGTCCCGGGCTTCGACGGGGCCCAGTTCGCGAGCGTCCTCGCCGTCTCCGCCGACGAGGTCTGGGCGACCGGCTCCAGAAGCACGGACGGACCCATCAGGGACCCGTTCATGGTGCGCTGGGACGGCGTCTCCTGGCAGGAGTTGCCCGCGCCCCCGCACGGCGAGAGGCTGGTCAAGACCGGTGACGGGACCCTGTGGAGCACCCGCGACTACTTCGGCAGGCTCTACCGCCTGGACGGCTCGTCGTGGACGCAGGTCACCCAGCCGACACCGGCCGACGGCCGCGTCACCGACGGAACCGCCGTCCCGGGCACCCCGGCTTTGTGGCTGGTCGGCAAGACCCCGAACGTCCCGGTCGTCATGAATAACGGTTAAGCCTTCCGGCACATCCCGAGGTATAACGGAGGGAGTCTCCCCTCCCCGCGCCAGGTGAGCCATGCCAAAGACCGAAACCCGGGAAATCACCTACGTATCAACTGACCAGCCGCTCATCCCGATCCCCGACTCTGCCTCCGAGTCGGTGGCATCGGCCGTCGAAACCATCAAAAGAGAAAGGTACTTCGCCGTCGCCGACGACCTCGACGGTGAGTTCCACGCGCCGCACAAGCTCAGGCTGCGGGTTCCGGACACCGAAGCGGACCGTTTCATTGAGGCCACTCGCACGCTGGTCGAGCGCGTGAGAGAGATATCCCGGCAGGACGACATCGACCGTGCCCGGCTGAATCCGAATCGTCTGCGGACGTGGCGCCGCGTCCTGTGGATGGTCCGGAATGCGGGCGGCCCCGACCGGATGCGCGAGGCGTACCGCGAGGAGTACGAGGCCGTCCGCGCCCGGCAGTACGGCGAAGTGGCCCTCGCGTACCAGGCGTACGACGAGCAGACCGCGGACTTGGCCGAGTACGTCCGGGCGGAGTTGGCCCGCAAGAAGCAAAAGGCGCAGCGGGATAAGGAAAGGCGGGCAGCACGGGAACGACGCAAACGCGAGGAGCGTGCCGCCGCCCTGGGCGGCCCCGAGGACGCGATCTGGACGTGCCGCCTGCGAGAGGACTCCGAAGGGCAATGGGCCATCGACGTCTGGCTCCCGGCCCTTGACCCGGACCCGACCCCCCGCAAGCGCCGGTTGCTGAAGGACGTCACGGCCGGCGAAGTCCAGGCGGAGATCACCAGACAACGCGCGGAGCACCCCTATACCAGCGTCGTTTGGTCGCCCAACACTCGCCGGGCCATGCGGGAACGGAACGGAAGCCGGGCCGGAAAAGAGATAATCACCTGGGAGGAACTGACGGGAGAGCGCATAAAACCGCGTCCTCCCAGGCCGCGCAAGAACCGCAGCAGCGGCCCCACCCACGGACCTTCCAGCACCTACGGCAGCGACTACGGAGCCGGCGGCTCCGGCGGCGACTTCGGTGGCGGGGACTACGGCGGCGCCGGTTACGGCGGCGGCTTCGGCGGCTCCTACTGAC
>NZ_SMKM01000166.1 GCF_004348665.1 Actinomadura sp. GC306 | reverse complement strand
GGAGGACGGTGAGCCGAGCGGAGCTCGTCCCTTGGATGGTGGCGGGCGGGGGCTGGAGGACGGTATGAGCACCCAGGTGCATCGGCGGCGGCGCAAGGCACCGCGTGGCAGGGGCGCCGCGCCGCGCTGGTTGGCGCAGCTGCCGTACCTGGTGGTGCTGAGCGGCGTCGGCGCCGGCCTCACGCTCTGCGCGTTCAACTACTTCCGCAAGGGCGCCGGGCTGATGGCGGCGGCGCTGCTCATCGGGGCACTCGCGCGGCTGCTGCTGCCCGAGTCGCAGCTCGGCCCGCTCGCGGTCCGCAGCCGGTCCATCGACTGCTGGACGCTGGTCATCCTCGGCGAGATGATCGCGTTCGTCTCGCTCAGCGTCCCGCCGATGCACAAGACGGGCCTCATCCTCGCGGGCGCGTTCGGTGTGCTCATCCTGCTCGTCCTGCTGGCCCGCGCGGTGAAGCTGATCGTCGGCGGACGCCGGGCCGGCCCACCGGGCGACCGCGTCGTCCCAGGTGAAGGTGCCCATGGCCCGCCGCAAAGCCGAGGGCAGGTCTAGACCCTTCTGGCGCCTCGGATAGCCTTGCCAGTTGAGCCTTACAAGGACCGAGTCCCTTTCGTCCGGGGTGTCCCGGCGGCCAGACACCGCCATACCGCCCATCGAGGATGACAAGGGCTCATCGCTGGCCAGGTGTAGGAAAGGGACAGCAACAGCATGCCCAAGATCAAAGTAGCGGGCCCGGTCGTCGAACTCGACGGCGACGAAATGACCCGGATCATCTGGAAATTCATCAAGGACCAGTTGATCCTGCCTTACCTCGATGTCGACCTGAAGTACTACGACCTGGGGATGGAGCACCGTGACGCCACGGACGACCAGGTCACCATCGACGCCGCGAACGCCATCCGCGAGCACGGCGTCGGCGTGAAGTGCGCGACCATCACCCCCGACGAGGCGCGCGTCGAGGAGTTCGGCCTGAAGAAGATGTGGCGGTCCCCGAACGGGACGATCCGCAACATCCTGGGCGGCGTGGTGTTCCGTGAGCCGATCATCTGCTCCAACATCCCCCGGCTCGTCCCCGGCTGGACGAAGCCCATCATCATCGGCCGCCACGCGCACGGCGACCAGTACAAGGCGACCGACTTCGTCGTCCCCGGCCCGGGCAAGGTGACGATCACCTACACGCCCGACGACGACTCGGAGCCGATGGAGTTCGAGGTCGCGTCCTTCCCTGGCGGCGGCGTCGCCATGGGCATGTACAACTACGACGACTCGATCCGCGACTTCGCGCGGGCGACGATGCGGTACGCGCTGGAGCGGCAGATGCCGCTGTACATGTCCACGAAGAACACCATCCTGAAGGCGTACGACGGCCGCTTCAAGGACATCTTCCAGGAGATCTACGAGGCCGAGTTCAAGTCGGAGTTCGAGTCCAAGGGCCTGGAGTACGAGCACCGCCTGATCGACGACATGGTCGCGGCGGCGCTGAAGTGGGAGGGCGGCTTCGTCTGGGCCGCCAAGAACTACGACGGCGACGTGCAGTCCGACACCCTGGCGCAGGGCTTCGGCTCGCTCGGCCTCATGACCTCCGTCCTCATGACCCCCGACGGCAAGACCGTCGAGGCAGAGGCCGCGCACGGCACGGTGACCCGGCACTACCGGCAGCACCAGCAGGGCAAGCCGACGTCGACCAACCCCATCGCGTCGATCTTCGCCTGGACCCGCGGCCTCGAGCACCGCGGCAAGCTCGACGGCCAGCCCGAGGTCAGCGAGTTCGCCCGGAAGCTGGAGCAGGTCTGCATCGAGACCGTCGAGAACGGCCAGATGACCAAGGACCTGGCCCTCCTCGTCGGCAAGCAGACGCCCTTCTTGAGCACGCAGGAATTCCTGGAGGCCCTGGACACCAACCTCCAGAAGAAGATCAACGGCTGACCCCGCCGTCCTTCGAAGGCCGTCCCGGTTCGTCCGGGGCGGCCTTCCGGGTGTTCGGGGGCGTGTCCGTCATGCCGGGTGGTGCACCTGGGCGTTGCCGGGTAGGGGGTGCGCGATAGCCTGAGGGCGAAATATCTCGATGGCGAGAGAACCCGCGCGGCGGCGGGCTCAGGACACGGCAGCAGGAGAAGAAGGAATGACTCGCACCCCAGTCACCGTCACCGTCACCGGCGCCGCGGGCCAGATCGGCTACGCGCTGCTGTTCCGCATCGCGTCCGGGCACCTGCTCGGCGAGGGCGTGCCCGTGCGCCTGCGGCTCCTGGAGATTCCCCAGGCGGTGAAGGCCGCCGAGGGCACCGCGATGGAGCTGGACGACTGCGCGTTCCCGCTGCTGTCCGGCATCGACATCTTCGACGACGCGACCAAGGCGTTCGAGGGCGCGAACGTCGCGCTGCTCGTCGGCGCCCGCCCGCGGACGAAGGGCATGGAGCGCGGCGACCTGCTGGAGGCCAACGGCGGCATCTTCAAGCCGCAGGGCGAGGCGATCAACGCGGGCGCGGCCGACGACATCAAGGTCCTGGTGGTCGGCAACCCGGCCAACACCAACGCGCTCATCGCGCAGCAGCACGCCCCGGACGTCCCCGCCGACCGCTTCACCGCGATGACGCGCCTCGACCACAACCGCGCGCTCGCGCAGCTCTCCAAGAAGGCCGGCGTCTCGGTCGCCGACATCCGCAAGATGACGATCTGGGGCAACCACTCCGCCACCCAGTACCCGGACATCTTCCACGCCGAGATCGCCGGCAAGAACGCCGCCGAGACGGTGAACGACCAGAACTGGCTGGAGAACGACTTCATCCCGACCGTCGCCAAGCGCGGCGCCGCGATCATCGAGGCGCGCGGCGCGTCCTCGGCGGCGTCGGCCGCGTCCGCCGCGATCGACCACGTCCACACCTGGGTGAACGGCACCGCCGACGGCGACTGGACGTCCATGGCGGTCGTGTCGGACGGCTCCTACGGCGTCCCCGAGGGCCTGATCTCGTCCTTCCCGGTCACCACGAAGGACGGCAAGTGGGAGATCGTCCAGGGCCTGGAGATCGACGACTTCTCCCGCGCCCGCATCGACGCGTCGGTGAACGAGCTGTCCGAGGAGCGCGACGCCGTCCGCAAACTCGGCCTCATCTGAGCCGTTCCAATGGACGAGCCCCGGACCGCATCCGGTCCGGGGCTCGCTCATGCGTGTGGTCACACCAGCCGGGTCGGCTCGTCCAGCCAGAGCTTGTCGCCTTCGGGCGTGACCGTCAGCCCGAACCGCTCGACGCCGGGACCGTCTTGCCGGACCCACCATTCGAAGGCGTCCTCCAGCTCGTCCCACAGCCGCCGCTCGCCGTACTGGGTGACCTCGTATCGGTCGTTTCCGGGCTCCCAGTCGCAGGCGGCCCACGGCCCGTCCGGATCGCCGATCTCGAAAAGCAGCAGCGAAAAAGAGCCGTCGTCGAAGTACTTCTCCCAGTACACCAGCCCAGGGGAAAGCGCCACGGTGGCGAGCCGCAGACCCGGCCCGGCCTCGAAGACGGTGCGCGGATCGAGCGCGGTCGCCGTCACGTCGGCCTCGTCGTCGTGGTGGACGCGCCACCGCAACGAGGCACGCTGAGAGCGCAGCATCATGTACCCGGCCGGTCCGTGGAACCGTCCGTACGCCCCGTCGGACGTCGTTGTCAGCCGCGTGAGCAGGCCATGGCCGCGAAGGGGCTGCCACGGCGCGACGATGACCCCGCCGGGCCGGGTCTGCTCCACCCAGGTGAAGGGGACCTCGGCGACGGCGGCCGTCGCGTGGACGCGGTCATAGGGCGCGTTGTCCACGAACCCCGCGCGGCCGTCTCCGACGACGACATTCGGCGCGAATCCGGCCGCCGCAAGGTTGGCTTCGGCCTGCTCGGCGATCCCGGCGTCCACCTCCACGGTGGTGACGTTCTGCTCGCCGACGCGCGCCGACAGGACGGCGGCGGTGTACCCGGTCCCCGCACCGATTTCCAGGACGCGGTCATGCTCGCGTGGAGCCAGCAGCTCCAGGCACCGAAAGGCGATGCTCGGCGCGGAGATCGAACTGGTGGGCAGCCCATCTGAAACGAGCAAGGGATCGCCCTTGCCGTCTTCGCGCTGGGTGATGATCGAGGCATCGGAGTAGACGGCGCTGAGCCACTCCCCGGGACGTGCCTGCCGGTCGATCGGGTAGCTGACGCCGTCCTCGGGACAGGCCAGGGCAACGTCCGGGACGAATCTCTCACGCGGTACCGCCTGCATCGCCCGCCGCCACTCACCGCCGATGCCAAGCGAAGCGGCCAGTTCCTCGGAGTTGTTCATGCGCCCTCTTCCAGGAGGTCGGCCATGGCCGAGTAGATCGCGAGACCGGTCTTGTCGGCGATCCATCCGAACTCGCCGCGCTGATTCACCTCAAGGAACACCCACCGGCCCGAGACGTCATGGATGAGGTCGAACGCCCCGTACACCAGGCCGAGCCGCGCCATCAGCCGTATCAGCTTGGCCCGAAGATCGAAGGGCAAATGGATGACGCTGTAGGACAAGGCGTCGTAGTCCGAGCGCCAGTCCTCCTGCGCGGCCGTGCTCGCTGCATCGATACGGACCGCGAACACCTCGGTGCCGACCACGGTCACGCGAGCCTCGAACGCCTTCTGGACGCGCTCTTGCAGCAATTGAGCGGTGCGGCCGAACGCCGGATCGAGGAGGCTCGCCCAGTCGGTGACGGGGGCGGTGTAGAGGAGACGGACTCGCCCTTCGTCGGCGTGGACGACACCGTCCAGGGGCTTGTAGACGATGGGACGCCGGAGTCGCGTCGCCCAGTCGTATGCGGCACGCGGATCCGAGGTGATCAGAGTCTCGGGCACCGCCAGCCCGACCCGCGCCGCCTCGGCGAGTTGAATCGGCTTGTACTCGGCACGTGCCGCCGCCATCGGGTCGTTGACCCACAGGCAGTTCGCAAGCGCGGCGAGGACGCCGCCGAACCCACGCCGGGCCTCCCCGTAGGCGAATGCGCGCTCTGGCGAGGACATGCGTGCGTCCATCACGAATGGAGTGATTCCCCGCTGCCAGACAGCGCTGATGCCGGCCAGTTCGACGTCCAGGCCGTCCCGGTCACGGATACGTCCGGTCCAGGAGGACGAACCATGCAGGCTGGCCTCCATCGACAGCCGCGAAGGGAAGTCGGACGGGTTCACCTGCACCACGCCGGTTCCGCGTCCGCGCAACTCGCGGGCGACCCGTTCGGCGACCTTGTCGTCGTCGTGAGCCAGCATCAGCACCGTCATCGTCAGTCCTTCCCCTTGTCCTCGGGGTGCTGGCCGTCGCCGTGGCCGCCGGTGGTGTAGTCGGACGTGCCCTTGTCGTGCTTGCCCGCACGCGGCAGAACCAGGAACCGCAACCCCCAGGGACGGGCCTCGGTCGCAGGGGCGCCCATCTGGGACGCCAGGTCCACTCCGGGATCCATCGGGAAGATGTCCCCGACGCGGAAGGCGAGCCCGCGCGACTCACCGTCCGGCGAGTGCGTCACGGGGTCGAGCAGCTCAGGCCGCTCGATCGACTGCATGGACATCACATGTCCTTTCTGGCAGCGCAACGGCCGCCGGTTGACGGCTCCTCCAGGAGGGGGAGCCTTCGGTGGGGATGGCCGCGACCCGGTTGGGTCGGGCCGGCAGAGGCCACGGCCCGGGGGCATCGTGTCCCGGGGGTTCGCCCTCCTCAGGGGGTTTGGGAAGGGCGTGACCGTCAGCCCCGGGGCCGTGGTGTCCAGGAGGCGGCAGGTCAGGAGACGGCCTGCTCTGCCAAGTACCGACGCGAGTGCGCCGCATAGGCGGGTAGCGGTGTTGCTCGGCGTTCCGGATGGCGATGGAAAGCGAAAGTGTGTCCGGGGCGGTCACCACGAGCGACTTGCTGCACCACATCGCCCAGGCGGTGAACTCCCGGTTGTACGCGCCCCACACCACGGCCCAGCCGGGATGGTTCCCCTCAGCCCACCGAGCGAGTTCCGGACCGTCCGCCACGAGTCACGCCCCAGGGGAGAGGACGCGGCGAACGGTGACATCGGCGGGCGGCCCCACTGTCGCGCACCTCGCCCACACCCACTTGCCGCGCGGCGCGGTCGGCGTGACTCCCCAGCTCTCCGAGAGCGCCTCAACGATCGGAAGCCCTCGCCCACGGGTGAAGGCGTCATGGCCGGTGTCGAGCGCCGCAGCGTCCGGCGCCGCCTCGTCACCGGACGCACTGAGGGGGAGCTTGCGCACCGGCCTGGTGTCCGAGGAGTCCCAGACCTCGAGAAGCACGGCGTGAGGCTCCCGCACGAGCCGGACCCGGACCTCCTCTCGCCCCGATGCGTGCTGAAGGGCGTTGGTGACGAGTTCACTGGCGATCAGCTCGACATCATCACTGACCCCGTCGAGCTCCCACGCGGAGAGCCGGGACGTGACCAGCCCGCGAACCTGCCCCGGCACGGTCCGCCCCGCCCGAAACGTCACGTCCAGCACCAAGCCCGACGTCACGCACCCGCCCAGGGTGCGGCCGAGCACTGTGCCCGTAGGATCTGTCATAAGTCCGACCTCCGTTGTCGGATCCAGGCCCCGGAGCACCGGTGTTCGCGCACCGGCCGGGGCCGTCTGTGTGTCCTGGACCACTTTTCGCACTCCACCAGAGCGCATCGAGCGCTAGCGTGAAAGGAGTTGTCCGCTGCCTCCACCGCAGGCAGCAGCCGGTAGTAGGGCAACCCGGGCGGAATCGGTGACGAGATGGCCACCTTCGGTGAAAAGCTTCGCGCGCTCATGGCAGAGCGGCAGACCAGCCAGCGTGGACTCGCGCGGCTCGTGCCGTGCGACGCCGGGTACCTGTCTAAGGTCGCCGGTGACCTCAAACGTCCCTCGGTGGAGTTGGCCGAACGGCTGGACGAGTTGCTCGGCGCAGGGGGTGCACTGGCCGTGCTACGTCCGTCGGATCCGGGCTCGTCTCCGGCGGTGCTCGACCTGACCGGCATCCGTCTGCTCTCCGCGACCGGACCGCCCGCCGACGCGGACTATGTCGCCGAAGTCCGTCGCACCAGCCAGGCGCTGGTGCGACTGGACTCGGTGCACGGCGGTGATGACGTTCTGCCGTTGGCGCTGCGGGCGTTCCGTGCCGTCAACTACCGGCTTGGTTCGGGCGGGTACGTCCCGTCCGTCGAACGGGATCTGACGGCTGCCGCTGGTGAGGCCGCCCAGGTCGCCGCATGGCTGGCCTATGACGCTGACCGGCAGGACGTCTCCCGGCAGACCATCCACGAAGCGCTGATGCTGTCGAGGCAGGCCGGGGATTCCAGCATGGAACTGTTCGAGTTGACGCATATGGCGATGCAGTCGGTGCACCTGCACCGGCCCGCCGAGGCCATGCGCATCACCACGGGTCTGCTGGATGATGGCCTGCCGCCCCGCGCCGCGGCGTTGATGGACATCCGCCGAGGTCGTGCGCTCGCCCAGCTTGGCCATGGGGGTGACGCGCTGGCCGCGCTCGGCCGTGCCCGGTCGGTGCTGCTGGACGCCTCCGGGGCGCGGGACGCGGCGTGGACGTGGTGGATCACCGATGCCGAGGTGCTGTGGCACACCGGCATGGCGCACGCCGAACTCGGCGACTGGGTAGGGGCGGTGCCGCTGCTGCGCGAATCGGCGAAGCTGCGGAGGGGCTACCCGCGGGCCCGCTACAACGATCTCGCACATCTGCTGAACGCCTTGGTGCATGCCGGTGACTGGGGCGAGGTCGAGCCGGTCCTGACGGAGGTCGCCGGGGAGGCGGGCGATGTCGGCTCGGCCCGGACGACGAATCTGCTGAGCAGGGTCACCGGCAGGATCATGCGAGAGGACGCGCCTTCGGCAGTGGCAGACTTGGCCGAAGACCTCCACCACGCCCTCAAAGCCGCCTGAACGGCGCCCCCGCGATGAACGAGAGCAGTCGGCACTCGGTGAGTGTCGCGGGCGTCATCTTGGACGATGCCGGGCGTGCTCTGCTTATCCAGCGTCGCGACAACAGCCATTGGGAAGCGCCGGGTGGCGTGCTGGAACTCGATGAAGACATCCGGGCGGGACTCAAGCGAGAAGTGCTCGAGGAGACAGGACTTCGGGTCCACGTGGGTGACCTCACGGGCGTCTACAAAAATATGAAGCGTGGGGTTATAGCGCTCGTCTTTCGTTGTCGAATCGCCGGTGGGAGCGCTCAAGTGACCAGTGAAGCTCGGGACATCCGTTGGATGACCGCCGAGCAGGTCAGGGCGCTGGCCGCTGAAGCCTTCGCTGTTCGTGTACTGGATGCGATGGCGCATCCGCCGGCGCCGCCTGCGGTACGTCATCACGATGGCACGAGCCTGATCGACGAGTGACTGCGTGACGACCGCTAGGTTCTGCGGCGGCGGTTTTCCAGGGCTTCTAGGCCGGCGATGAGGAGGTCGAGGCCGAAGTCGTATTCGGCGTCCACGCCTTCCGCCTCGGCCATCGACTCGCCGTTGACGACGTATCCCCCGTCGGCCATGAGCCGGCCGACGTGAGGGAAGCGTTCGGGGGTGATGACACCGCGCAGCGCTTCCGCCCCCTCCGGCGTGACGACGGGGCTGCCCTCGGCGGCTAGGGAGCGCTCCAGTTCGACCATCGAGACGACGTGCTGGGAGATGAGCAGGATGGCGGCGATCTTCTCGTCGTCAGCCAGGGTGAGGCCCGACAGTGCCGCGAGCCCGAGGTCGGCGGCCCGGACGGAGGCGGGCATGAGGACGGACACCTGCCCGCGCGGGATCTCCAGCACCCAAGGGTGGGCGCGGTAGGCGTCCCGGATCGTCCCCGCCCAGGTCCGCAGGGCCTCGCGCCAGTCGGCGGGCAGCTCGACCGCCTCCGCGGAGGTCAACGCGGCGTCCTGCATGAGGCGCACGAGGTCGTCCTTGCCGGAGACGTACCGGTAGAGCGACATGGTGGTGAAGCCGAGGGACTTCGCCACCGCCTGCATGGTCACCGCGCCGAGGCCCTCGGCGTCGGCGATCTCGATCGCGGCGGCGACGATCCGCGCGTGGGTCAGCCCGCGCGCCGGCCCGCGCTGCGGGGCCTCCTGCAGGCCCCAGGCGATCGCGAGGGCCTGCGGTAGCCCGGTCCCGGTCGTGTCTGCCATGTGCTCGATGCTCTCACCCGCGGGGACGCCGTGTGGCCGCACGCCGTGTACGGCGCACACTGTTTATGTCATACTCAGTTTATGTCATACACAGATGCACCGCTGATCGAGCTCCACGGGGTCGCCAAGGGCTTCGGCGGAAATGAGGTCTTGAAGGGCCTTGACCTGACGCTGCCGCCGGGCATTCACGCGCTGCTCGGGCCCAACGGCGCGGGGAAGACCACGCTGGTCAACATCCTGTCCACGCTGACGCCCGCCGACTCCGGGACCGCCCGCGTCCTCGGCCTGGACGTCCGCCGGGACAGGAAGCGGCTCCAAGGGCTGATCTCCCTCACCGGGCAGTACGCCGCCGTGGACGAACGGCTCACCGGCGCCGAGAACCTGCACATGATGGGACGGCTGTTCGGGCCCTCCCGCCGCGACACCGCCGCCCGCTCCGCCGACCTGCTCGACCGCTTCGATCTGGCTGCGGCGGCGGGTCGGCGCGTGAGCGACTATTCCGGCGGCATGCGCCGCAAGCTCGACATCGCGGTCGGGCTCATCGGGCGGCCCAGCCTGATCTTCCTCGACGAGCCGACCACCGGCCTGGACACCCGCAGCCGCCAGACGCTGTGGGACGAGATCAACGCCCTGGCCGGCGACGGCACCTCGGTGTTCCTCACCACCCAGTACCTCGAAGAGGCCGACGTCCTGGCCGACCGGATCATGGTGCTGCACGGCGGACGCATCGTCGCCGCCGGGACCGCGTCCCAGCTCAAGGAGCGCGTCGGGGGCTCGACCATCCAGCTCCACGACGGCCAGGGCAAGGTCACCCGGGAGATCGCCACCCGCGGCTCCGCCCTGGACGTCTCCCGGCACCTCGCGGCCCTGGCCGCCGAACGTCCCGACGCCCAGGTCACGGTCCGCAGGCCCACCTTGGACGAGGTATTCCTCCAGCTCACCGGAAAGAAGGCGGCATGACCTCCACGACCTTGACCGCAGCGCCGCCGCGTCCTCCGGCGGCCGGCGCCGGGTTCCTCACCGGCCTGCGCGTCTTCACCGTCCGCAGCCTCAAGCACTCCTTCCGCGACGCCGAGTCGCTGCTGATGGCGGTGCTCCTGCCCGTCATGCTCATGCTGATCTTCACCTACATCCTCGGTGGCGCCATGAACGTCGGGGAGGGCGGCGCGGCCGGGGCGCGGGAGGCGTACCTGGCGTACGTGTTGCCGGCCGTCGCGCTGATCGCGGCGGGGTTCGGCGCCTCGTACACCGCGGTCGTGGTGAGCAACGACATGACCACCGGGTTCATGAACCGGCTGCGCACCATGCCGTTCCCCTCCGTGACCGTGCTGCTGGGGCACACCGCGTCGTCGATGGTGCGCAACCTGCTGGCCACCGCCGTCGTGCTCCTCGTGGGCTTCGCCGTCGGGTTCCGCACCGATGCGAGCGTTCCGCAGTTCCTCGCCGCCGTCGGGGTCATCGCGCTGTGGATCCTGGTCATCACCTGCGTGTTCGCGATGCTCGGGATGGTGGCGGGCTCGGCCGAGGCCGCGAACGGCTACGGCTTCATCCTGCTCTTCCTGCCCTACATCTCCAGCGGCTTCGCACGCGTGGAGACCATGCCCGGCTGGCTGCGGCCCGTCGCCGAGCACCAGCCGATGACCCCCGTCATCGACGCCTCACGCGCCCTGCTGAACGGCGAGGCGCCGGGTTCCGCGCTGTGGACGGGCCTGCTCTGGTGCGCCGGGCTCATCACCCTGGCGGTCTGGCTGACCGCCGTGATCTTCCCCCGCAAGGTCGCCCGCACCTGACCGCCGGCCGCCGCCGTCCGGGATCAGGGCTTGCGTGCGAGACCGCAGGTGGCGTCGATCTCGGGCGGCGTCCCGAACGGGTGCGGGCCGGGGCGCCACCGGGACGTCGACACCACCCCCGGTTCGAGCAGTTCCAAGCCGGTGAAGAACTCGGCGATCTGCTCGGGCGTCCGGGCGATGTACGGGCTGGACCCCCGCTCCCGCGCGATCCGGATGCCCTCCTCGCGGCCCTCCTTGTCGAGGACGCCGGTCCCGTCGTTGAAGGCCAGGAAGCTCCCGGGGGCGAGTGCGGCCACGAACCGGCGGACGATCGCGTACGCCTCGTCGTCGTCGATCACGTTGCCCATGATCCCGAACATGATCAGCCCGACCGGGCGCGCGAGGTCGAGCGTGCGGGCCGCCTCCGCCAGGATCCGGTCCGGTTCGCGGACGTCGCACTGGAGGTAGTCGGTCCGCCCCTCCGGACGGCCGGCGAGCAGTGCCCGCGCGTGGACGAGGACGAGCGGATCGTTGTCGACGTACACCACGCGCGACTCGGGCGCGACGCGCTGGGCGACCTCATGCGTGTTGTCGTGCGTCGGCAGCCCCGTGCCGATGTCGAGGAACTGCCGTATGCCCTCGTTCTCGGCGAGGTGGCGGACCATGCGGCCCAGGCAGGCCCGGGAGTGCCGCGCGACCTCCCCGATGGCGGGGAACGCCGCGGCGGCCTCGTCGCCGACCTGCTTGTCGATCTCGTAGTAGTCCTTGCCGCCGATCCAGTAGTTCCACATGCGCGCCGGGTGCGGACGCGAGGTATCGATCTCGGGCTGCTCGGGGGGAGTCATGACGATCATCGTCGTGGCCGCGGCCACCGTCCCGCAAGGGTCCGAATAAATGCTCCGAGCGCGTCGGTTGCGGTCGCTAGTGTGTGTGACCGCTCATGTGGTGATCAGGAGGGGCGTCGGTGGTGGAGCAGGCATTTCAGGTGGATCTGCGCGGGGTGGTGGATCTGCTGAGCCGCCACCTGTACGCGAGCCCGCGGGTTTATCTGCGGGAGCTCCTGCAGAACGCGGTGGACGCGATCACAGCGCGGGGCGGGGGCGGCGGCCGGGTCGTCATCGAGACCGGCGGCGGGGTGCTGCGCGTCCACGACGACGGCGTCGGGCTCACCGAGGACGAGGTGCACACGCTGCTGGCGACGATCGGGCGGTCGTCCAAGCGGGACGAACTCGGGTTCGCCCGGCACGACTTCCTGGGCCAGTTCGGCATCGGGCTGCTGTCGGCGTTCCTGGTCGCGGACGAGATCGAGGTCGTGACCCGGTCCGCGCGGGGCGGCGCGGCCGTCCGGTGGACGGGGCGTTCCGAGGGCAGCTACCGCGTGGAGCCGGGAGAGCGGGACGAGCCCGGGACGACGGTGACGCTGCGGGCGCGGCCGGGGTCGGGCGAGCTGCTGAGCCCGTCCGTCGTGGCGGAACTGGCGCGGACGTACGGCTCGCTGCTCCCCGTCGACCTCACCGTCGACGGTGTTCCCGTGACCGAGGATGGGCCGCCGTGGCTGGCGCCCCACCCTGACCCGGCGGCGCGGAAGCGGGCGCTGGAGCGGTACTGCGAGGAGCTGTACGGGTTCACGCCGTTCGACGTCGTCGACCTGGAGGTCCCGGAGGCCGGGCTCACGGGCGTCGCGTTCGTGCTGCCGCAGGCGGTCTCGCCCACCGCGCGCGCCTCCCATCGCGTTTACCTCAAGCGGATGCTGCTGGCCGAGAGCGTCGAGGGGCTGCTGCCCGAGTGGGCGTTCTTCGCGCGGTGCGTGGTCGATGCGGGCGAGCTGCGGCCCACCGCGAGCCGCGAGGCGCTCTACGAGGACGAGCTGCTCGACGCCACGCGGGAGGGCCTCGGGGACGTCCTGCGGCAGTGGCTCGTGCGGCTCGCGGAGACCGACCCGTCGCGGCTGCGCGGGTTCCTGCGGCTGCACCAGCTCGGCGTGAAGGCGATGGCGCTGCACGACGACGACATGCTGCGGATCGTGGACCGGTGGCTGGAGTACGAGACGTCCGCCGGGCCGATGACGCTGCACGAGTTCCGGCGGCGCCACCCGGACGGCCGGTTCACCGCGAGCGTGGACGAGTTCCGGCGGCTGTCGGCGGTCGCGGGGGCGCAGGGCGTCGGGCTCGTCAACGGCGGCTACGTCCACGACACCGAGATCATCGAGCGGCTCCCCGACCTCGACCCCGACATCCGCCTCACCAGGCTGGACACGGCCGAGCTGACCACCACGTTCGGCGTCCTCGACCCGGCGGCGGAGCTGGCGCTGCGGCCGTTCCTCGCGGCGGCGCAGCGGGCGGTGGAGCGGCTCGGCTGCGAGGTGGTCGTCCGCGACTTCGATCCGGCGTCGCTGCCCGCCCTCTACCTGACCAGCCGCGACGCGCAGTTCCGCGAGGAACTGAACCGCGCGCGGGACGAGGCCGACGAGCTGTGGGCGGACGTCCTCGGCGCCGTCAACGCCACGGCCGGGGTCGAGCGGCCGCAGCTCGTGCTGAACCACCGCAACCCGCTCGCCCGGCGGATCACGTCCCTCGGCGAGGACGGGCCCGTCGAGCTGGCCGTCCAGGCGTTGTACGGGCAGGCGCTCCTCCTCGGACACCATCCGCTGCGCCCCGCCGACACCGCCGTCCTGAACCGATCCTTCATCGGCCTGCTGGAGTGGGCCGTCCACGCCCCGGAGGCTCCCCAGTGACCGATGACGTGTTCGCGCTCATGAACCAGGCGCAAGAGCTGCCCTACGGCGAGGCCCATACCGTCCTGGTGGAGGACGCGCTGCGCCGCGCGGAGGCGGCCGGCGATGAGGTGCTGGCGTTCCAGGTGCGGGTCAGGCTGACCGACGCCTACCAGTACGGGGGTGAGCCGGCGAAGGCGTTCGCCACGTTCAGCCGCACGCTCGCCGAGCACGACCGCGACCCCGCCCGCTTCGACGAGACGCACATGCTGCTGTGGCAGATGAAGGCGCGGGTGTCGTCCCTCACGCTGTTCCCCGAGGTCCCCCTGGACCGCACGTACGCCCTGCTGGAGGACATGGAGCGCCGCTACCTCGCGGGCGGGCACAGCCTCCAGGCCGTCTACCGGCGCCGGCACAAGGTGGCCGAGCACGTCGGCGACCCGGCGGCCGAGGAGTGGTACCTCAAGTGGCGCGCCGCCGAGCGGGACGAGCTGTCGGACTGCGAGGGCTGCGACCCGACCGGCATGATCCAGCACCTGGTCCGCGTCGGGCGATACGAGGACGCGTTCGAGATCGCCGCGCCCGTGCTGAGCGCGGAACTGGCGTGCAACGAGCAGCCGCAGTCCGTGCTGACCGCGATGCTGCCGGTGTACCTGCGGACGGGCCGCGCCGAGCAGGCGGCGGACGCGCACCGCCGCGCCTACCGGGTGCACCGGTCCCGGCTGGCCGACCTCTCCGACATCGCCGAGCACCTGGTGTTCTGCGCGGTCACCGGCAACGAGGCGCGGGGGCTGGAGATCCTGCAGCGGCACCTCGGCTGGCTCGACCGGGCCCCGAGCCCGTACGCGGAGATGGAGTTCGCGGCCGCGTCGGCGCTGGTCCTGGACCGGGTCGCGGCGGCCGGGCACGGCGCGGCGACGGTCCGGCGCCCGGCGTCGGGCGACCGGCCGGCGGCGGACGTGCCGCTGCCGGAGCTGCGCACGGAGCTGGCCGGCCGGGCGACGGGCCTGGCGGCGCGGTTCGACGCCCGCAACGGCACGTCCCGGCAGAGCGACAGGGTGCGCGCGACGCTGGCCGCGGAGCCGCTGGTCGACTTCCTCCCGCTGGCCGCCCACCATCGCCGTCCGGCCCCGGCCCCGGCCCCGGCCCCGGAGCCGAAGGC
>NZ_SMKM01000165.1 GCF_004348665.1 Actinomadura sp. GC306 | reverse complement strand
CTGTCCGGGGACGGGGCGGCTCTTCCGTTCGTCGTCGTTGCCACGGGGTTCCTGGCGCTCACGCTGCTCGGGTGGCGTGCCTCGACCCTTGTGGCGGGGGCGCGGAAGAGGCTGTCCCGGCAGGGCTGAACGCCTTGTGGGACGTCTCCAAATGACCACCCGGTCTCTTTGCTGAGCGAGTCGGTTGACTGCGACGCGCCATCCTGGTGAAGTTACCCGCGAGTCACGTTGGTGGCGGTGGGCGACGCGAAAGGGACACGATGGCATCTGCGCTGCGCGACTGGCTGGAGAAGCCGAACGGCGGACGTGGCGTTCACCTGGCGGCCGACGACGGCGGCTGGGAGTTCCGCGACTACGGCGAGCTGGCCTCCGGCGCACGGCGCACCGCCGCCGCGCTGATCGAGGAGGGCGTGCGGCCCGGGGACGTCGTCTGCCTGATCCTGCCCACCGACTTCACGTGCATCGAGACCTACTACGCGGTGTGGGCGGCCGGCGCGACCGTGTGCCTCATCACGCCCCCGCTGTTCCAGGACGGGGACGACTACGTCGCGCACGTCGCGGCGATCCTGCGGCAGGCGTCGCCGGCGCTGGTCGTCGCGTCCGAGGACCTCTCCGACTACGCGGGCCGGGCCATGGCCGAGGCGGGCATGAGCGGCAAGCCGTGGCACCCGCGGCAGGCCGCCGACGAGGCCGAGGTGCAGCCGGCCGGTGAGCTGGCCCTGCTGCAGTTCACGTCCGGGTCCAGCGGTGCGCCGCGCGGTGTGATGGTCACCTGGGCGAACCTGGAGGCCAACTCCGACCTGATCGTGCGGATGTCGGGCTACGAGGACGGGGACGTCGTCGCCACCTGGCTGCCGCTCTACCACGACATGGGCCTCATCGGAACCTTCATCACGCCCATCGCGCGGCAGGGGATGCTGCGGCTGATGCGGCCCGACCACTTCATCCGCGACCCCGCGCGCTGGATCCGGCTCTTCGCCGAGGCCAGGCACACCGCCGCGCCGCCGTTCGCGTACTCGTACTGCGCGCGGCGCATCAAGCCCGAGCAGCTGGAGGGCCTCGACCTGTCGGGGTGGAAGATGGCGCTGATCGGCGCCGAGCCCATCGACCCGCACGCCCTGGAGGTGTTCGCGCAGCTCGTCGAGCCGTACGGGTTCTCGCGGACGATGTTCAAGCCCGCCTACGGCATGGCGGAGACGACGCTGCTCGTCACCATGGACGGGGAGCAGCGGCCCCCGCTCGCCGTCCGGCCCGACCCCGAGTCGCTGGCGTTCGGCGAGCCCGTCCGGATCCTCGACCAGCACCGGCTGGGGCCCGAGTCGCTCGGCGCGAAGGCCGGGTGGGTCGTCGGATGCGGCGCGCCTGAGGGGGACGTGCCGGTCGCGATCGTGGACGATGAGGGCACCGAGCTGGGCGATGGGCTGCTCGGTGAGATCGTCGTCGGCGGGGCGTCGGCCTGCCCGGGTTACTACGCGGGCGCCGAGGCCAAGTCGACGCGGTTCATCGACGGGCGGGTCTTCACCGGGGACGCCGGGTTCTTCCATGAGGGGCAGCTCTTCGTCCTCGGGCGGATGGGCGACAGCATCAAGGTCCGCGGCCGGTCCGTCTACGTCGAGGACCTCGAAGCGAAGATCGCCGAGGTGAGCGGGCTCGGCAAGGGCCGCATCGCCGCCGTCGCCGTCCCGGACGCCGGGCGCAAGGGCCTCGCCCTGTTCGCCGAGACGCAGGACGAGGCGTGGGCGCCCGCCGTCCGCGAGATGCTGCGCCGCCGGCTCGGCGACGACGTCGAGCTGACGATCATCGTCGGCACCGGGCTGATCCAGCGGACCTCCAGCGGCAAGCCGCGCCGCCGCTACATGTGGGAGCGGCTGAAGTCCGGGAAGATGGAGGGTGCGCGCATCGTCTCCTGATTGCGCACGCCCGTCGCGGCGCGACACGATGGCGCTGACGCCGTGAGAGGTGCCGATGCCGCCCGTAGCCAGAACGCTCCTGCGCCTGGGCTCCCGCCTGGGCTCCACCGCCCAGAACGCCCTTGAGGTCGCCCGCTTCGGCGGGTTCGACACCGACGAGGACGCGTCGCCCTGCGAGGTGGTGACCGAGCAGCGGGTGTACCGGCTGCGGCACTACTTCCCGGGGTCGGCGGGCGGGCCCGCGGTGCTGCTCGTCCCGCCGCTGATGATGACCGCGGAGGTGTACGACATCTCCTCGCGGGTCAGCGCCGTCCGGGTCCTGCGCGACCGCGGCGCCGACCCGTGGGTGGTCGACTTCGGCGCGCCCGAGCGGGAACCGGGCGGCCTGGAGCGGACGGTCGGCGACCACGTCCTCGCCGTCAGCGACGCCGTCGACCGGATCCGCGAGGCGACCGGGCGGGACGTGCACCTCGCCGGGTACTCCCAGGGCGGCATGTTCGTCTACCAGGCCGCCGCGTACCGGCGCAGCGAGGGCGTCGCGTCGGTCGTGACGTTCGGGAGCCCCGCCGACACCAGCGTCGGGCTCCCGTTCGGGCTGCCGGGCTGGCTCGCGTCCGAGGGCGTGGAACGCGTCCCCGACGCGCTGCTCGGCGGGTTCGCCGTGCCGGGATGGGTGACGCGGCTCGGGTTCCAGGCGCTCAGCCCCGTGAAGTCGGTGCGGTCGCGGATCGACTTCATCCTGCAACTGCACGACCGGGAGCGCCTCGCGCCGCGCGAGCGGCAGCGCCGGTTCCTGGAACGGGAGGGCTGGGTGTCGTGGCCCGGCCCGGCGCTCGCCGAGTTCATCCGCCAGTTCATCCAGCACAACCGGATGCTCACCGGCGGCTTCGTCATCGGCGACCGGCCCGTCACGCTGGCCGACATCACCTGCCCGGTGCTCACCTTCGTCGGCGAGGTCGACGAGATCGCCGGGCCGGCCATGGTCCGCGGGATCCGGCGGGCCGCGCCGCGCGCCCAGGTGTACGAGGCGTCGCTCCCCGCCGGGCACTTCGGCCTCGTCGTCGGGAGCCTCGCCATCGCGCGGACGTGGCCCGCCGTCGCCGCGTGGGCGAAGTGGCGCGCGGGCGAAGGGGAGCTGCCGGACCTCGTCGTGCCCGTCACCGGCGACGAGGAGGCGGCCACGGCCGACCTGCCCGGCGGGCCCGCCGGGTACGGGCTCCAGCTCGCGATGGGCGTCGGCGCCGGGGCCGCCCGCTCCGCGATCCGCACCGCCGCGCGGGCCGTGCACGGTACCCGCGAGTTCACCGGGCAGGCCGCGCGGAACCTGCCGCGGCTGGCCCGGCTCGAACGCATCCAGCCCGACACCCGCGTGTCCATGGGCCTGCTCCTGGACGAGCAGGCCCGGCGCCGGCCCGACGAGGTGTTCTTCCTCTACAACGGGCGCGGCCACACGCACGACGCCGCCAAGCGGCGCATCGACGCCGTCGTCCGCGGGCTGATCCACATCGGGGTGCGGCGCGGCGACGCGGTCGGCGTGCTCATGGGCACCCGGCCGACCGCGCTGGCGCTGGTCGCCGCGCTGAGCCGGCTCGGCGCCGTCGCGGTGCTGCTGCGCCCCGACGGCGACCCGGACGCCGAGGCGCGGCTCGGCCGCGTCACCCGCGTCATCGCCGACCCCGAGCACGCCGCGCGGGCCGCGAAGCTGGACGGCGTCGACGGCTACGTGCTCGGCGGGGTGGGCGGCCGGGTGAGCGGCGCCGACCGCGGGCCGCTGACCGACATGGAGGCCATCGACCCCGAGCAGGTCGAGGTTCCCGGCTGGTACCGGCCGAACCCGGGGCGGGCCGGCGACCTCGCGTTCGTCGTGTTCACGGGGGAGGGCGGGCTGCTGCGGGCCAGCCGCATCACCAACCGGCGCTGGGCCCTGGCGGCCTTCGGGACGGCGTCGTCCGCCGCGCTGTCGTCGTCCGACACCGTGTACAGCATCACGCCGCTCCAGCACCCGTCCGCGCTGCTGATGAGCCTCGGCGGCGCCGTCGCCGGCGAGGCCCGGCTCGCGCTCGCGGGCGGCTACGACCCCGCGACGTTCTGGGACGAGGCGCGCCGCTACGGCGTGACCGTCGCGTCCTACACGTGGCTGCTGCTGCGCGACCTGGCCGAGGCCCCGCCGGACCCCGCCGAACGGCACCACGCCGTCCGGCTGTTCATCGGCTCCGGCATGCCGCGCGGCCTCTGGCGGCGCGTGGAGGACCGGTTCGCGCCCGCCCGCGTGCTGGAGTTCTACGCCTCCACCGAGGGCGAGTCGGTGCTGGTGAACCTGAGCGGGAGGAAGCCCGGGTCGCTGGGCCGCCCGCTGCCGGGCAGCGCCGAGGTGCGGCTCGCCCGCTACGACCTGGAGCGCGGGCGGCTGGAGGAGGGGCCGGACGGGTTCGCCGTCGAGTGCGAACCCGGCGAGATCGGCATGCTGCTCGCGCGGTCGCGGCAGCCCGGCGCCGGCGCCGAGACCCGTACCGTGCGCGGCGTCTTCGACCCCGACGACGCCTGGACGATCACCGGCGACCTGTTCCGCCGGGACGCCGACGGCGACTTCTGGATGGCCGGGCGGGAGACGGAGCTGATCCGCACCGCCGAGCGGATCGTCCCGCCGGGCCCGATCCGCGACGCGCTCGGCGACCTGCCCTACATCGACACCGTGGCCGTCTACGGGCTCCCGGCGGGGGAGACGGAGATCGTGGCCGCGGCGGTGAGCGTCCGCGACGGGGGCGAGCTGAAACCGCTCGACCTCTCGGAGGCCCTGCTGCGCGTGGAGCCGGAGCTGCGGCCCGCGATCGTCCGGGTCGTCGACGAGGTCCCCCGCGCGCCGGGCGGGCGGCTGCGGACGGCTGCGCTGCGGGACGAGGGCGTCCCGCCCGCCGGCGACGGCCGCACCTACCACCGCACCAGGTCCGGCGCGTACCGGCCGCTGACCGACGCCGCGCGGCGCCGGCTGCTCGCCGCCCCCGCGGGCCGCGAAGCGCGCTGACCGGGAGTCGTAATTCACCGCCCGCAAGCCTGGACTTACGGGCGTCCCCTGCGTTACAACAAAGCAACAGATTTCGGACTTTTGTTGCACGCGTCCCGGAGGGGTCATGACGAGCGTCCTCGCGCCGCCGCCGCAGGGCAGCGGCCTGAAGCCGGTCCCCGGCGTGCCCGGCATCCCGTACATCGGCAGCACCCTCGCGGTGATGCGCGACCCGATCGGGATGGCCCGCAAGCGCTACGACCAGTACGGCCCGGTCGCCTGGGGATGGCTGCTCGGGCAGCGGACCGTCACCGTCCAGGGCCCCGAGGCCGCCCAGGTCGTCCTCGTCAACCGGGACAAGGCGTTCGCGAACGGGCCCGCGTGGAGCTACTTCATCGGCCCGTTCTTCACCCGCGGGATCATGCTGCTCGACTTCGAGGAGCACCTGCACCACCGCCGCATCATGCAGGAGGCGTTCACCCGCCCCCGGCTCCAGTCCTACATGGAGACGATGGCGCCCGGCATCGTCAAGGGCGTCGAGGCGTGGCGGCCCGGTGCCGGCTTCAAGTTCTACGACCACATCAAGCAGCTCACGCTCGACCTCGCCGTGGACGTCTTCATGGGGATCGAGCTGGACGACGCCGAGCGCGACCGCGTCAACGGCGCGTTCATCGACGCCGTCCGGGCGGGCACGGCCTACGTCCGGTTCCCCGTCCCCGGCCTGCGCTGGTCCCGCGGGCTGAAGGCCCGCAAGGTGCTGGAGGAGTTCTTCTACCGGCACCTGCCCGCCAAGCGCCGCGACGGCGGCGACGACCTGTTCGCCGCCCTCTGCCAGGCCGAGACCGACGAGGGCGAGCGGTTCAGCGACGAGGACGTCGTCAACCACATGATCTTCGCGTTGATGGCGGCGCACGACACCACCACCATCACGATGACCTCGATGGCGTACTACCTGGCCAAGCACCCCGAGTGGCAGGAGCGGCTGCGCGAGGAGTCCCTGGCCCTCGGCAAGGCGCAGCCCGGCTACGACGACCTCGACCACTTCACCGGCAACGACATGGTGATGAAGGAGTCGCTGCGGATGGTCGCGCCCGTCCCGGCGCTGCCGCGCAAGGTCGTCAAGGACACCTCGATCCTCGGCTTCCACATCCCGGCGGGCTCCCTCGTCGTCGTGCCGATGCTCAGCAACCACCACATGGCCGAGTGGTGGCCCGAGCCGGAGCGGTTCGACCCCGAGCGCTTCTCCGCGGAGCGCCGCGAGGACAAGGTCCACAAGTTCGCGTGGGCGCCGTTCGGCGGGGGCGCGCACAAGTGCATCGGCATGTACTTCGCGGGGATGCAGGTCAAGACGATCCTGCACCAGGTCCTGCAGCGGTACCGCTGGAGCGTCCCCGAGAACTACGAGTGGCCCCTGGACACCACGTCGCTGCCGTCACCGAAGGACGGCCTGCCCGTCCGCCTCGAACGCCTGGAGAGCCCGTGAACAAGGTCGTCGCGATCACCGGGGCCGCGCGCGGCATCGGGCTGGCCACCGCGCGGGCGCTGAAGGAGAAGGGCGACACCGTCGTCATCGGCGACATCGACGAGACCGCCGTCAAGGAGGCCGCCGAGGCGCTCGGCGTCACCGGCCTCGCCGTGGACGTGACCTCCCGCGAGTCGTTCACCGCGTTCCTCGACCGGGCCGAGGAGGCCGCCGGGCGGCTCGACGTCCTGGTCAACAACGCCGGCATCATGCCGATCGGGCCCGTCACCGAGGAGAGCGACGCCGACGCCCGCCGCTGCATCGACATCAACGTGCACGGCGTGATGCTCGGCACCAAGCTCGCGCTCGACCGGATGCTGCCGCGCGGGGACGGGCACGTCGTCAACATCGCGTCCGTGGCCGGAATCATGTTCACCCCCGGCCTGGCCCTCTACAACGCCAGCAAGGCCGCGATCGTCGCGTTCACCGAGGCGACCCGGCTGGAGGTCGAAGGACGCGGCGTGCGGGTCGGCGCCGTGCTGCCGACGTTCACCAACACCGAGCTGGTCGCCGGGACGCGCAGCCCGAAGGGGCAGCGCAACTGCGAGCCCGAGGAGATCGCCGCCGCGGTCGTGGCGATGATCGGCCGGCCGCGGCCGCAGATCGTCGTCCCGAAGCGGCTCGGCCGCCAGATCAGGGTCGGCGCCCTGCTCCCCGACCGGGTGCAGAAGGCCGTGGCACGCCGCCTGGGCCTGGACACGATCTTCCTGGACTACGACCCGGACGCGCGCAAGGACTACGACGCCCGCATCCGTGCGACCTCGTAACCTCCCCCCGAACCGCCACTCGTTGACTTGCGGCGTGTTGTTGTTATGAAGCGCTCCATAACAACAACACGCCGCAAGTCAACGGGTCGGGGGCCGGCGGGCCTTGCGGAAGGCTCGGCGGGCCTGCGGGACGTAGCGGACGGCCTCGGGGAGCAGCGGCCACAGCCGGTTGCCCGCGCGGACCGCCGCCGCGAACCGCCGGTAGCGGCGCTCGTCGGCCTCGCTCCACGGCAGGTCGAGCAGCTCGCGCATGCGCGGGTGGCACCCGCCGACCGTGATGAACCGGGCGACGGCGTTCAGCGGCGGCGACACCGCGCGCCACACCGGCGCGGGGACCTTCGGCGGCGCCGGCAGCCCCTTCTTGACGTAGCCGACGCCGTACCGGGCGGTCTTGTGGGGGACGATCACCTCGTCCAGCATCCGCTTCCAGTACGCCTGGAACGCCTCCCAGTCCTCCGGCATCGCCCGGTCGCTGACCCCGTACATCCGGAACCAGGTCTTGGACTCCTCGTAGATGCGGCGCTTCTCGTCCTCGCCGAGCGGCCGGATGAACGTCTCGACGCCGTACAGCATGTTGTCGAGGAACGTGGCGTGCGCCCAGTAGTAGGTCTCGGGGTCGAGGGCGTGGTAGCGGGAGCCGTCCGGCATCGTGCCCTTGATGTCGCGGTGGTAGTCGCGCACCTTCCGGCCCGTCTCGGGGGACCGCTCCGCGCCGTACACGGTGTTCAGGATCGGGCCCGCGGACCGCTTCACCCGCGCGAACGTCTCCGAGAAGAACACCGAGTGGTCGAGGACGCCCTGCCCGAGCTCGGGGAGCATGTTCTGCAGCACGGCCGCCCGGGGGCCCACCAGGGCGATCCGGGTGTCGCCGAAGTAGCGCCAGGTCAGCGAGCCGGGCCCGAGGGGCGTGGGGGTCGGGGTCTCGGCCAGGTCCGTCATGTGCACCGCCGGGAGTCGCAGCGAGAAGTACAGAACGACGAATATTGTAACTGTGTCGCGCCCGTTAGCACGACGCGGGTGCCCGAGCCGGTTAGGGTGCCGCTATGACCTTGCACGCGACCGCCGCCGAGGGACTGCGGGCCCGGCTGGCCGCACCGGAGGCCGACGCCGACGACCTCGACACCCGGATCCTGGACGCCGCGCTCACCGAGTTCGAGACCTACGGCCTGCGCAGGGTCAGCGTCGAGGACGTCGCCAAGCGGGCCGGCGTCGCGCGCACCACCATCTACCGGCGGTTCAGCAACAAGGAGCAGCTCCTCCAGGCGGTGATCCTGCGGGAGTGCCGCCGGTTCCTCACCGCGATAGCGCAGGCCACCGAAGACCTGTCGTCCCCCGAGGACGCGGTCGTCGAGGGCTTCGTCACCGGCCTGCAGAGCGCCCGCACGCACCCGCTGATGACGCGCGTCCTGGAGAGCGAGCCCGAGGCGGTGATCCCGCAGCTCAGCATGAACGGCGGCGCGGTGATGCTCGCCGCCCGCGACATCCTCGCCGACCGGCTCCGCCGCGCCCGCCCGGACGACCCGCAGGACCACAACACCGTGGCCGAGGTGCTGCTGCGGCTCGCGGTGTCGCTGCTCCTCGTCCCCGGCGGCGGCCTCGCCCTGGAGGACGAGGACGCCATCCGCGCCTTCGCCCGCGACTACCTCACCCGGATGCTGCGCCCGGGGGAGGGCTGACCGGCCCCTGCCATCCGGCTCGTCCCGTCCCATCCGGCCCGTCCCGTACTACCCTGGTTCGAACTTTGTTCTAGAAGTGGGAGGCGGGGCATGGAGGCGATCGTTCAGACGTCCTACGGGAAGGTCCGCGGCATCGCGCGGGACGGCGTCGCCGCCTTCCTGGGCATCCCCTACGCCGCGCCCCCGTTCGGGCCGAACCGCTTCCAGGCGCCCCGCCCGCCGGAGCCGTGGGACGACGTCCGCGACGCCGTCGAGTACGGGCCGACCGCGCCCAAGCCCGGTTACCCCAAGCCGTACGACACCCTCCTGCCCGACCCGCAGATCCCGGGGGAGGACTGCCTCAACCTCAACGTCTGGACGCCCGATCCCGGGGGTTCGGGGCTTCCGGTCATGGTGTGGATCCACGGCGGTGCCTTCCGCAACGGCTCCGGGGCCGTGCCCGTCTACAGCGGCCACACCTTCGCCCGCGACGGCGTCGTCTGCGTGACGGTCAACTACCGGCTCGGCGTCGAGGGCTTCGCGAATCTGCCGGGCGCACCGCTCAACCGGGGGCTGCTCGACCAGATCGCCGCGCTGGAGTGGGTCCGCGACAACATCGCGGGCTTCGGCGGCGACCCCGGCCGCGTCACGGTGTTCGGGGAGTCCGCGGGCGCCATGAGCGTCACCACCCTGCTGTCGCTCGACCTCGGGCTCTTCCGCCGCGCGATCGCGCAGAGCGGCGCGGGCTCCATCGCCCAGGACCCGGCGGACGCGATGCTCGTCACGAAGGAGATGGCGGCCCGGCTCGGCGTGGAGCCGACCGCCGAGGCGTTCGCCGCGCTCGACCCGGCCGCGATCATCCCGGTGCAGTCGGCCGTCGCCGCCGAGGTGTCGGCGCTGCCCGACCCGGGCCGCTGGGGCGCCACCACCGCCGCGGGCGGCATGTCGCTGACCCCGGTGCTGGACGGCGAGTTGCTGGCCCGCCGCCCCGAGGACGCCATCGCGGCCGGCGCCGGACGGGACGTCGACCTGCTCATCGGCTACACGTCCGAGGAGTTCCGGCTGTTCCTGATGCCGACCGGGCTGGCCGGCGGCCTCACCGGCGAGCTCGTCGGCGCCGTCGCCACGGCGATGGGCGTCCCGCCGGAGCTGCCGGCCGCCTACCGCGACCGCCACCCGGACCAGACGCCCGGCGAGCTGCTCGCGACGATCATCACCGACCACCTGTTCCGCGTCCCCGCCCACCGGGCGGCCGCCGGGCACGCCGCGTCCGGCGGCACCGGGGGGACGTGGATGTACGAGTTCGCGTGGCGGTCGCCGATGCACGATCTGGGCGCCTGCCACGCGCTGGAGCTGGGTTTCGTGTTCGACAACCTCGCCGACCGGATGCACCGCGCCTGGACGGACTTCGCCGCCCACGGCGACCCGGGCTGGCGGCGGTTCGATCCGTCCGCCCGCGCGGTCAACGTCTTCGACGGACCCGCCGACGAGGTCGTGGAGGATCCCCGCGGCGGCGACCGCCGGCTCTGGCCCTAGCGGGCCGAGCGGACCGGGCGGGCGGCCGGGTCAGCTGCCGAGCCGCTTGCGGCCCTGCGCGCGCACGCGCCGGCGCTGCGACGGGTCGAGCATCAGGTAGCCGGCCAGCGGCACCCCGAGAACGCCGAGGATGATCAGCGTCGTCAGCCACCACGGGAAGATGAACAGGGTGAGGAAGCCGACGACGACGCCGCCGATCACGAACTTTGTCTGGGTCGACATCTGATACCTCCGTTTACGGGCCGCCCGATCTGTACAACGGCCGCCGGGTGACCGCTGTTCCACGATATGTCGCGAGTCCCCCGGATGGCCACAGCGGGTGGTCCGCAGCGGGTGGTCCGCGGCGGGCGGCCCGCGGCGGGCGGTCGGCTCAGATGCGCAGCGAGAGCTGACCCCCGCCCAGCGTCCGCAGGACGTCGGCGTGCAGCAGGCCGTTGGTGCACACGACGCTGCCGCCGTCCGGGCCGGGCACCCCGGACAGGTCGGTGAACATGCCGCCGGCCTCCTCCACGATGACCTGCAGCGCGGCGAGGTCCCACAGCGACACCTCGGGCTCGGCCGACACGTCGACCGCCCCCTCGGCGACCATCATGTGCGACCAGAAGTCCCCGAACGCCCGCGTCCGCCACACCGACCGGGTCAGGTGCAGGAACCGGTCGAGACGCCCTTGCTCCTCCCACCCGCTGAGGCTGGAGAACGACAGCGAGGCGTCCGACAGGTCCGCCACCGACGAGACCTGCATCCGGGTGGCGCGGGTCAGGCTGCGGCCCGTCCAGGCGCCGCCGCCGCGGGCGGCCCACCAGCGCCGGTTCAGCGCGGGCGCCGACACCACCCCGACGACGATCTCGTCGTTCTCCATCAGCGCGATCAGCGTCGCCCAGACCGGGACGCCCCGTACGAAGTTCTTCGTGGCGTCGATCGGGTCGATGATCCAGCAGCGGTTGCCGTACCCGGTCCTGCCGTACTCCTCGCCGAGCACCGCGTCGCGCGGGCGCGCCCGCTTCAGCGTGCCGCGGATCTGCTCTTCGACGCTGCGGTCCGCGTCGCTCACCGGGGTGAGGTCCGGCTTGGTCTCGATGTCGAGATCGAGGGCGCGGAAACGCCTGCTCGTGATGTCGTCGGCCCCGTCCGCCAGCACGTGCGCGAGACGCAGGTCATCGGAATAGCCCGCCACGGCGTGCAACGCTACCCTGATCGCCCGTTCCGCAGACACGGGTACCCGTGCGGTTACCGGCTTTTCGGCCGACCGCCACGGGCGCGCCGGGCGGAGCGGGCCGCTCCGGGGGCGCGGGGGTGGCAGCATGGGGCCATGCCGCACGACCTTCCCGCGTGGGTGGCCGAGCTGACCGACCCGCGCCGGGCCGCGACCCTCGACGAGCTCGCCGACCGCCTCGTCCCGCTGGCCGAGCACGCCATCGACGTCTCCCGCCGGCTGCAGGCGCAGCTCAACGAGCTGAACGAGCCGTTCAAGCGGGAGGCGCTCTACGAGCGGGTCGAACGCCTGAAGGCCCGCGCCGCCGAGGCGCTCGACGAGATCACCGCGGAGATCGCCGCGTCCGGCGAGCAGCGCATGGAGCGGGTCTGGGCGGACTGGGCCGACCGCACGGGGCCCGGCGACCACGCCGCGCGGGAGCGGGAGCTGCGGCGCCGGCTGGACCGCGACGTCGTCCCCGTGCTGTCCAGGCGGCAGCGGGACGTCGCCGAGCGGGTCGCCGCACGCACCTCCGGGGCGCTGGAGGAGGCGACGCAGACGCTGCTGACGCGGGTGGAGGAGCTCGCCAAGGCCGTCACCGGCCTGATCCACGACGTGCTGCCGCTCGCCCGGGAGGGGCTGACGCTGGCCAGCCGCATCTCGGCCCTGTCGGGCCAGGCGCGCAAGGCGGGCCGCGGGCCGGTTCCGGACGAGCTGAAGGAGGCCGGGGCCGCGACGTCGCACGCGTTCGACGAGGCCGTCGCGCGGCTGGAGCTGGAGTGGGCGGCGCTCGGCGCCAGGTCCGCGAGCGTCCGGGCGGCGCTGCGGGGCGCGGAGGAGAGCGCGTTCAGCGCGGTCACCGAGGAGATGACCCGCTGCGTGGAGGAGCTCGCGCCCGAGCACGTCAAGGCGCTCAACGAGGCCGAGGCGCGGGCGCGCAGCCTGTTCGGCGAGCCGGCGGATGACTAGAGCGCCTGCGGGAAGCGGAACAGGTTCCCCGGGTCGTGCGCGGCCTTGACCTTCCGGAGGCGGCCGAGGTTGGGGCCGTAGTAGGCGCGGGCCCAGTCCTTGAGGTCGGGGTCGATGTAGTTCACGTAAGCGGCGCCGCGCATGTAGGGCTCCATCGACGCGTGCGCGGCGCGGAGCCATGCCGTGTCGGGCGCCAGGTATTGGACGCAGAACAGGCCCCTGCGGTGCGGGAAGGCCGTGTCGCCCGGCCCGAGGCGCGCGATCGCGCCGCCCATGGCGTCCATGAGCGCTGAGCGGTTCGCGACGCCGTTGCCCCGCTCGAAGCGGGCGAGCAGCGTGCCGACGGCGGCGTCCGGCAGGGGCCGGTAGGCGATGTGGGACTTCCCGGCGTAGTCGGCCCTGGGGAAGCTCCCGCCGGGCCGCTGGCCGGGCAGCGTGCCCTGCGCGTGGCACTGCTCGACGGTCCGGCCCGCGCAGCCACCCATGAACTTCATCGCGTCCAGATGCGGACGGGACCGGGCGTCCGACGAGTCCGGGTCGGCGCCCACCGCCGCCGCGAGGGCGTCCATGTGCGCGGCGGCGTCCGCGAGGGCGACACCGGTCACCTCGACCGTGGGCGTCCCGGCGCCGGGATCGGTGTTGAGGTGCAGGCTCGTCCACACCTCGTCGGGCGCTGCCGGCGCCCAGCGCTGCCATCCGCGGAGCACCGCGGCGGCCCGCGCCCAGGGCCAGCGCATCGAGAACGGCGTGACGTCGCCGGTCTCGTGCGTCCGGTAGGTGAACGAGACCGCGACGCCGAAGTTGCCGCCGCCCCCGCCCCGGCACGCCCAGAACAGGTCGGCGTTCTCCTCCGGGCCGCAGGTCAGGACCCGCCCGTCCGCCGTGACGAGCTCCACCGACTCAAGGACGTCGCACGACAGCCCGTACGCGCGGGACGTGACTCCGAGGCCGCCGCCCAGCGTCAGCCCGGCCACACCGACCGTGGGGCAGGTGCCCGCGGGAACGCTCACGCCCGCCCCGGCGAGCCCGCCGTACAGGTCGATCAGCCGTGCCCCGGCTCCGACGACCGCGTGGCCGCCGTCGCGCTTCACCGCCGCCATGGGCGAGACGTCGATGACGAGCCCGCCGCCCGTCGACCAGCCCGCGTAGCTGTGGCCGCCGGAGCGCACCGCGCACGGCATCCGCCGCAGCGTCGCGAACGCGAGGCACTCGGCGACGTCCTGCGGGGTCTCGCAGTACGCGATGCCCGCCGGTTCGACGTCGTCGAAGCGCGGGATGTACAGGCGCCGCGCCCGGTCGTAGGCGGCGTCGGACGGGCGGATCAGCCGGCCGTCGAGCCCGCGGGCGAGGGCGTTCCAATCGGCCGGGCCGGTCGGGCGGGGACGGGACGTCCGCGCGCCGGGCGCGGGCGGTTCCCCGCCGGAGCAGCCGGCGGCGGCCAGGCCGCCGATCAGCGCCGTCCTGAGCACCGCCCGCCGGTCCATGCGCCCGGCCCCGCGGGTCAGGACGGGCCCCGCAGCGTCCTGAGGACGGTCTCGTAGTACGGCACGCCCTCGTCCCAGTGCTGCTGGTCGCCGATCAGGATGGCCTGGTAGACGGCGCCGCCGAGCTCGAAGACCCGCACTCGCACGCGGGTCGGGACGCCGTCCCTGGCGAAGGTGAACTGGAGCTCGGCCGCCCGGCCGCCCTGGTACGGGACGTCGCGCTTGAAACTCTCCTGCCGGTAGCCGGGGTAGTCCGGATCGTCCTGCGTCTTCTGGGCCGCGTCCGCGAGGCCGTCCGCGAGGTCCCCCTGGGGGCTGGAGGCGACGCGCTGGATGCTCACCCCGCGCTTGACTCCCTGGGCCGGGTCCGTGAACGTCACGTCGTCGCCGGAGCCCTCCTCCTTCCAGCCCTCGGGCACGGCCGCGGTGAACGCCGGCCCCTGGTACCGGCGGTACCCGTCGGGCACGCCGCCCGGCGCGGCGGGGGAGGAGGTCGTCCCACGGGCCCGGTTCTCCCTCCCAGGGTCCTGCCCTTGCGAGGTGAACGCGACGACCGTGACGACGGCGGCGGCCAGCGCGGCGGTGAAGACCGCCGCCGGGACGATCAGCTGCCACGGCGGACGCCCGCGTGCGGGAGAGGCGGGCGGCCCGGCGGGCGTCTCGGCGGTCGGCTCGGCGGGCGGGGGCTGCAGCGTCACGTCCCGCTGCCCGGGGC
>NZ_SMKM01000164.1 GCF_004348665.1 Actinomadura sp. GC306 | reverse complement strand
GGCGCGGGGCGGGCCGTTTCGCCGGCGGGGCCGTCCTGCCCGGTAACGCCGTTCTCGCCGACCTGCCCGGTGTCTGCCGGGCGGGCGGCGGGTCGGGCGGCGGCCTCGCCGGGCAGCATGAGGCCGAGGGTCAGCAGCAGCGTGCCCGCTGCGATCGCGGGCCCCCGGACACGGCCACGCACGTCAGGCATAGTCTCACCGCGGCCGTCGCTGGGCGGGTGTAACGACGGCGATACTCACGCCAGGCTATGTGCCCCTCGCCGCCGGGATAGCCGCTGTGACCTTTGTCATGGACGGGCGCCGCGACGGGCCTCCGGGCGGGCCTCAGGCGGCCGGGTCCCCGGCCCGTCCCGCGGTGCCGCAGGGGCCGGCGGGACGTACCGGGGACGGTGCGCGGACGCTTCCCAGACCATTGGACGCCGCCGCATCCGCATTGGTTCGCGCCGCGGCCGCTTTTCGACCTGCCCTGGTCAAAGCGTAAAAAACACGTAAAGATGATCATGATCTTGGTGCTAGGTTATCGCCCTGTTAACCCCCGGAGTCCGAGATGGAGGACGACCTATGCGGCGATTCGCTGCAATAGCCCTGAGCGCCGGGACCCTGATGGCCGGAATGGCCGTCGTCGGCGCGCCCGCCGAAGCGGCGGCGAAGAAGTGGGCCCCCTACAACAGCTACGCGAACCTCAGCGCCTGGGGCACCTACTCCCGTAGCGGCGGGACCACGTACGTGAAGGGCTACCTGCGGGACAGCAAGAAGAACGGCTGGACCGCCTGCGTGCGCTTCCTCTTCACCGAAGGCAACAAGCAGTACTGGTCCCGCCACAAGATCATCGGCACGACGTCGAACGGCACGCAGTACAACTTCGACGGCAAGGCGACCGTCGCCATCGCCGTGAAGTCGAGCTACAGCAGCCACCTGTGGGTGCAGGAGTGCGGCCGGAACAAGAAGACCGGCAAGTACTACTACGGCAAGGGCAAGAAGCTCTTCTGAGCCGTTTCCCGCCCGTTGACGACGAAGGTCCCGCCCGGCCCGGCGGGACCTTCCCCATTCACGCCTTCTTCGGCTGGGTTTCGCCGCCCCCGGCGACGGAATCCCCGTCCTCCGGCCCGGCGGAGACCGCCCCGTTCTCGGCGGGGGAAGGCTCGTCCGCGGCGACCGATGGCGCCTCGTCCTCGACGGGTGCGGGCTTCTCGTCCCCCTCCTTGCCGAGAGACGGCTGCGCGTCCCCCTCCTTGCCGAGGGGTGGCTGCGCGTCCTTGCTGAGGGACGGCTTCGCATCGGAGGCGGCACCGGTATCGGAGGCGGCACCGGTTTCGGAGGTGGCACCGGTATCGGCGGGGACGTCGGCGGGCTCAGCGGTACCGGGAGCGTACTCAGGCGGCCAGTCCAGCGCTGGGGACGTCTTCCCCTTCCTCAGCAAGGACTTGTCGAGGCCGATCGGGGACGGGCCGTCTGGGGTCGCCGTGACCTCGCCGGGCTCGTCCTCCTCCGTCATCAGCACGCCGACGACCGCGCGGAGCTTGTTCTCGGAGACGGCGCCCGCCCGCAGCAGCCGCGGGACCGAGCCCGTCAGGTCGATGATCGTCGACGGGTCGCTGTACCCCGACTCGCCGGCGTCCAGGTAGACCGAGACCGCGTCGCCGAGCATCTTCTCGGCCTCCGCGGCACTGCGGGCCGCCGGCTGCCCGCTGAGGTTCGCGCTGCTCACGGCGAGCGGGCCGGTCTCCTTCAGCAGCTCGACCGCCAGCTCGTGCATCGGCATCCGCACCGCGACGGTCCCCTTGGTCTCGCCGAGGTTCCACATGAGGTTCGGATTGGCGCGGCACACCAGCGTCAGCGCGCCCGGCCAGAACTCGTCGATGAGGTCCTGCCCGTAGGTGCCGAGGTCGTCGACCAGCGCGGTCGCGGCCCGCACCGACCCGACGAGCACGGGCGGCGGCATCTCCCGGCCGCGCCCCTTGGCGTCCAGCAGGGCCGTCACCGCCGCCGGAGTGAAGGCGTCCCCCGCGACGCCGTACACCGTGTCGGTCGGCAGGACGATCAGCTCACCGCGCCGCACCGCCGAGACGGCCTCGGCGATTCCACGGGTGCGCTCCATCGGATCGGAGCAGTCATAGCGTCGGCTCACGGTCGCCGTCTTCCCATCTGCGCAGCGCTCTCGGGTATGGCACGCCAAGGATAACGGGCTACTCGGCCGCCAGCCGCGCGGTCACGAACCGGTCCCGGTCGGTCAGGTCGCGGCGGTTGCGGACGTCCCGCCACCCGCGCTCCTCCGCGAAGACCCAGTACACGTCGTTGCCCTGCAGGTCGCTGTGCTCGACGGCCACGTAGCCGCCCGGCCGCAGCAGCCGGCGGGCGGTCTCCTCGACCACGCGGATCGCGTCCAGCCCGTCGTCTCCGCCGCCCCACAGCGCGTCCGCGGGGTCGTGGTCGCGGACGTCGCGCGGCACGTACTCCCACTCGCTCATCGGGATGTACGGGGGGTTGCTGACGACGAGGTCGACGGTGCCGTCCAGCTCCTTCAGCGCGGTGGCGAAGTCGCCGAGGTGCAGCCGGACGCGGCCCCGCTCGTCCAGCGCCTCGACATTGCGGGTGGCGTGCACGAACGCGGTCGGGTCCTTCTCCACCGCGTGGACGCGCGAGCGCGGCGCCTCCAGCGCGATCGACAGCGCGATCGCCGCCGACCCGGTGCCGAGGTCGACGACGAGCGGGTCGCGGACGTCCATGTCGCGCAGCGTCTCCAGCGCCCAGCCGACCATCACCTCGGTCTCCGGGCGCGGGACGAACACCCCCGGCCCGACCTTCAGCTCCAGATAGCGGAAGAACGCCCGGCCGGTGATGTGCTGCAGCGGCTCCCCCGCCTCGCGGCGCGCGACGAACTCCCAGAACCGGGCGTCGAACGCGCTGTCGGGGACGCTGTGCAGCTCCGTCCGCCGCACCCCGTGCACCGCCGCCGCGAGCTCCTCGGCGTCCGCGCGGGGCGAGGCCGCCCCCGCGTCCGCGAGCCGCGCGGTGGCCCTGGCGATCTCGTCAAGCAAGAGATTCATGCCCTTCGAGGGGGGACGACCCCCCACACCCCCCGAGTCCGCTCCGCTCATGACCTCGCCCTTCGAGGGGGGACGACCCCCCACACCCCCCGAGTCCGCTGCGCTCATGATCCTTGGGCTTCGGCCAGCCTGCGTTCCATGTCCGCGTCGACCAGCGCCTGCGTGACGTTGTGGAGGTCGCCGTCCAGCACCTGGTCGAGGTTGTACGCCTTGTAGCCGACCCGGTGGTCGGAGATCCGGTTCTCCGGATAGTTGTAGGTGCGCACCCGCTCGGACCGGTCCACCGTCCGGACCTGGCTCTTGCGCTCGGCCGCCGCCGCGGCGTCGGCCTCCTCCTGCGCCATCGCCAACAGCCGCGACCGCAGGATGCGCAGCGCCTGCTCCTTGTTCTGCAGCTGGCTCTTCTCGTTCTGGCACGAGACGACGACGCCGGTCGGCGTGTGCGTGATGCGGACCGCCGAGTCGGTGGTGTTCACGCTCTGCCCGCCGGGACCGGACGAGCGGTACACGTCGATGCGCAGGTCGTTGGGGTCGATCTGGACGTCGACGTCCTCGGCCTCGGGCGTCACGAGCACGCCGACGGCGCTGGTGTGGATGCGGCCCTGCGACTCGGTCGCCGGGACGCGCTGCACCCGGTGGACGCCGCCCTCGTACTTGAGGCGCGTCCAGACGCCCTCGTCCTGCGAGCCCTTGGCCTTCACGGCGACCGTGACGCCCTTGTACCCGCCGAGGTCCGACAGGTGCGAGTCGAGGATCTCGGTCTTCCAGCCGACGCGCTCGGCGTACCGCAGGTACATCCGCAGGAGGTCGGCGGCGAACAGCGCGGACTCCTCGCCGCCCTCGCCGGCCTTCACCTCCAGGATGACGTCCTTGGCGTCGTTCGGGTCGCGCGGCACGAGCAGCCGGCGCAGCCGCTCCTCCAGCTCCGCGCGCCGCAGCTCCAGCTCACCGGCCTCGGCGGCGAACGCCGCGTCCTCCCCGCCGAGCTCCCGGGCGGTGGCGAGGTCGTCCTCCGTCGCGGTCAGCTCGCGGTGCGTCTCGACGATCGGCCGCAGCTCCGCGTACCGCTTGCCCAGCTTGCGCGCCAGGCTCTGGTCGGCGTGGACGGACGGGTCCGCGAGCCGGTCCTCGATGCTCGCGTATTCGCTGATCAGATCGTCGAGATTCACGCTGTGTCCTGGCCCGTCCCGGCCCCCGGGGGCGGCGGCCTCCGGGAACCGACTCCGAACGGCCCGGGGACCCTCGCGAGGTCTCCCCGGGCCGTCCCTGGTCGCTGTGTGCGGCGCTCGGCCTACTTGCCGGCCTTCTTCTTGTAGCGCTGCTCGAAGCGCGCGACCCGGCCGCCGGTGTCGAGGATCTTCTGCTTGCCCGTGTAGAACGGGTGGCAGTTCGAGCACACGTCCGCGTGGATGACGCCGTTCTCGGCGGTGCTGCGGGTCTCGAAGGTGTTGCCGCACGTACACGTCACGGTCGTGACGACGTAGTTCGGGTGGATGTCGGACTTCATGGCTCTCCTCGCTTCTGGCGGTCGCCGGGCGTCCCACGGGTCACATGGCCGTTCGCACCCGACAGGGCCATGGGTGATGCAGGAGACGTGAACCGGTACCGCAGCGGTCGTGAACCGCGCCCATCCCGGTCGGGGCCCGCGGTGCCGGTCCGCCGGCGCCCCGGATGGGAACGACTCGCTCCAAGTGTGCCAGATACCTGAACGTGGCGAGGTCATCGGGCATTCCCCGTCCCGGCGCCCGGCGCGCCCGCCGGGGGCGGCCGCACCGGGTCTCCAGGCGCTCGGGCGGCGTGGTCGCGGGGTCGCTGAGGTACCGTCAGCCGCCGTCGCGGCCCAGGTAGGCGAGGACGGCCATCACGCGGCGGTGCCCGCCCTGCGCGAGCTGGAGGTCCAGCTTCATGAAGATGTTGGAGATGTGCTTCTCCACCGCGCCCTCGGTGACGACGAGGTCTTCGGCGATGGCGCCGTTCGAGCGTCCCTGCGCCATCAGCGCCAGGACCTCCCGCTCCCGCGGCGTCAGCGCGTCCAGCGGGTCGCCGGTGCGGCGCCGGCCGAGCAGCTGGCCGATCACCTCCGGGTCGATGACCGTCCCGCCGGCGGCGATGCGGCGGACCGCGTCGATGAACTCGGCGACGTCCGCCACCCGCTCCTTCAGCAGGTAGCCGACGCCCTCGGCGCCGCCGCCGATCAGGTCGGTCGCGTACCGCTCCTCCACGTACTGCGACAGCACGAGGATCGGCGTGCCCGGCAGGCGCTCCCGGACGGCGATGGCCGCGCGCAGCCCCTCGTCGGTGAACGACGGCGGCATCCGGACGTCGACGATGGCGAGGTCGGGCCGGTGCTCCTCGACGATCCCGGGGAGGCCCTGGCCGTCGCCCGCCGTCGCGACCGTCTCGATCCCCGCGTCGGCGAGCAGCCGGACGAGCCCTTCCCGCAGCAGCACCGAATCCTCGGCGATCACTACCCGCATCGGTCCATTATCGGGGCGGGCACGGCCGGGCCGGGCCGCCTCGGTATCGGCGCGGGCACGGCCGGGCCGGGCCACCTCGGTATCAGCGCGGGCGCGGGCGGGCCGGGCCACCTCGGTATCCGTGCGGGCGCGGGCGGGCCGGGCCGCCTCGGGCGACCCGGCGCGCGGCCCCGCACCGCCTACCAGGTGCAAGGCAGGTCGGCCCGGACGATCGTGGGGCCGCCGGGCGGGCTGTCCACCAGCAGCATGCCGTCGATGGTGGCCGCCCGGTCCGCGAGGCCCGCCAGGCCGCCGTCCGGCCGCGCGACCGCACCGCCGACGCCGTTGTCGGTCACCTCGACCACGACCCACCGGTCCTCCCGCGCCACCCGGACGGACGCGCGGGTCGCGCGGGCGTACTTGGCGATGTTCGCCAGCGACTCGGCCACGATGAAGTAGGCGATGCTCTCCACCGCCGCCGGGGGCCGCTCCGGAAGGTCCACCTCGACCTCCACCGGCACCGGGGCGCGGGCCGCCAGCCCCGACAGCGCCGGGTCCAGGCCGCGGTCGGTGAGGATCGCCGGGTAGATGCCGCGGGCCAGGTCGCGCAGCTCCGCGATCGCCTCCTTGGTGCCCGAGTGGGCCTGCTCGATCAGCGCCCGCGCGCCCTCGGGGTCGTCGTCGAGCTTGGCGCGGGCCCGCCCGATGTCCATCGCGACCGACAGCAGCCGCTGCTGGGCGCCGTCGTGCAGGTCCCGCTCGATGCGGCGGCGCTCGAACTCGGCGGCGTCCACCCCGCGGGCGCGGCTGGCCCGCAGGTGCTCGGTGCGCTTGCGCAGCTCCAGGTTCTCGGCCTGCGCGATGCTCGGGCCCAGCATCAGCCGCGCCCACGCGGAGTGGCCGATCGCCATCACCCGCGTCGCGTACATCGCCAGGACGAGGGCCACCACGCCGCAGGCCGTCAGCGGCAGCGCCGCCACCGGGGTCCCCGCCCAGTACGACACGAACCCGAGGCCCACCTCGGCGCCGCCGTCCACCGCCACGATGACCGGCATCGCCAGCAGCATCCCTGTCGCCGACCAGACCGCGACCGACACGACGAACTCGACCAGCGTGACGGGGAACAGCAGCGCCAGGTAGAGCAGGTCCTTCCAGGTGGCGGGATCGGACGCCATGCCCTTCAGCTTGCGGAGCGGGTTGCCTCCCGCTGGCAGCGGCCGGTACGGGCTCGGGATCCGCACGCCGAACGCCGCGCGGACGAACTGGCGCTCCAGGATCGCGGCGCACCGCCACGCGACCATCATCAGCGCCAGCATCGGCAGCCCGACCCAGATGATCAGCAGCCCGAACGACAGCGTGAGCCCGACGGTCAGCCCGATGAAGCAGCCGAGCCCGAACGCCATGCTGACGCCCAGATAGATCGCCGAACGCCAGGTCAGCGACGACTTCGCCATGGCGAGCGGCGTCCACGGGCCGTTCGCGACGGTCGCCGCCGTCTCCCCGCCGGCCCGCAGCACCGCGGCCCACCGCTCCGCCGCCCAGCGCGCCGCCGCCGCCGTCGCGCCCCCATCACCGGGGGCCCTGCTCAGCTCGCCCACGTCGTCCCTCCGTGCCGTTCCAGCCTATGGTCCAAGCCTGGCGGCCGGCGGCGCCCGCGACCATGACGTGCGCCTGCCATCCGGGGGTGGGGCTAACCCGAAGGTCCGGGAACGCGGACGCCCCCGCCCGGGGCCGGGCGGGGGCGTCGCGGAACGCCGTCAGCGGTCGTCGGAGACCGTGGTCTTCTGGACCTGCAGCAGGAACTCGGCGTTGGACTTGGTCTCCTTCATCTTCTCGATGAGGAGCTCCAGCGCCTGCTGCGTGTCGAGCGCGTGCAGCACGCGGCGGAGCTGCCAGACGACCCGCAGCTCCTCCGGAGCCATGAGGATCTCCTCCTTGCGGGTGCTGGACGCGTCGACGTCCACCGCGGGGAAGATCCGCTTGTCGGCCAGGGCCCGGTTGAGCTTCAGCTCCATGTTGCCGGTGCCCTTGAACTCCTCGAAGATGACCTCGTCCATCCGCGAGCCGGTCTCCACCAGCGCGGTCGCGAGGATCGTCAGCGAGCCGCCGTTCTCGATGTTGCGCGCCGCGCCGAAGAACCGCTTCGGCGGGTACAGCGCCGTCGAGTCGACACCGCCGGACAGGATGCGGCCGGACGCCGGCGCCGCCAGGTTGTAGGCCCGGCCCAGGCGGGTGATCGAGTCGAGCAGCACGACGACGTCGTGGCCCAGCTCGACCAGCCGCTTGGCGCGCTCGATCGCCAGCTCGGCGACCGTGGTGTGGTCCTCGGCGGGACGGTCGAAGGTCGAGTGGATGACCTCGCCCTTCACCGTCCGCTGCATGTCGGTGACCTCTTCCGGACGCTCGTCCACCAGGACGACCATCAGGTGGCACTCCGGATTGTTCTTGGTGATCGCGTTCGCGATCGCCTGGAGCACCATCGTCTTGCCGGCCTTCGGCGGCGACACGATCAGGCCGCGCTGCCCCTTGCCGATCGGCGACACCAGGTCGATGATCCGCGTGGTCAGGATGCCGGGGTCGGTCTCCAGCCGCAGCCGCTCCTGCGGGTACAGCGGGGTCAGCTTGCTGAAGTCGACGCGGGCCTTGGCCTGCTCGGGCTCCATCCCGTTGACCGTGTCGAGGCGCACCAGCGCGTTGAACTTCTCGCGCCGCTCACCCTCGCGGGGCTGGCGCACCGCGCCGGTGATGACGTCGCCCTTGCGCAGCCCGTTCTTGCGGACCTGCGCGAGCGAGACGTACACGTCGTTCGGGCCCGCCAGGTAGCCGGTGGTGCGCACGAACGCGTAGTTGTCGAGGATGTCGAGGATGCCCGCGACCGGGATCAGGACGTCGTCCTCGCTGATCACCGGCTCCTCGTAACGCTCGCGGCCCCGCCCGCGGTTGCGCTCGCGGAACCGGCGCCCGCGCCGGCCCCGGCCGCTGCCGTCGTCATCGTCGTGCTGGCCGTGCTGGCCGCCGCCCTGGCCGCCGCCCTGGTTCTGGCCCCGCTGGCGGCCGCCGCCCTGGTCACCGCGGTCGCCCCGGTCACCGCGGTCACCGCGCTCCCGGCCGCCGCGCTGCCGCTGCCGCTGGCCGCCCTCGCGGCCCTCGCGCCCGTCCCGGCCGTCGCGCCCGCCCTGGGACTCGCCGTCCTCGGAGTTCTGCTCACGGCCCTGGTCGCGCCCCTGGTCGCGGCCCTGCCGCTCGCCGCGCTCGCCGCGCCCTTCGGAGCCCCCGCGGTCCTGCCTGTCGCCGCGCTGCCGGCCGTTCTGCCGGTCGGAGCGGTCCTGCCGCGCGTCGGCCTTCTCGGCCGGCTTCTCGGCGGTCTTCGCGGCCGGCCGGCCGGACTGGTCGTCCGCCGGGGCCTGCTCCTCGCCCTTGGCGGGCTGCCCGCCCGCCGGCTCGGCGTCGGCGATGGTGATCTGCTCGTCGGGCGCCTCGCTCTTGGCCGCCGCGGTGCGGGTGCGGCGGGGACGCTCGGTCTTCGTCCCGGCGGATCCGGCCTCGGCTCCGGCAGCGGCTCCCTGCTCGCCCCCCGCCGAGCCCTGCCCCGCGCCCTGCTTCTCCTGGATGGCGGCGATGAGCTGGCTCTTGCGCATCCCGGTCACGCCGGTGATGCCGAGGCTGGACGCGAGCGCCTTGAGCTCGGGGAGCACCATCGCCGACAGGCCGGTGCCCGACCGGCGGCGCCGGGGGGTGGCGGGCTCCGCGCCGGCCGCTGCGGCGTCGGCGGTTCCCGTGCTCGATGCGTCCGTAAGGAGTTCGCTGGATTCGCTCACTAAGGGTCCTTCCCAGGGAGCGGGCGTTGGCCGGTGCCCGGCCAGTCGACCCGGTAATGCGGTCCGGCGGGGGCGCCGGAACGGGCTCCGCTGATCACGGTGGGGCCGGGATCTGCGTGTTCTGGGCACAGCCAGATGGTGGACGGGACGGTTCGCTCGTGCGTGTTCCCGGTACCGCCACGTCCGAAGTTTCGCTGGGATGCCGGACAACGGATTGTCACGGTGTCGGGAAGCCTAGTACGCGGGACCGACACGGCCGAGGGGCCGATCCGGCGACGCGCGGCTGACGAGCACGCTGCCCCGAACGGGGCATCTGGTGCGGCATTCAGCCTAACATCACCAGGCCGCACTGCTATTCCCCAGAGGTCGTTGTGTTCGCATTTTACCTAGCGGGCTCAGGCCGGGACCTGCACCGGCCGGACGCCGCGACGGCCCCCGGGGGCGCCGCGGTCAGGGCCGGGACTCGGTTCGTCCGGTCATGACGCGTGCGCCGCGGGCCGCGACGTCCAATGGGTGCTTGAGCCACCCATTACCCACTCCGGACGCCATCGAATCAAGTTGTGACGCGTTTGTGAAGGCCAGGACAGTCGGTCCCGCGCCGGAGATCACCGCAGGGACGCCCGCCGCGCGCAGCGTCCTGACCAGCGCGGCGGACGCGGGCATCGCCGGTGCGCGGTACTCCTGGTGCAGCCGGTCGTCCGTCGCGTCGAGGAGGATCTCGCGGTCCAGCCCGCCGGTGAGCGCCGCGATGAGCAGCGCGGCGCGGCCGGCGTTGGCGGCGGCGTCCTCGTGCGGGACGGTCCGCGGCAGCAGCCCGCGGGCCCGCTCGGTCGCCAGCCGCTGCTCCGGGACGAACGCCACCACCCGCGTGACCTGCGATTCCAGCCGGACGAGCCGCGGGCCGTGCGGGGACGTCCACGCGACGGTCAGCCCGCCGGCCAGGCACGGCGCGACGTTGTCGGGATGCCCCTCGATCTCCGTCGCTAGGCGCAGCGCGGCCTCGTCGTCGAACAGCTTCCCGCCGGGGTGCAGCGCGCGGGCCGCGACGATCGCGGCGATGGTCGCGGCGGACGACGAGCCGAGGCCGCGGCTGTGCGGGATCCGGTTGGTGCAGCGCAGCCGCAGGCCGGGCGGGCGGCCGAGTCCGGATCCGGCCAGCTCGTCCAGCAGCCCGAAGGTGCGGTGCATGACCTCGACGATGAGGTGCCGCTCGCCGCGGTCGGCGACCTCGGCGCCCTCGCCGGCCACCTCGATGGACAGCCCGCCGCCGGTCACCTCCACCTCGACGTCGTCGTACAGGGACAGCGCGAGGCCGAGCGAGTCGAACCCCGGGCCGAGGTTGGCGCTGGTCGCCGGTGCCCGCACGAGCACCGGCCCCTCCGTCCAGCCCACGTCAGGTGAGACCGAGCTCGGACGCGGCGGAGTGCGCGTCGACCTTGATGACGGTCGGCGCGGGCGCACCGGAGATCGCCCAGTCGGGGTCCTTGAGGCCGTTGCCCGTCACCGTGCAGACGACCTTGGAGCCGCGCTCCACATCGCCCCGCTCGCTCGCCTGCAGCAGGCCCGCGACGCTCGCCGCCGAGGCGGGCTCCACGAACACGCCCTCCTCCCGGGCGAGCAGCCGGTAGGCGGCGAGGATCTGCCGGTCGGTGACCGAGTCGATGGCGCCGCCGGACTCGTCCCGCGCGGCGACGGCGAGGTCCCACGAGGCGGGGTTGCCGATCCGGATCGCGGTGGCGATCGTCTGCGGCTTCAGGACGGGCTCGCCCTTCACGAACGGCGCGGCGCCGCTCGCCTGGAACCCGAGCATGCGCGGCGTCCGCGACGCCACCTCGTCCGCGGCGTACTCCTTGTAGCCCATCCAGTAGGCGGAGATGTTGCCGGCGTTGCCGACGGGCAGGCAGTGGACGTCGGGCGCGTCGCCGAGCGCGTCCACGATCTCGAACGCCGCCGTCTTCTGGCCGAGCAGCCGGAACCGGTTGACCGAGTTGACGAGGGCCACCGGGTAGTCGACCGCGAGCTTCTGCGCCAGCTCCAGGCAGTCGTCGAAGTTGCCGTCCACCTGCAGCAGCCGCGCGCCGTGCACCAGCGCCTGCGCCAGCTTCCCCATCGCGATCTTGCCGTTGGGGACGAGGACCGCGCAGGTCATCCCGGCGCGCACCGCGTACGCCGCGGCGGACGCCGAGGTGTTGCCGGTGGACGCGCAGATCACCGCCTTCGCGCCCTCCTCGGCGGCCTTGCTGATCGCCATCGTCATGCCGCGGTCCTTGAACGACCCGGTCGGGTTGGCGCCTTCGACCTTGAGGTGCACCTCGCAGCCGGTCAGCTGGGAGAGCCGCCGCGCCGGCAGCAGCGGGGTGCCGCCCTCCAGCAGCGTGACGACCGGCGTCGCCTCCGTCACCGGGAGGCGGTCTCGGTACTCCTCGATTAGGCCACGCCACGCGCGGGCGTTCGCGTTCAAGTGGGTCTCCTCGCTGACCTGCGATGTCATCCGGATTCTACCGGTAGCCGCCGAATCGTATTCCGGAGACTCACTCTTCGCCTTCGACTCGCATGACGCTCGCCACCTCACGGACTATCTCCAGCCCGCGCAGGCCCTCCACCGTCGCGGACAGCGCCGCGTCCGGTGCCCGGTGCGTCACCACCACGAGCTGCGCCTCCTCGCCCAGCCCGACCTGCCGGACGGCCTGGATCGACACCCCGTGCCTGGCGAACTCCTCGGCGACCGTGGCGAGGACACCGGCCTCGTCGGTCACGTCCAGCTGGATGTAGTAGCGCGTGACCGTCTCGCCCATCGGCAGGACGGGGAGCTTGGCGTAGGTGACCTCGACCGGTCCGGGCGTACCGCCGGCGACGTTCCGCGCCACCGCGACAAGGTCGCCGAGGATCGCCGACGCCGTCGGGGCACCGCCGGCGCCCGCGCCGTAGAACATCAGCGAACCGGCCGACTCCGCCTCGACGAACACCGCGTTGTACGCCTCGCGGACGCTCGCCAGCGGATGCGACCGCGGAATCATCGCCGGATAGACGCGAACGGACACACCGCGTCCGTTGCGGCCGCCCTCCGACGGAATGCGCTCGCAGATGGCCAGCAGCTTGACGACGCAGTCCATCCCCTGCGCGCCCGCCACGTCCGCGGCGCTCACCTCGGTGATGCCCTCGCGGTGGACGTCCGCCGCCGTCACCGGGGTGTGGAACGCGAGCTGCGCCAGGATCGCCGCCTTCGCCGCCGCGTCGAACCCCTCGACGTCGGCGGTGGGGTCGGCCTCGGCGTACCCCAGCGACTGCGCCTCCTCCAGCGCGTCGTTGAAGCCCGCGCCGTGCGTGTCCATCTGGTCGAGGACGTAGTTCGTGGTGCCGTTCACGATGCCGAGCACCCGGTGCACGTGGTCGCCGACGAGGGACTCGCGCAGCGGCCGCAGCAGCGGGATCGCCCCCGCGACGGACGCCTCGTAGTACAGGTCGGCGCCGTACTCCCGCGCCGCCGCGAACAGCGTCGCCCCGTCCTCGGCCAGCAGCGCCTTGTTCGCCGTGATGACCGACTTGCCGGACTTCATCGCCTCCAGCATGAGCGTCCGGGCCGGCTCGATGCCGCCGATCACCTCGATGACGATGTCGACGTCGTCCCTGGTCACCAGCGTGTGCGCGTCCGTCGTCAGGAGCTCCGGGTCGACGCCCTCGCGGACGCGGTCGGGCCGCCGCACCGCGATCCCCGCGACCTCCAGCGGGGCCCCGACCCGCGCCGCCAGGTCGTCCGCCTGCTCGCGCAGCAGCCGGACGACCTCGGTACCGACCACGCCGCATCCGAGGAGCGCCACGCGCAGACCGGGTTTCACGCTTCGACCTCCGCATCGAGCCGCAGCAGGTCCTCGGCGCTCTCCCGGCGGATGATCACGCGCGACCTGCCGTCCCGCACCGCCACCACGGCCGGCTTCGGGACGAAGTTGTAGTTACTGGCCATCGACCGACAGTACGCACCGGTAGCGGCGACCGCCACCAGGTCCCCGGCCGCAAGATCTTCGGGGAACCACACGTCGCGCACCACGATGTCGCCGCTTTCGCAGTGCTTGCCGACAAGCCTACTGAGCATGGGCGGCGCCTCGGACGACCGGCTCGCCAGCGCCGCGGTGTACTCCGCGCCGTACAGCGCCGTGCGCAGGTTGTCGCTCATGCCGCCGTCCACGGACACGTAGGTGCGCAGGCCCTCGACGTCCTTGACCGTCCCGACCTCGTACAGCGTGACCCCGCCCGGCCCCACGATCGCCCGGCCCGGCTCCACCGTCAGCCGCGGCATCGCCAGCTCGTACGCCCGGCACTCGCGCGCCACGATCTCCCGCAGCCCGTCCGCGATCGACTTCGGGTCGTGCGGCTCCTCCCCCGGCACGTACGCGATCCCGTACCCGCCGCCGAGGTCCAGCTCCGGCAGCTCGATGCCGTGCTCGTCCCGGATCGCCACCAGCAGCTCCGCCAGCCGGTGCGCCGCCACCTGGAACCCGTCCACCTCGAAGATCTGCGACCCGATGTGGCTGTGCAGCCCCACCAGCTCAAGCTGCTTCAGCTCCAGCACCCGCCGCACCGCCTCCAGGGCGGCCCCGGAACTCCTGGAGAATCCGAACTTCTGGTCGTCGTGAGCGGTCGCGATGAACTCATGGGTGTGCGCCTCCACACCCGTGGTGACGCGCACCATCACCTTGGCCCGGACACCCATCTGCTGGGCGAGGTACCCCACCCGGGCGATCTCCTCGTAGGAATCGAGCACGATCCGCCCGACCCCGACCTCCAGCGCCTTCGCGATCTCCGCGGACGACTTGTTGCTCCCATGCAGAGTGATGCGCTCGGTAGGGAACCCCGCCGCCAGAGCAACGGCAAGCTCACCCCCACTGCACACGTCCAGGCCGAGCCCTTCCTCGTTCAGCCACTTCGCGAGGGCCGTACAGAGAAACGCCTTGCCCGCGTAGTGCACGCTCCCATCATGGAACGCCGCCACATACTCCTTGGCGCGGCTTCGGACGTCCTCCTCGTCATAGACGTACAGAGGCGTCCCGTACTCGCGCGCCAGATCCCGGACGTCGACCCCACCGACGGTGACGACGCCCTCCTCCCGCCTGGCGCTCCGCGGCCACACCGTGGGCTCCAGCGCGTTCAGATCGTCCGCCGGCCCTACCGGATGCTCCTCGGGCAGGACATCGGCGTGCATGGGGCCGGCTGGATGTACTCGACTCATATCCGCTCTCTAGGGGTCTCACCGATCACGTTCAGCCCGTTGCCGAGGACGACCTGCACGGCCTCCGCCAAACCCACCCGCCCGGCATGCACCGCCCCGGGCTCCTCATCACCCTGGGGAACCGCGGGACAGCGTTCGTGCACGTCGTGGTACGCCCCGGCCACTCTCTCCAAACAGAACACCAGCGGCCTGGCATCCCGTTCCCGCTCCGCCTGTTTCGCGCGCGCTTGGACGTCCCCCAATGCCCCCACCAGCGCAAGCTCCTCAGCCGCAACGTCCTGAAGCTCCCCTGCCCCGATCCCAAGCTCCCTGGCTCCTGTCTCTTATATACATCTGACGCTGCC
>NZ_SMKM01000163.1 GCF_004348665.1 Actinomadura sp. GC306 | reverse complement strand
CCGCCCGCCCTTGCGCCCGTCGACGGCTACGCCGCCCTGCGTGCGCGGATGGCGGAGGCGGGGGAGCGGCGCGTGTTCGTCAAACCGGCGCACGGCTCGTCCGCGTCGGGGGTCGTCGCGCTGGAGACCGCGCCCGGACGGGTGCGCGCCGTCACGTCCGCGGCCTGGACGCGCGGCGGCCTGCGCAACTCGCTGCGCGTCCGCACCTACCGGACGGAGGTGGAGGCCGCCGCCCTCATCGACGCGCTCGCGCCGGACGGGCTGCACGTGGAGCGCTGGCTGCCCAAGGCCGCGATCGGCGGCCGGGCGTTCGACCTGCGCGTCGTCGTCATCGGCGGCGAACCCACGCACGCCGTCGTCCGGACGAGCCGCCACCCGATGACCAACCTGCATCTGGGTGGTGCCAGGGGAGACCTGGGGGCGGTGCAGCGCGCGCTCGGGGGCGACGGCTGGGACCGTGCCCTGGACGTGTGCGCGCGGGCCGCCGCCTGCTTCCCGGGGAGCGTGATGGTCGGCGTCGACCTGCTCGTCGGCACGGGCCTGCGGCGGTTCGAGGTCGGCGAGGTGAACGCGTTCGGTGACCTGCTGCCCGGCCTGACCGGTCTGCCCGGCGGCTCCGCCGAAGGCGTCGACACCTACACTGCGCAGGTCAGGACGGTCCTCGCCGGGAGCGGTGCGTGCACGACATGAACGAGGTCATCGGCAGCCACGACCTGCTGCTGGTGACACTGGACACGCTCCGTTACGACGTCGCCGCCGAACTGGCCGCGGCCGGTGAGACGCCCACTCTCGCGGGCCTCCTCCCCGAGGCCCGGTGGGAGCGGCGCCACACGCCGGGCAGTTTCACCTATGCCGCGCACACCGCGATGCTTGCGGGGTTCCTGCCGACGCCCGCGACCCCTGGGCCGCACCCAAGGCTGTTCGCAGGGGCGTTCCCAGGCAGCGAGACGACCGCGTCTGGCACCTGGACGTTCGACGCCGCCGACCTGCCCTCGGGGCTCGCCGCCGCCGGCTACCACACGGTCTGCGTGGGCGGTGTCGGGTTCTTCAACAAGCTGACGCCGCTCGGATCGGCGCTTCCGTCGCTGTTCGACGAGAGCCACTGGGAGCGCGGGTTCGGCGTGACCGATCCGGAGGCGCTGCCCAACCAGATCGACCGCGTCGCCGAGGTCATGGCACGCCAGCCCAGCGGCCGGCGCTTGTTCCTGCTGCTGAACGTCGCGTCCTTGCACCAGCCCAACTGGTTCTACCTTGACGGTGCCACGTCCTCGGCCGGGGACACACGCGCCAGCCATGCCGCTGCGCTGCGCCATGTCGACGCCCACATCGGCCGGTTGTTCGCGCTGATGCGCCGCCCCTGCTTCGTCATCGTCTGCTCCGACCACGGCACCGCCTACGGGGAGGACGGCCACACCGGGCACCGCATCGGCCACGAGGTCGTCTGGACCGTTCCGTACGGGGAGTTCATTCTGTCGTGACGCCTTACCAGGGGTACGTGTACGCCTATCCGCACAAGACCGCCTACCGTCCGCTGAGCCCGGAGCCCCTGCTGCGGGACGTGTGGGCGGGCGAGCCGCTCGACACACTCTTCCTCTACCTCCACGTCCCCTTCTGCGAGATGCGTTGCGGCTTCTGCAATCTGTTCACGCGCACTGGGGCACCCGAAGAACTGACCGGTGCCTACCTGGACGCGCTCGACCGGCAGGCCACGGCCGTATTGGAAGCCCTCGGCGACGACGCCTCGTTCGCCACTTCGGCGTTCGGCGGAGGCACTCCCACGTACTTCACCGCGTCCGAACTGGAACGGCTCTGCGATGTCGCCGGACGGTTCCCGGGATTCGGCGCGATCCCCTTGGGTGTGGAGACATCACCGGCGACGGCCACCACCGACCGTTTGACGGTGCTCGCCGAACGGGGGACGACCCGAATCTCGATCGGCGTGCAGAGCTTCCTGGACGAGGAGGCACGCGCGGCCGTTCGTCCGCAGAAGCGCGCCGAAGTGGAGGCGGCGCTAGACCGCATCCGTGCGGTGGGCTTCCCGACGCTCAACATCGACCTCATCTACGGCATCGACGGCCAGACCCCCGAGACGTGGATGCACTCCCTCAACGCCGCCCTTGCGTGGCGCCCGGAGGAGATCTACCTCTACCCCCTCTATGTACGCCCGCTCACCGGTCTCGGACGTCGCGCCCAAGACTGGGACGACCAGCGCCTCACCCTCTACCGGATCGGCCGTGACCACCTCCTGGCCGAAGGCTACGAACAGGTGTCGATGCGCATGTTCCGCCTGCCCGGAGAGACGGCCAACGGCACCGAGTACTGCTGCCAGACCGACGGCATGGTCGGCCTAGGCTGCGGTGCCCGCTCCTACACCTCCGCTCTGCACTACTCCTTCGAGTACGCGGTCGGCGCGGGTCAGGTGCGCTCCATCATCGACGCCTATGTGCGTGAGGACGACTTCACCACCGCGCGTGTGGGCCTCCAACTGGACGAGGACGAACGGCTTCGGCGGCACCTCGTCCAATCCCTCCTGCAGGCGACCGGCCTCGACCGGAGCGCCTACCGTGCGCGGTTCGGCACCGACCCACTGGACGACTTTCCCGCCGATCTCAAGTCGTTCGACGACCGTGGATGGCTGGAAGTGACCGACAACGCTCTACGGCTGACTCCCGAAGGGCTCGCCTACTCCGACGCCATCGGCCCCGCCTTGTTTTCGCCTCGCGTCAATGAACTGATGTCCGCCTACGAGGCGCGCTGATGGACCACCTGACGATCCTTTACCGTGGGCCGCTCGCCAGTTGCGACTACGCGTGCCCCTACTGCCCGTTCGCCAAACGCCGCGACACCCCCGACCAGCTACGCGCGGACCGGACGGCCTTGGAACGCTTCACGGGATGGGTGTCCGGCCAGGACCACCCCATCTCCGTACTGTTCACACCTTGGGGCGAAGGGCTCGTCCGCTCCTGGTACAGGCGCGCTCTGACCGAGCTCAGTCACGTCCCCCACGTAGAACGGGTGGCGATCCAGACGAACCTCAGCCACCGCGTGTCATGGACGTCGGAGGCCGACCTCACCCGCCTAGCTCTTTGGGCGACCTACCACCCCGGCGAGGTCCCCTACGAGCGTTTCCTTGGCAAATGCCACGAGCTGACACAGCGCGGCGTGCGGTACAGCGTCGGAATCGTCGGGCAACCCGACCACCTCGACGCGGCCCGGAGCCTGCGCGACGACCTCCCCGCCGGAACGTACCTGTGGGTCAACGCCGCCGAAGGACACACCTACGACGACGCGGAAGCCGCCTCCTGGACGGAGATCGACCCGCTGTTCCCGGTGAGCCGGCACCCGCACCCCAGCCGCGGCCTCGCCTGCCGCACCGGAGAGACCGTCGTGTCCGTGGACGGCGCCGGCACCGTGCGCCGCTGCCACTTCGTCCCGGCCGTCCTGGGCAACCTCTACGACGGCTCGTTCAGGGCCGCGCTCAGGCCCCGCCCGTGCCCCCTCGACACGTGCGATTGCCACATCGGCTATGTCCACCTTGTGCCACTCGGGCTCTACGACACGTTCGCGGGCGGCGTCCTGGAACGCATCCCGGTCCTGCTCGGCCATACGTGACGGTGCGGGTTCCCCCGTCACGCGAACAGACCACGGCATTCGGCATGCGCGCAGTGTGGAAACAGGGTCGGCGGTGAGTCCAGAACCCGTGCGCGACCGTCTCAAAGAGCGCATGCTTGCATCTAGCCGGTGAAGTTAGGCGGTTCCGTGGATCATCGACAGCGCCCCCACTTCGTCCTCGCGCTCGAGCCGGTCGAAGCGGCCGTCCGGGCTGCCCGTGACACGGTGCGCGCTGCCCTGGAGGGCTGGGACCGCCAGGACGTCCACGGAGACCTGGAGCTCATCACCAGCGAACTCGTCACCAACGCGATCCGCCATGCGAACACGGTCACCCTCGTCATCTACCTGCCCGACGACAAGACCGCCATGGTCGAGGTATGGGACGACAACCCGCAGGCCCCGGCCGTCCCCGCCCCCGACCTGCAGGCCGAAGGCGGCCGGGGCCTGATGCTCGTCGGCGCCCTGTCCCGAGCCTGGGGCTGGCGCTCCACAGCCGAGGGAAAGGTCACCTGGGCCCAAACCGTAACCCCCTGACCCGCCACCAGGCCCCGCGCACCGTTACCGGTGTTCAGGCCGGTCAGGTTTGTTTTGCTGGGCGGTAGTCGGACTCGGCCATGCCGAAGGTCCAGGCAACGCCCGCACGGGCTGTGCGGGTGGCCGGGGGGACGCGGAGGTAGTAGGTGCGGTACGTGCCGTCCGGTTCGGGTGTGGAGTTGACCACCTCGACCATGACGACGGGCTCGTCTCCCGGGAGGTCGATCGACCACAGGACGCCGGTCTCGTCGCGGTGCAGGGGGCGCGCGCCGGTCTCCGCCAGGTAGCGGTCGTAGCCGAAGATCTCCAGCATGACCCGGCGCAGCTCGGCGTTCTCCTCGGCGGAGATCCGGTCGGCCGTCAGCCCGCTCAGCGACGCCACGAAATCGGGAGGGATCGGCATGCCGCGCCAGGCATGGAACGCGAACCCGTCGGGGTAGGCGAGGGCCGGGCCGTCGCCGCGGTGCAGCCGGCCGGGCTCGTCCCGGTACAGCTCGCTAGGGCGTTCCGTCAGGATCGCGAGCCGCTCGTACGGCCACCACCAGCCGGCGGAACGGGCCACCTCGGCGAGGCCGGCCAGCGGGCCGTCCAGCCGCCCGAGCGCCTCGAAGAAGGCCAGCCACGGCGCGTCGTGCTGGCCCAGGACCGCGTCGAGCGTGGCGCCGCGCAGCACCGACGTGGCCGCCCGCGCCCGCTCGGAGGGCTCGGCCCGCTCGGCCTCGTCCACGGCGAGGTCGCCGATGGCGTCGCGCACCCGCGTGACCAGTGACTGGACCTGGTCCCACAGCAGGCCGCCCGTCTCGGCCCACACGCGCGACCACTGCTCCGGCCCCAGTTCGGAGCAGGCCGCGGCGCGCTCGGCCTCCCAGGGGCGCGTCCTCACCGCGTGCAGGACACCGGCCCCCGCGTCGCCGCGCCGTGCCAGGAGCGCCGCCGCGACGGCGCCGCGCGCGGGAGACGACATCCACACGTAGCGTTCCGGAGGCTCCAGGCCGGCGGCCGCGTAGGCGGCGGCGACACCGGCCTCGGCCCGCTCGCGGTCGGCGGGACCGGTGCCGAACGCCGCCGCCTGCCAGTCGGCGGTCACGAAATGGGCTTCCCGCGCTGTCGCGGTGCGCATCCGGATCCTCCTCAGTCGGCCACGACGCGGACGGCGCCGGGGATGTACTCGCGCTGGCGGACCACCCGGTACCAGCCCTTGGGCAGCGAGATCGCCGCGTGCTCCTCGTGGACCAGCCGCCCGCCGGACGGCAGGTGCAGGTGGTCCGGCGCGAGCGGGTCGGGGGAGCGCAGCAGCGAACCGGGCGCGGCCAGCGCGTGCGCGTGGCCCGTGGCCTCGCCGAGCGCCAGGACCATGCGGCCCCGGCCGTCCCGCGGGGCGGGCGGAAGGGCGCGCACGGAGCCGGGGACCGCGTCCTCCGGCACGGGCAGGATCAGGATGTCTCCCTGTCGGTACATGCGGCGAACGTAACGTCCGCCACCGACAGAACAGGCGGGACGACCGCCGGCTAGAAACCGCGGGTGCGGCGGGCCGCGGGCCGCGCCCAGCGCCCGGAGGCGCTCAGCCCGACGCTCTGGAAGGCCCGGACGAGCTCGCCGCCGAGGTTGACCCCGGCGCCCAGCGCGAGCGCCACCGAGACCGCGCCGATGAGGCTGAGCACGCCCGTGTCCGGGTGGCCGGTGTTGAGCTCGACCATTCCCCGGTAGAGCGCCGTCCCGGGCAGGAGGGGGCCGATGGCCGGCACGACGAGCGGCATGACCGGCTGCCCCTGCCTGCGGGCGAGCCAGTTGGCGAGCACACCGACGACGGTGGCGGCCATGGCCGCCGCCAGGACGGGAGGCAGCCCCCACCCGCGCGCGAGGACGTACAGGACCCAGATCAGCGCGCCGCCCAGAGCCGCCGCGACCAGCACCTCGCGCGGCGCGGCGAGGGATATCGCGAACGTCAGCGAGATCGCGGCGGCCGCGATGACCCCGAGCGGCTGCAGCGTCGCGGGCGCGGTGGGCAGATGGCTGACGTCGATCGGTGCGCCGAGGCTGACCGCCAGGTACACGACCGCGCCGAGCCCCGCGACGAGGGCCGCGATGATGAAGAAGACCTCCAGCACCCGCGCCCCGGCGCTGACCAGGTCGCCCGTGATGCCGTCCTGAATGCTGGCGACCAGGGGCCGTCCCGGCAGCAGCGCCAGGATCGCGCCCGTGACGATCGCGGCGGCCTGCCCGGGGCTGCCCACGCTCACCACCAGCGCCGCGGCACCCGCGCCGATCGCGGCGGCGACCGCGAGCTGGAAGAACTCCGCGATGCCGCGCCGCGCCAGGATCGCGCCGGTGCGCTCGCCCACCAGGGTCGCGCCGAACGCGGTGGTCGCCACGAGCGGCCCGCCGCCGGCCAGCACACTGCCCGAGGCGCTGATGAGCCCCAGCGACATGACCAGCAGCCAGGCCGGATACGGGGCCCGGCCCCGCTTGATCTCCGCGAGCCTCTGGTGCGCCTCGTCCAGTTCCAACATGCCGATGGACGCGTCCTGGACGAGCTTGTGCAGCGCGGTGAGCCGCCAGTAGGCGGGGGTCCGTCGCCGGATGGCCCGCGTTCCCGTCATCGGCGGCGCGCCCTTTCCAGGGTGGGCCGACACCAGGATGCTGGTCAGCGTGACCTGGACCTCGCAGCCGGGGAGTTCGTAGGCGACCGCCAGGCTGAGCATGGCCTCGTTCACACGCTCGGTGCTCTCACCACTGGCCAGCAGGAGCTCGCCCACGCGCAACACGAGGTCGATCGCCCGCGGGTCGACGACCTCGCCGGGTTCCTCCTCGGGCGGCTCCGGCGGGCTCGCGTCCATCAGGACCTGCCATGTCCGCCGCAGCCGCTGCGCCGCGGGCGACTCCCGCAGCCGCTCCGCTGCGTGCGGCCCCAGCACGCGTTCGGCCGTGCCCATTCCCCCGAGATGTCCTTCCGCCGTGCGAACCGATCTTGGAAGGCAGGCTACCCACGGTCCGGCGGCCGGACTCCCGCGGACCCCCGCGCCCGTTTTCCACAGAACGTGATTCTGGTGCGACTTCTTCCAGGCCACTGGTACCAAGGACGCATGAGCACTCCTGACGGACTCCGGGACGAGGCCGAACGCTGCCTGCGCGCCCTCGCGGGCGACCACGCGCGGCTTCGCGACGACCAGTGGACGGCGATCAGCGCCCTCGTCGTCGAGCGGCGCCGGGCCCTGGTCGTCCAGCGGACGGGCTGGGGCAAGTCCGCGGTGTACTTCGTGGCCACCCGGCTGCTCCGCGAACGCGGCGCGGGCCCCACCGTGATCGTGTCGCCGCTGCTGGCGCTGATGCGCAACCAGATCGAGGCCGCGGTCCGCGCCGGGATCAACGCCCGCACGATCAACTCGTCCAACACGGGCGACTGGGAGCAGGTCTTCGCCGAGGTGGAGGCGGGGGAGGTCGACGTCCTGCTCGTCAGCCCCGAGCGGCTCAACAACCCCGACTTCCGCGACCTCGTCCTGCCGAAGCTCGCCGCCGGCGCCGGGCTGGTCGTCGTCGACGAGGCGCACTGCATCTCCGACTGGGGGCACGACTTCCGTCCCGACTACCGCCGGCTCCGCACCCTGCTGGCCGAGCTGCCGCCCGGCATCCCGGTGCTCGCCACCACCGCGACCGCCAACGCCCGCGTCACCCAGGACGTCGCCGAGCAGCTCGCCGGCGACGACGCCCTCGTCCTGCGCGGCGCGCTCGAACGCGACTCGCTGCACCTCGCCGTCGTCGCCCTGCCCACCGCGGAGCAGCGCATCGCCTGGCTGGGCGAGCACCTCGCCGACCTCCCCGGCTCGGGGATCATCTACACGCTCACCGTCGCCGCCGCCCACGAGATCACCGGCTACCTGCGCGACCGCGGCCACGAGGTCGCCGCCTACTCCGGCCAGACCGAGCAGGCCGAGCGGCTCCAGGCCGAGCAGGACCTCCAGGACAACAAGCTCAAGGCCCTCGTCGCCACCAGCGCCCTCGGCATGGGCTACGACAAGCCCGACCTCGGGTTCATCGTCCACGTGGGCGCCCCGCAGTCCCCGGTCGCCTACTACCAGCAGATCGGGCGCGCGGGCCGCGGCGTCGACCGCGCCGAGGTCATCCTCCTTCCCGGCCGGGAGGACCGCGACATCTGGGCCTACTTCGCCAGCCTCGGCTTCCCGCCCGAACCGCTCGTCCGCGACACCCTCGGCGTCCTGGAGGCCGCCGGGCGCCCCCTGTCCACCGGCGCGCTCGAACCCCAGGTCGACCTCAACCGGGCACGCCTCGAAATGATGCTCAAGGTCCTCGACGTGGACGGCGCGGTCCGCCGCGTCAAGGGCGGCTGGACGTCCACGGGCGAGCCCTGGTCCTACGACCGCGAGCGCTACGAGCGGGTCACCGCCGCGCGCCGCCGCGAGCAGCAGGCCATGCTCGACTACATCTCGACGACCGGCTGCCGGGAGGAGTACCTCCGCCGCCAGCTGGACGACCCTTCCGCCGCCCCCTGCGGCCGCTGCGACAACTGCACGGGCCGCCACTGGCCGGCCGACGTCACCAGCGAGGGCGCCGCCCAGGCCCGCGACCGCCTCCACCGCCCCGGCGTGGACGTGCCGCCCCGCCGCATGTGGCCCACCGGCGTCAAGGACGACCTGGGCGTGTCCGGCCGCATCAAGCCCGAACTCCTGCCCGAAACCGGCCGTGCCCTGGGCCGCCTCACCGACATCGGCTGGGGCAACCGCCTGCGCGAACTGCTCGCCGGCGGCGACACCGACGTCCCCGACGACCTGGTGAACGCCGTCATCAGGGTGCTCGCCGCCTGGGACTGGCCCGCCCGCCCCACCGGCGTCGTCACCGTCGGCTCCCGATCCCGCCCGCGCCTGGTCGGTTCGTTCGGCCACCGCATCGCCGAGATCGGCCGCCTTCCCTACCTGGGCGAGCTGACCCCGCTCGGCGAGCCGGTCCCGCGCCGCCACAACAGCGCCCAGCGCCTCAGCTCCGTCTGGCACTCCCTGGCCGTCCCCACCGACCTGGCCGAAGCCCTATCCGTCAACCCGGGCCCCGTCCTACTCGTGGACGACCGCATGGAAACCGGCTGGACCATGACCGTGGCCACCCGCCTCCTCAAGGAATCCGGTGCCGGCCAGGTCCTCCCGCTGACCCTCGCCATTCCCAACTGAGAGGAGACCACGACGCGACCGGCCGGCGCCGCCGTCCGTCGCCTGGAACTGGCACCGGCCGTCCCACTTGGCGGCCCGAGGAAGCACGGGTGGCGTGCGCAGCCGTACGGGTTGAGCACTCCATCGACGTCGAGGAGCGGCAGGGGGAGTGGTACCGAGTGGTCCCCCCGATTGGCCCCGCGTGCCGGGAGATCGTGCTCCGCCCGCGCGCCCCCGTGGGCGCGGGCGGGACGATCGGGCCGGTCCGTGCGCGCGGCCCCGCGCACGGACCGGCGTCCGGCCCCGGCGCCGCGGCGGAGAAGAGCCGCGGCGAACGGGAGTCGTGGTGGCGGCCCCGGCGGCCGGCACCGCCGGGGCGCGCCCGGGAGCGCCGCCGTCCAAGGGGGACGGATGACGGCGGCGGGAGCGACCTGCCCAAGGGAAAGTGTTCTAGAGGTTAGAAAACCCTGTCCAGTTGATTGCAAGAACATCTTGAGATAAGTTCAGCGGGAAATGTCATCATTTCCCGTTCAGCTGGCCAATCGGCCATTTCGGCGGGGCCGACGGAACAGGTAGTAATGTCGCTGCCCGTGTCACCGACCCATGACGCGATCCTCGAATGCCCGTCCGGGCTGCTGGACATGACGTTCGACCAGTTGCGGACGCTCCTGGTCGTGCACGAGACCGGCAACGCGCTCCGGGCCGCCCGCGTCCTCGGCCGTGAGCAGTCGAGCGTGCAGAAGCAGCTGGACACGCTCAACCGCAACAGCCAGACCCTCTGCGGGGAGGTTCTGACCGTCAGGCAGGGGCGCGGCAAGGACTTCCTGTTCACCCCGACCGGCGAGACCACCGTGGAACTGGCGCGGACGACGTTCGGGAAATGGCTGGAGTCCATTCACTGGAGCCGGCGCCGCCTCGGCAGGATGCTCACCGTCGGCACGACCGAGTTCACGCTCCCGATCGTCTCGCGCGCCTGGAACCGCGTGTCGGAGGAGTTCCGGCAGCGCGAGGTCGAGTTCAAGGTCGCCCACGTCCGCACGAAGGACCTGTGGTCGCGGCTGGAGACCCGCCAGGTCGACCTCATCTGCGGCAGCATCGTCAGCACGCCGGAGGGCGACCTGCGCTTCCGGGAGTACGAGGTCGTCGAGTACGCCCGGGGGCAGGCGCTGCTGCTCACCAACCTGCCGGTGTCCGAACTGCCGGACACGCCGGTCGAGACGAGCCGGCTCGCCGGCGTCCCGCTCGTGGTGCCGCCCGCGGGGCTGGTCGCCGACCTGCTCGCCACCTGGTACGGGCCGAACTTCCGCGAGCGCCTCACCGTCGTCGCCGACATCGACGACGTGCACTACGGCCTGTCCCTGCTGCGCTCCGGCTTCGTCCGCGGCTGCATGATCGTCACCGGCTCGATCGGCCGCGGCATGGCCGCCCAGGACGACCCGGGCACCGTCCCGCTCCGCGCCGTCAAGCTCCGCGACGACATGGAGCCGAAGGCCGAACTCATGACCGGTGCCTTCGTCCGCCGCGCCGACCTCGAACGCTACGACGCGGGCCATCCCCTCAACCGCCTGTGGGCGGCGGTGAAAGAAGACGTCCGTAGCTACACCCCGATCGCTTGACTGTGCCGGGGCGAACTTCACGAAACGCTAGTGACCGGCTGACCGCTTAGCGTGTACTCGCTGGTGTGGTCGATGTGCGGGGCGACGGGTCACTCCGGAAGCTCCGAAACGTCACAACGGACCACGACGGGCCACGACGGACACAGCGTGACGGTCGCCGCCGGGCGGGCGGAGACATGAACCGCCTGTGGGGGAGGGGATGTGAGCCCGCGGCTCGCCGCGGCGATCACCGATGAAGCGGGAAGCCGCAGGAGTGCCGTCCCGGACGGGGCGGCACAGGCCGAATCCCCGGCCCGTGCTTCAGGCCGGGGAGCCCGTCAGTTGATCTGGTTGTCCACCACGTCGAGGGTCGGACGGGCGCCCAGGTGCTTCATGGCCTGGGCGGCGAGGCGGCAGCCGGCGGTGAGGGCGTCGGCGGGCTGCTTGCCGTCCAGCCAGGGCGGGAGGAAGCCCGCGACGAAGGCGTCGCCGGCACCGGTGCCGTCGACGATCTTCTCGATGGGGTCGGCGGCGACCGTGATGGGCTCGGGGCGGCCGTTGGTGTACCAGAGCGCGCCGTCCTCGCCGGTCTTGATGACGACCTGCGGGTACCAGGCGGTCAGGACCTTGGCGGCCTGCCCGGGGTTGTCGCGGCCGGTGAGGATCTCGGCCTCCTTGGCGTTCACGACCAGGAGGCGGGCGCCCTGCGTCCACTCCAGGAAGGGCTCGGCGCCCATCCGCTTGAGCGGGGACGAGGAGCCGCCGTCCACCGAGACCGACATCTGCGCCTTGCGGGCGAGGTCGAGGGTGTGGATGGCCGCTTTCCGAGAGCCCTCGTTGATCAGGGCGTAGCCGGAAAGGTGCAGGTGGGTACCCTGCGTGAACAGGTCTTTGCAGCGCTCGATGTCCTCGGGGAGGAGCGCGCCGTTGGCGCCCGGGTCGGAGAGCATCGTCCGGTCGCCTTTGTGGGTGACCATCACCACACAGGTGCCGGTGGGGCGCTCCCCGTCCATCACGAGGCGGGCGTCGACGCCGTACCCCATGAGTTCCATGTCCCGGTTACGTCCGGCGATGTCCGAACCGCGGCGGCCGACGAACGCGACGTCGATCCCCTCCACGGCGAGCCATGCCGCCACGTTGGCGCCCGAGCCGCCTCCGTGGGTCGTCACGGCAGCAGGCGTGTCGCTCCCCTTTGCCAAGGGGTACGCGGCACGCGCAACGGTGTCTGTCATCAGATCGCCGACCACGACCACGCGCGTCATGGAGTCATCACCTCGATCAACACGGCCCGCGCGAGCGGCATCCAGGGCGTGGGGACGACCGTAACAGCTTCGGGGCCCCGATTAGGTCTCGAACGCGCAGCGAAAGACGGGAAGGACGGTTTTTCGTGGCGCGGGCATCCGGCCGCCCGTGCCTTACCCTCGGGTACGTGACCGAGGGTTATCCGGATCATTGGGAGGCCGACGTCGTCCTGAGCGACGGCGGGACGGCCCACCTGCGTCCCATCCGGCCTGATGACGGCGAGATGCTGCGCGCGTTCCACGGGCGGCTGTCCCCGGAGTCGATCTACTACCGGTTCTTCTCGCCGCGCCCCCACCTGTCGGACCGTGACGTCGAGCACTTCACGACCGTCGACCACGACCTGCGGGCCGCGCTGATCGCCACGATCGGCGAGGAGATGGTGGCGGTCGTCCGCTACGACCGGCTGGCCGACCGCCCGGAGACGGCCGAGGTCGCGTTCCTCGTGGAGGACGCGCACCAGGGCCGCGGGCTCGGACCGGTGCTGCTGGAGCACATCGCGGCGGCGGCGCGGGAGCGGGGCCTGCGCCGGTTCGTGGCCAGCGTCCTGCCCGAGAACCGGCGGATGACGCGGGTGTTCCGGGAGGCGGGGTACCGGGCGGAGCAGCGGTTCGAGGAGGGCGTGATCGAGCTCGTCCTCGACCTGGAGCCCACCGAGACGTCGCTGGAGGTCATGACGGCGCGGGAGCACCGGGCCGAGTCGCGGTCGATCCAGCGGCTGCTGTTCCCGCGGTCGGTGGCGGTGATCGGCGCGAGCCGCGCCGAGCACAGCGTCGGCCAGACCGTGCTGCGCAACCTGCTGGCCGGCGACTTCACCGGGCCGGTGTACCCCGTGCATCCGACGGCGGTGGCCGTGGCGGGGGTGCGGGCCTACGCGTCCGTCCTGGAGATCCCGGACGACGTGGACCTCGCCGTCGTCGCCGTCCGCGCCGACGCCGTCCACGAGGTCGTGCAGCAGTGCGCGAGCAAGGGCGTGCGGGGCCTGATCGTCGTCTCGTCCGGTTTCGGGGAGATCGGCGAGGAGGGGCGGGCCAGGCAGGAGGAGCTGGTCCGGCTGGCGCGGGCCTACGGCATGCGCGTGGTGGGGCCCAACTGCCTCGGCATCGCCAACACCGACCCGGACGTGCGGCTCAACGCGACCCTGGCGCCGACGATGCCGGGACGGGGCCCGGTGGGCTTCTTCTCCCAGTCCGGCGCGCTCGGCATCGCCATCCTGCAGCGGACGGCGGAACGCGGCCTCGGCCTGTCCACGTTCGTCTCCGCCGGCAACCGGGGGGACGTGTCGGGCAACGACCTCCTGCAGTACTGGGAGGAGGACCCGGCGACCAAGGCCGTCCTGCTGTACCTGGAGTCGCTGGGCAACCCCCGCAAGTTCGCGCGGCTGGCTCGCAGGCTGGGGCGGCGCAAGCCGATCGTGGCCGTCAAGAGCGGCCGCAGCACGCAGGGCGTCCCCATCGGGCACGCGGCGCGCGCGCTGACCCTCCCCGACCACGCGGTCAGCGCGCTGTTCGAACAGGCCGGCGTGATCCGCGTGGAGGACATCTCGGAGCTGTTCGACGTGGCGCAGCTCCTGGCCTACCAGCCGCTCCCGGCCGGCGACCGCGTCGCGATCATCGACAACTCGAACTCGCTGGGGCTGCTGGCGCAGGACGAGGCGGTCGCGCTCGGCCTGGACGTCCGGCCCCGGATCGACCTCGGCCCGGAGGCGGACGCCGACGACTACGAGGCGGCCCTCGCCGCGGCGCTGGCCGACGACGGCGTCGACGCGGTGGTGGCGCTGTTCACGCCGCCGACGATCGGCGGGTTCGACGTGCGCGTCCCCGAGAAGATCATCCGGCTCGCCGCGGAGGCGGAGAAGCCGATCGCGGCGACGTACCTCGGCACCGAGGGCATGCCCGCCGACCTGCGCGTGATCGGCCCGGACGGGATGGCCGCGGAGGGCTCGGTGCCGTCCTACCCGTCGCCGGAGGACGCCGTCCGTGCGATGGCCTACGTGATCCGCTACGCGCAGTGGCGCAGGCGGCCCGCCGGGACCGTGCCGAACTTCGAGGACGCCGACCGCGAGCGCGCGCGGGCCCTGGTCGCCGGCTGGCTCGGCGCGGGGGGCGGCGGCCCGGTGGACGTCACGCCGAAGCAGGCGGCGGAGCTGCTGGCCTGCTACGGCATCGAGGTGGCCGCCGGCGGCGGCGCGCACTCGGTGCCGACCCGCGTCGTGATCAGGGAGGACCCCTCGTTCGGCGCGCTGGTCTCCTTCGGCATCGCCGACGAGACCGCCGCCCTGCTGGACGACCGCGCCTACCGGCTCTCGCCGCTCGCGGACGTGGACGCGGCGGAGATGATCCGCGCCATCCGGACGGCCCCGCTCCTGCTCGGCCACCGCGGCGCGAAGCGGGTGAACCTGAAGGCCCTGGAGGAGCTGCTGCTGCGCGCGTCCCGGCTCGGCTACGACCTGCCCGAGGTGGCGCGCCTGGAGCTCAATCCGGTGATGGCGGACGCGTCCGGCGTCACCGTGCGCGACGTGACGCTGACCCTGGACCGGCCGCTCGGCCCCCGTCCCGAACTCCAGCCGCGCCGCCTGACGTAACGCGCCGCCTGGACGCGCGCCGCCTAACCGACCGTCACGCCCGCCACCCGGACGCGTGCCGTCTGGACGGCCGTCACGCGGACGTCGCGGGCGGGCCGGGTGGTCCCGGCG
>NZ_SMKM01000162.1 GCF_004348665.1 Actinomadura sp. GC306 | reverse complement strand
GCGGGGAGCCGAGCAACGCGTCGAGCTCGTCGAGGAGCGCGACGTCCTGGTAGCTGAGCGGCGCGTCGCCGGCCCAGGAGCGGGCGAGCGGCTCGATGTCGGCGCGGTCGATGTCGCGGCCGGCGGCGCGGCGGAGCCGGTCGGGGTCGCCGAGCGAGCGCAGCACGTCCAGCGGGCGGCGGAGCGGCCACCAGGCCACGAGGAAGTCGGTGAAGGAGCGCTGCTCGCGGACCCGCGCGACGAACTGGTCGCGCTTGGGGTCGCCGCTCTCCCGGCCGGTGCCGCGCGCGGGCTGCTCGTCGATCTCGGCGAGGCCGTCGGCGGCGAGGATCGCGTTCCACAGCCCCGCCTCGGCGCCCTCCGCCTCCTCGGCGGCGTCGGGGCCCCCGACGTCGGTGAAGCGTTCCCAGAGGCCGTCCAGGAGCGCCTCGGCGGCCCGGCCGCGGGCCGCGTTGACGCTGCCGCGGCTGCGCCGGTGCACGTCGCTGCGGATCCGGTCGAGGCGCGCCCGGTCGAGCGCGACGACGACGCCCTTGAACACCACGCGCAGCTCGCCGGGGGCGCCGGGCGCGTGGTCGGTGACGGCGCGCCGCAGCACCGTCGCCATCGCCTCCGCGCCCTTGACCCGCGCGAGCCGCGGCGGGTCGTGCACGGTCGCGGTCGCGCCGTCGACGAGGTCGCCGAGCGAGCGCAGCGCCGCCGAGCCCTCGCCGAGCGACGGCAGCACCCGCTCGATGTAGGCGGTGAACCGGCGGTTCGGGCCGATGACCAGCACGCCCCGGGAGCCGAACCGGCGCCGGTGCCGGAACAGCAGGTACGCGACGCGGTGCAGCGCGACGGCGGTCTTGCCGGTGCCGGGGGCGCCGCGCACCAGGACGGTGCCGTCGGCGGGGGCGCGGATCACCTCGTCCTGCTCGCGCTGGATCGTCGCGACGATGTCGCGCATCTCGCCCTCGCGGGTGCGGGCCAGGGAGGCGATGAACGCGCCGTCGCCGACGATCGTCATCCCGTCGGCCGCGTCCGGGTCGAGCAGGTCGTCCTCCAGGTCGACGACCGTGTGCCCGCGCGAGTGCAGGACGCGGCGCCGCACGACGCCGCGCGGGTCCTCCGGGGTGGCGCGGTAGAAGTCCTCGGCGGCGGGGGCCCGCCAGTCGATCACCAGGGAGTCGTGCTCGCCGGTCCGCACGCCGATGCGGCCGATGTAGCGGACCTCGCGGGAGGCGAGGTCGAGTCGGCCGAACACCAGCCCGTCATCGGCGATGTCGAGGGCCTGGGCGCGCAGCGCGGCCTGGTGGACCATCGCGTCGCGGTCCACGAGGGAGCCCTTGGTGCCGGCGAGGGACTGCCGGTAGCCCTCGCGGATCATCGCCTGGGCCTCCGCGCGCATCTCCTCCAGCCGCGCGTAGGCGATGTCGACGTAGCGCTGCTCGGCGGCGATCTCCCGGTCCTTGACCGTGCCGCCGGGGCCGGTCGAACGTCCGGTGACCTGGGACGGCATGCAGGCTGCTCCTCGCACGTGTGTCGCGCCGGGGACGTCCCCCGGCACCCCGGGAAGGGGCGAAGAGACAGCTTATTCGGTAGGTCCGACCTTCAGCGCGGTGTGACCGTCGCGGCAGGTGACCGGCGGGTCGGCAGGGCGGAGAGGCGTCCGCGGAGTCCGGCACCGGCGGACGGGACGACGTGCAGCTCGCCGGCGGGACGGGCGAGCGACCGGTCGATCGCGTCGAGCACCACGCGCGCGGAAACCCCGGCCGGGGTGCGGCAGCACCGGAACGTCACGCCCTGGTTGCCGTGCTCCGCCCACAGCGCGTCGGTGTACGCGGCGACGGCTGCGGAGGCAGCGGCGGCGGCGGACGCGCCCGGTACCGGGTGGTCCGGGCAGAGGACCAGCTCGCCGCGCCCGCGTTCGAGCATGCCGGGCAGCGTCGCCCGGACGACGTTGACGGTGCCGAGGACGTCGGTCCGGAGGACGTGCTCGACCTCGGCGAGGGGCTGCTCCAGCGCGGGCGCGGCCGGGGCGATCATGGCCGCGTGGACGACCCGCTGCACGGGGCCGGCCATCGCCACGACGTCCGCGACGGCGTCGGGGTCGGTGACGTCGCACGTCCGGACGTGCATGTTGGGGGAGCGCAGCGCCGTCCGCGCCAGGCCGTCGGTGTCCAGGTCCACCGCGACGACGTCCCAGGCGGCGGCCGCCAGCCGCCGCGCGGCCAGCGCGCCGAGCCCGCGCGCGGCACCGGTCACCAGCGCCGTCCGCATCATGGGCGCACCTCCTCGGCACCCTCGAAGACCATCTGCAGATGCCCGACCGTGCTCGTGCTCAGGGCGCGCGCCCGGTCCAGGCCGAGCCCGCGGAGTTCCTCCGCCACCGGGTGGTCGCCCAGGACGACCTTCGCCCCGCCCGGCCGCATCCGCACGCCGGACGGCGTGACGGTCCAGGGCGTCCGGCGCGTGACGCCGTCCAGGCACGAGTAAGCCTCGACCCTGGGCGCTCCGGAGCCTTCCGGCATCGGCGCTCCCGGGGCGACCGCCACCTCGATCGCGGTGCGGCCGCCGAAGCGGACCGCGCACCGCTTCACCCGCCCGGCGAGGTCCATGGGGATGTCGGCGAGCTCCTTGGGGAAGCCCCAGATCGTCCGCCCGGCCTCCAGGGTGAACTCCTGGTTGACCGGCAGCCAGTGGATGAACGCGCCGACCCCGGCCATGCCGCGCAGCCGGCCGAGCGGCCCGGCCGGCGGCGGCGCCGCGCCGGGCGGCCGGACGAGGAACGCCACGGCGAACTCGTGGTACGGCCCGAGGTCCCCGTCGGCGTACCGGACGAAGGCCAGCGAGCAGATCGCCCGGCCCGGCAGCGGCTCGGCGACGTCGAGCCCGGAGTAGGCGATCACGGCCCGGGCCGCGTCGGCGGGCACGGCGAACATCGCGGACGCCACCGCGGCGTCGCGGATCCGCACCGGGAGCTCGACCCGCTCGCCCTGGATCGCGTGGGCATGTACGGCGCTTGTCACACCGTAAGTAGAACAGGTTCTCGTTTCGCTGCCAACCGCCCGTCCCGTCGACTTGCGGCGTGTTGTTGTTATGACGCGCTCCATAACAACAACACGCCGCAAGTCAACGTTCGAGGGTGGTCTTGATGCGGGTCAGGGTCTGCTGCATGCCCTCGCGGTTCGCCGCCGCTCTGGCGGCTGCGGGGACGCCGGTGAACAGCCGGCCGAGCAGCGAGACCAGCCGGGCGCCCCGGGTGTCGCGCCGCAGGTCCTCCCAGTACTCGGTGAGCCGCGTCCGGGGCGCGGACGGGTCGGCCCCGACGTCCTCGATGCGGTAGCCCCACAGCGCCACCGGGATCCCGAAGCTCGTCACGCGGAACGCGAACGCCTCGCCGGGCACCGCGGACGTCACCCGGCACGTCGTGAACCACACCCGCCACCCGCTGCGGTTCCACCCGACGAACCGCGTCCCGGCCGCGGCCGTCCGCCCGCGCACCCAGACGGCGAACACCTCCGGGCTCCACTCCGCCATCCGGCGCGGGTCGGCGACCGCCGCGTACACGTCCCGCACCGGCGCCGCGACCGCCACGCTCTCCTCGACGACCCACTCCCGTTCCATGGGCGGGATCCTCCCACTTCATGACCATATGGTCACGTGCGGGGCCCGGTGCCGGTGGTTCCGCCGTTCTGTCGCGCGGACGCCCCGTACACGGCAAGGTGGATGTCGTCGTTTGCACGGTTACGCGAAGGGGAGGCGGCGGGTCGTGGGCGGAGGCCGGCAGCGGCCGGGCGGCCGGCCGGAGTCCGTGGGCGGGGTCCGGGTGGCCCTCGGCGTGATCTCCGGCGTCCTCGCGATCGCGCTCGCCGCCGTCCTGGTCGACCGGTTCGTCCTCGGCGCGGAGTGGTGGCAGGTGCGGCACACCGTGACCGGCGAGGCCGTCGCGCCGCAGCGCGACGTGGGCCCGCCGCCCGGCCCGCTCGCGGTGAGCTGGGAGCGGACGACCCGCATCCACCACGGGGCCGTCGCCGGCTACGACGGGATCGCCTACGCGGTCGCGCAGGGGCAGGTGGTGACGGCGTCCGGCAGCGGGCTGGAGGTCCACGACGCGCGCACCGGCGCGGGCCGCTGGAGCTACCGCCGCTCCGGCTGGACGCTGCTCGGCTGGGCGGCCACGCGGTCGCGGCTGCTCGGCTACTTCGAGCGGGACGGCGACCGCGGACAGCGCCTCGTCATCGCGTTCGACGCGCTGTCGGGCGGGCTGCTGTGGCAGCGCGAGGGGCCGCGCCCCGCCGCGGTGTCCCGGACGACGCTGCGCTGGCCCGCCGGGTCCGACGTCCTGCTCACCACCGACGACGACCGCCGCACCCTGTTCGGGGTGTCCGCGGTGACCGGGAACCGGGTGTGGCGGCTGCCGCTGCCGCGCGGCTGCCGGCTGTTCGAGGGCGGCTCGCGGCCGTCCGGCGGGCGGGAGGACCTCGCGGCGCTGGCCCTCGACTGCGCCGGCAAGGCGCGGCACAGCCGGCTGCTGGCGGTCGAGCCGGGCGCCGGCACCGTCGCCTGGGACCGGCCGCTCGGCTCCGAGGAGTCGCCCGAGGTGTCGATGCTGGACGGCGTGACGCTCGTCTCCGACGGGACGGCGCTGCGCGCGTTCGACGAGGACGGCGACCAGTTCGGCGTCTGGAAGGGCGACGGAGTCTGCGGCGACGCCATGTGCCCGGGGGTGCTGCGGTCGGGGCGGCTCCTGGTCGTGTACCACCCGGACGGGGCCGAGCGCGGCGCGACCCGCATGGAGTCGGTCCGGGTGCCGTCCGGCAGGGTCGAGTGGGGCCGCGACGTACCCGCGTACGCGGCCCTCGCGGAGGCGGGCGGGCAGGTGTTCGCGCTGCGGCCGCGGCTGTCGGGGCGGCTGCTGCCCGCGGGCGTCGACATCATCGACCCCGCCGGCGGGGACGCCGCCAGCGCGCCCGCGCCGATCTCGGTGAACCTCGACCTGCCCGGCCCCGGCCCGTGGCTGGCGGCGGCGGGCGGGCTGCTGTACGCGGCCGTCCCGCAGGCGGCGCCGCGCCCGGACGGGGCCGCGCGGCTGGTCGCGCTCCGCGGCGGCCTCGCGGGCGACGGCCCGGCCGAACTCGGCGGCGTGCCGGCGGCGGACTGGCCGGACGCCTGCGACCTGCTGGAGGAGCAGGATCTCGCCGCCGCCCGCGTGGACCGGCACACCGCCGTGCCCGCCCGCGCGTCCGCCGGGCCGGTGCGGCTGCCGCGCCCGGTGTCCTGCCGGTACGAGGCGTCTGACAAGGACGACGAGCTCGACGACCTGGAGGAGGACGCCGAGGAGGAGCCGGACGCGTCCGCGTCGGCCGATCCAGGCGAATCGGCCGGCCCCGGCGAAGAGGGCGACGAGGACGGCGGTGTGGAGCGGACCGTGGGCGACTTCACGGTCAGCGTCCGCTGGGTCGGCCGCACCGAGCACGTCGCGTCCGAGCTGCTGGACGCCCTGCAGGCCACCCAGGCGAAGGCCCGCAAGCGCCGCGACATCGGCGCGGACGAGGCGTACGAGATCGGCCCCGCCGCCGGCATGATCGCGTTGCGCGTCGGCCGGTACGTGGTGGTGGTCGAGGCCGACCGGCCGCCGGGCGTCGCCGCCCGCCTGGCCCGCTCGGTCGCCTACCGCCTGCACCACCCGTCCTGACAGCGGGTCCCGGGCGGACCGTCAGAACTCGGGGACGGGCTCCACGGCGATGACGGTCTCGCGGCCCGCCCACGCTTCGAGCTGGGCGACGAACCGCTCGGCGTGGACCGGCCAGTGGTACCGCTCGCGGGCGGCCCGGTGGCCGCGCTCGCCGAGCTCGCCGCGCAGCGCCGGGTCGTCGCGCAGCCGCAGCACGGCCTTGGCGGCGCCGCCCGGGTCGCCGAACGGGACGATCAGCCCGGCCCCGGCGGACTCCACGATGTCCACGGCCGGGGGGTTCGGCGTGGCGATGACCGGGATGCCGCGGGCCATGTACTCCACGATCTTGGTCGGCATCGAGTGCCGGTAGTTGGGCTCGTCGTGCAGCAGCGCCAGCCCGGCCATCGCGCCCTCGGCGATGCGCAGCGCCCGGTCGTTGGGGACGAACCCGTACCAGCGCAGGACGCCCTCGCGCTGCGCGTCGCGGATCGCGTCCCTGATGTCGGCGTCGGCGGCGCCGATCAGCTCGACCAGGACGCCCTCGGCGGCCAGCACGCGCGCCATGTGCACCATGTCGAGCGCCCCGCGCGCCCGGGACAGCTGCCCGACGTACACGGCGCGGCGGCCGTCCGGCGGGCCGGGCGGCGCGTCGGCGACGTAGGTGGTGTTGGGCACGACGGGGTGCTCCCCGCCGAACCGCCCGCGGTAGCCCTCCTCGGCGAGCAGCAGCCGGTGCCGCCGCTCGGTGCGCCGCTCCAGGTGCCGGACGGCCGGGCGGAGCACGGGACGCGCCGGGGCGGGCAGCCAGCCCTTGGCGCCGAGGGCGGCGGCGGTGTCCTCGTGGACGTCCCACACGACGGTCCGGCGACGCGCCTCGCGGGGGAGGGACACCAGCAGCTCGGGGTCGTGGAGGAGGATCACGTCGGCGTAGGCGGCGTGCTCGGCGAGCGCGCGGCGGGCCGCGCGCAGCGCGCGGAGGCGGCGCCGCCCGGTCGCGCGCGGCACGTCCACGGGGCTGATCTGCCGCCACGGCGTCGCATTGCACGCCCGGAACGGAGCGATATAGGTGACTTCATGGCCGGCGTCGAGGAGCGCGCGTATCTGCCGGTGCAGAATACGCGCGTCCTCGGGGTGATGCACCACCGTGCAAACGCAGACCCGCATTTACTCTCACTCCGTGCCGAAGCCCTGATTTCGTTCCGAGTCTGGGCCGCCGATGGAAATTGCGGATGAATTCCGGTTGTCGGAGGCATGGACGGCGCCGGGCGATTGGTCCGCCGTGTGCTAGTGGCGCGCCATGTCCGTCCGCGGGGCCGCTAACTTAGAGCAGTTCGACGGTGTCCAGGTGGGCGTTGCGCGTCCGGCCCCGGGTGTCGAAGAGCAGCCGCGCGTTGCCCGTCAGGGTCCCGGCGTCGTAGGCGGCGTGGTCGGCCAGGACGATCGCCAGGTCGGCCTCCGCCAGCGCCGCGGGCAGGTCGGCGCCCGCGTTGGGGATCGCGGTGCCGTCCACCTCCCAGGACGTGATGAACGGGTCGTGGAACGACAGCTCCGCCCCGAGCCGCGCCAGCCGCCGCGCCACCGGGCGGGCCGGCGATTCGCGCTGGTCGGCGATGTCGGCCTTGTAGGTGACGCCGAGGAGCAGGACCCTGGCTCCCTTCAGCGCGCGTTCCTCCCGGTTGAGGAGCTGCTGCGCGCGTTCGGCGACGTACCGGGGCATCCGGTCGTTGATCTCCTGGGCCAGCTCCACGAACCGGAACGGGTAGCCCAGCGACCTGACCTTGTACGACAGGTAGTTCGGGTCGATCGGGATGCAGTGCCCGCCGACGCCCGGCCCCGGGCGGAACGCCTGGAAGCCGAACGGCTTGGTGGCCGCGCAGTCGATCGCGTCCCACAGGTCGATGCCCAGCTCGTTGCAGAACACCGCCATCTCGTTGACCAGCGCGATGTTCACGTGCCGGTAGGTGTTCTCCAGCAGCTTGGCCATCTCGGCCTCGCGGGTGCCCCTGGCCTGCACGACCCGGTCGACGAACTTGCCGTAGAACGCCGCCGCCGCCGACGCGCACGCCGGGGTCAGCCCCCCGACGATCTTCGGCGTGTTGCGGACGCCGTAGACCGGGTTGCCCGGGTCGATCCGCTCCGGCGAGAACGCCAGGTGGAACTCCTCCCCGGCGACCAGTCCGGACGTCTCCAGGATCGGCCGGACGATCTCCTCTGTCGTGCCGGGGTACGTGGTCGACTCCAGCACGACCAGCATCCCCGGCTCCAGGTGCCGGGCGACCGTCTCGGCCGCGCCGCGCACCGCGGTGAGGTCGGGGCCGCCCTCCGGCGACAGCGGCGTGGGCACGCAGATGACCACGGTGCGGGCGCCGTCCAGGACGTCCTCGTGCAGGCTCGGGGCGAACCCGGCCTCCAGCATGTCTTCTATCTCGGCCGGCGAGACGTCGTCGATGTGCGACAGTCCGGCCTTGAGCCCGGCGACGACGCGCGCGTCGCGGTCGAGCCCGCCGGCCCGCAGGCCGGCCCGGCAGGCCTCCCGCACGAGCGGCAGTCCGACGTAGCCGAGTCCGATGACCACCAGATCCACCCGGTGGCTCCCTTCGCAGAATGTACGCGTTCGCGGTTCATGTGATCGCGTAGGCGGTCCGGTATCCGTCCGTAACGGCGCGCCAAGTGCGTTCCGCCCGCACCCATTCCCGGGCCGCCTGCCCGATTTTCTGCCTTCTTTCCGGACTGTAAGCCAGGTCTTCCAGACAATTCGCCCATGCTTCCGGGTCTTCCGGAACTGTTAACGCGCCGGTCACGCCAGGTTCCACGATTTCGCGAAGTGCCCTGACATCACTGGCTATGACGGGGATTCCCCCGGCCATCGCCTCGATCGGCTTGAGGGGCGTCACCAACCGGCAGACCCGGTCCGCACGGCGCGGAACCGCGAACACATCGAGGACGGCGTGGAATCGGCGAACGGACCCCATCGGCACGCGGCCGGTGAACACGGCGTGAACCCCGTGCCGGGCCGCGCGCCGTTCGAGCGCGCCGCGCTCGGGACCGTCCCCGACCAGCAGCAGCGTGACCGGCGCGCCCCGGTCGCGCAGCAGCGCCGCCGCGTCGATGAGCGTGTCGATGCCCTCGTAACCGTAGAACGAGGACGTCAGGCCGACCACCGGGGCATCCCCGCGGATGCCGAGCCGCTCACGCAGGTCGCCGGGGTCGGGGAGCGGTTCGAGGAACGTCTCGTCCACCCCGTTCGGCACCACGGTGATCTTCTCCGCGGGGACGCCGCGGGACGCGATCTCCATCCGCATCGCCTCGCCGAGCGTCACGACCGCGTCCGCCTCGGCCATGCGGCGCGTCTCCAGCTCGCGGGTCAGCCGGTAGAACTCGTCCGACTCGCTGTGCGCCGGGTCGCGCGACAGCCAGGAGTCCTCCAGGAAGCCGCGCACCTCGTACACGACGGGCAGCCCGTGCCGGCGGCCCAGCTCCAGCGCGACGGCCGCGTTGAGGTGGTTGCTGACCGCGTGCAGCACGGCCGGCCGCAGCTCCTCGACCAGCCGCCCGGCCAGCTCGGCGCTCCGGGCCACGGCCCGTACCGGGTCGGCGGGCGGCAGCCAGGGCAGCAGCCGGTGGTACGGGACGCCGTCGACGTCCACCCGCGCCCGCGCGTCCCCGCCGCCCTGGCTCAGCGGATACCCGAGCCGCGTCACCACGTGGGTGTCGAGACCCGCCTCCCGCTGGGCCTGGGCGATCCGGTGCGTGCGGACCGTGTAGCCCGCGTTCGTTCCGGGAAGCGAGTTCGTCACGAACTGCAGGACGGTCCTGCCCCCCGGCCCGGCGAGCGGGGCGCGGGGCGACGGCGGACGGGCCAGCAGGCGGCGCAGGTCGGCCGTCTCGCGGCGGACGTCCCGCGGCTTCGGGACCACGAGCGGGGAGCGGCGCAGCCGGGCGCCGAACGGGGCGCGGGCGACCAGCCGGACCGCGAGCCGGGACGCCCGGCCGGGGTCGTCCCGGACCTGCCGACAGGCGAGTCCCACCAGGTAGACGGACTTCTTCATGAGCACGGCGGGCGAGCGTAGGCGACCCCGATGAACAGAAGGGAAATCGTGTTGGCACCCATCGTGCACGTCCTCGGGGCGCGGCCGAACTTCGTCAAGGCCGCCCCGGTGATCGGCGCGCTGCGCGCCGCCGGCGCCGAGCAGGCCGTGATCCACACCGGCCAGCACTACGACGAGCGGATGTCGGAGGTCTTCTTCACCGAGCTCGGCCTCCCCGAACCCGACGTGAACCTCGGCGTCGGCTCCGGCGGGCACGCCGAGCAGACGGCCGCGCTCCTCGTCGGGCTGGAGAAGGAGTTCACGAGCCGTTCACCCGCACTCGTCATCGTGTACGGCGACGTGAACTCGACGATCGCCGCCGCCCTCGTCGCGGCCAAGCTGCGGATCCCCGTCGCCCATGTGGAGGCGGGGCTGCGCAGCTTCGACATGTCCATGCCGGAGGAGGTCAACCGGCGCATCACCGACCAGCTGTCCGCGCTGTGCCTGGTCACCAGCCCGGAGGGGATCGGGCACCTGGCGGACGAGGGCGTCCCGGTGCACCGGGCGCACCTCGTCGGCAACCCGATGATCGACACGCTGCTGGCCAACCTCGGGTCGTTCGACACCGGCCGGGTCCGGGAGGCGCACGGCTTGCCCGAGCGGTACGTCCTCGCGACGATGCACCGGCCCGCGAACGTGGACGAGCCCGAGACGGCCGCGGCCCTCGTCCGGCACCTGCACGGCGTCGCCGACCTCGCCGACCTGGTCATCCCCGTCCACCCGCGCGGCCGGGCGAACCTGCTGGCCGCCGGGCTGGCCGACCACGACGCGGTGCACATCCTGGAGCCGCTCGGATACATCGACTTCATCGCCGCCGTCCGGGGCGCCGCGGCCGTCGTGACCGACTCGGGCGGGCTGCAGGAGGAGACGACGATCCTCGGCGTCCCGTGCCTGACCGTCCGGCCCAACACCGAGCGGCCCATCACCATCACCCACGGCACCAACCGCCTTGTTTCGTTCGAGGAGCTCGTGCCGGGGGTTCGCAAGGCGCTGGAGTCGGGGCCGGTTTCCGCCGACCGCAAGCCGCCGCTGTGGGACGGCCACGCCGGCCCCCGCATCGCCGAAGTGATCATGAGGTGTCTGGGTGAGTGACGAGGCCGAGACCGCCGCGCGCCAGGAGGCGAAGGCGTACCAGCAGCTCGGGCGGCTGAAGGCGACGCTGCGCGAACGCGAGGCGCGGCTGTCCGAGCTGGAGAAGCGGGTCGCGGCGCTGGAAGCCTCGACGGCCGTGCAGTTCGGGCGGCTCGTCGCCGGCGCCGCGCGCAACCCGCGGCGCGGCCGGCGCCTGCCGCGCGACCTGTACCGGCTGTGGCGCAAGCGCAACGCGCCCGTGCCCGCGTCCGGCCGGGGCGGCGGCGGGGCGGTCACGCCCGACCGCGTCGACCGTCCCGAGAACCGGCTGCTCGTCGCCGGGCCCAGCAACCGGCCGATCGTCGCGGGCGTCCTCGCCCGGCACACGGCCGCCGAACTGGCCGCGCACGTCGAGGTCGTCCCGCTGTACCCGCATGACGCGGCGATCGTCATGGACCGGGCGGACGTGGACATGCTCGTCGTGGACGCGTCGGCCGGCGACCCCGGCGGCCCCTGGGCGTACCTGGGCGTTCCCGGCATGTACGACCGGGACGCCGCGCTGGACGAGATCCGCCGGATCGCCGCCGGCCGCACGCTGCCGCTCGTCCTGCTCGGCGACCCGGCCCCCGCCACGCTGGCCGGCCTGACCTGGGACGCCGTCGTCACCGACGCCGGCCAAGTCGGTGCCCTACTAGAACCGGCGCAGTTGCCGGGGGGTGCGGGGGGTCGTCCCCCCGCGAACCACTCAGTCCGTTGAAAGGAACCACTGTGCGACCACGCGCCCTCGTCTACGGCGACGTCGATCTCAACATGATCGACGGCTCGGCGATCTGGGCCCAGGGCATGGTCCAGGCCCTGTCCCGCGCCGGCTGCGAGGTGACCCTGGTCCTCAAGGCCCCGATCCGGACCGGGCGCCTCATCGACCCGCTGCGCGCCCTGCCGGGCGTCACCGTCCGCAGCCCGCACGCCGAGGGCCTGTGGGACGGCGTCATGGTCGCGAGGCACGCCGCCACGATCCTCGCCCGCATCGACGCGGAAAACCCGCACGACCTGGTAGTCGTCCGTGGCCGCCGCCTCGCGGGCAAGCTCGCCATGGGCCCGCTCGCCGGACGCCTCTGGACGTACCTCACCGACGTCCCGCAGTCCGCCGCCGAGTTCACCGCGTCCGCCAAGGGCGAGTTGCGCCGCATCGCCGACGCCTCCCGCGTGCTGCTCTGCCAGACCGAGGAGCTCCGCGGCTTCCTGGAGGCCGCCGTCCCGGCCACGGCGGGCAAGAGCGTCCTGTTCCCGCCGGTCGTCGTGCTCCCCGAGGGCCTGGAGCCCCGCGCCGTCGGCCCCCCCGGGCGGCGCGCGCTCCGCCTCGTCTACACGGGCAAGTTCGCGCCGCGCTGGAACACCTACGAGATGACGTCCCTGCCGCGCCTGCTCGCCATCCGCGGCGTGGACGCCGAACTCCACATGGTCGGCGACAAGATCCACGACGACCCCGCCGACCCGGGCTTCGCGACCCGGATGCGGACGGCGCTGGAGTCGGGCGACGGCGTGGTCTGGCACGGCGGCCACCCGCGCGCCGAGGCGCTGCGGCTGACGGCCGCGTCCGACGTGGGGGTGTCCTGGCGGGACGCGGAGCTGGACGCGAGCCTCGAACTGTCCACGAAGGTGCTGGAATGCGGCACGCTGGGCGTCCCGGTGGTGTTGAACCGGACCCCCATGCACGAACGCCTCCTCGGCGCCGACTACCCCCTCTTCGCCGCCACCGAGGACGACGTCCTGGACGCCCTCACTCTCATCGGCAAGAACCCCGACGTCTTCACGCTCGCCGCGGACCGCTGCCGCATGGCCGCCGCCGACTACACCCTGGACGCCGCCGCCGACCGCCTCCGGACCTACCTCTCCGACGCGTTCCCGGAGCCGTCCAAGGCCGTCCTGTCCGTCCAGTCACGCCCGCTCCGCGTCGGCGTCGCGGGCCACGACCTGAAGTTCTTCACCCGCCTGCTCGACTACCTTCGGTCCCGTCCCGACCTGGAGGTCCGCGTAGACCACTGGGCCGCGCTCAAGGCCCACGACGAGAAACGCAGCCAAGACCTCGTCGAGTGGGCCGACGTCGTCATCTGCGAATGGTGCGGCCCCAACGCCCTCTGGTACGCCGAGCACAAGCGCCCGGACCAGCGCCTCCTCGTCCGCCTGCACCGCTTCGAGCTCTACGCGGCCTGGCCGAAGCAGCTCAAGATCGACGCCGTCGACCAGGTGATCTGCGTGAGCCCGCACTACACGTCCCTCACGCGGGAGATGACCGGCTGGCCCGCGGAGAAGGTCGTCACGATTCCGAACTGGGTGGACGACGCACAGCTCGACCGGCACAAACTCTCCGGCGCCGAGCACCACCTGGGCATGATCGGCATAGCGCCGTCCCGCAAGCGCCTCGACCTGGCCCTGGACGTCCTGGAGGAGCTCCGCCGCGACGACCCCCGCTTCACCCTCTTCGTCAAATCCAAGCTGCCCTGGGACTACTGGTGGATCTGGCAGAAGGACGAAGAGCGAGCCCACTACGAAAAGGTCTTCCACCGCATCCGCCGCTCCCGCCTTCTCTCCGGCGGTGTCGTGTTCGACTCCTACGGCCGCGACGTGGCGTCCTGGCTGCGCCGCATCGGTTTCGTGCTATCCACAAGCGACGACGAGAGCTTCCACCTGGCCCCCGCCGAAGGAATGGCGTCCGGCGCGATCCCGGCCCTGCTCCCATGGCCCGGCGCCGAAACCATCTACGACACCCGCTGGATTCACGAGACGCCGTCCGCAATGGCCGCGTCCATCGCCGCCACGACCTCCGAAGGCCGCTGGGAGACCGACCGGACGCTGGCCCGCAGCCAGGTCAGGACCGCCTACGGCCTGGACGAGGTCTGCCGCCAATGGACCGACCTGCTCGCTGGTAACGCATAGGCTCGTCGGGCCGCTCCATGGGGATGCGCCGTCCCGAGGACGGCGCATCAGAAAAGGTCGAACGTCGATATCGCCAGCAGCAGAAGCGTGGCGGTGCCGGCGAACGCCGTCCCCGCGCAGATCGTGGCCTGCGGGACGGACGCCTTGGCGAACCTGCTCACGATTCCGGCGGTCAGGGCTACAGTGACGGACGTGACCGTCACCAGCATGGCCGCCAGCAGTTTGACGGCGGCCATGTCGGCCGGGCCGGCCGCCAGTTGCGCGAATGCGCTCATCATGGAACTTCTCCTCTCCCGTCGAGACCACTCTCCGGCCTCCGGGAGGGGACGGGTGATGAGCCGGTGACAGGTCGGTGACATCGTGACAACCGACGCGGAGCCGGAACGGCCGGACGCGGATTCTCCGGCCGTTCCGGTCGCCGAACTGCACGCGCTCAAACGGCGCGGGTTCGGGACGGTGACCGAGGCGGAACTCGCCCGTAGCGCGCCCGCGCTGTCCGCCCTGGCCCGCCGCTGCTTCGACGTGGCCCCGGCATCGCCGCCGCCGTTGCGGAAACTGTTCCACTCGGCCATCGCGCGGATCGCCGATGAGAGCCTGCGCGGACCGGCAGCGGCCCTTTTCGGGGTGTCCCGGGAGACGTACGGGAAGTCGTTCGCGTACCGGAAGGACATCGCCGCCGCGATGTTCGACCCGGTGCCGGCTCGCAGCACATTCCGGCAGCGGCCGCAGTACACCCCGCGCATCGTCGCGGAACTCGCCGCCGCCTTGGCGACGGTCAAGAGCACGGTCGTCGTCGATGAGACCCGCGTCCGGCGCATCACGGAGCAGATCGACCGCCCCGAACAGTCGCGCGAGGCGGAACGGCTGCTCGCCGAGGCGCGCCTGCTATGGATCTGGGGCGAGGCCGGCACGGGCAAGACCGTGCTCGCCGAACAGGTCGCCGACCGCGTCCGCGGGCCGCTGCCGGCCGTCAAGATCCGGCTGGGCAACTCGCGCGTCACCGAGGCCGACGTCCTGGCCGCGCTGGACCACGATGACGTGGACGCGCGGACCTGGAGCCCCGCGGCCTGCCGGCACCAGTTGCGCCGCATGATCCAGGACGGCGGCGCCCTCGGTATCGTGATCATCGACGGGGCCGACAAGGCGGACGACGCATGGGAGCTCGTCCCG
>NZ_SMKM01000161.1 GCF_004348665.1 Actinomadura sp. GC306 | reverse complement strand
GGTGGCGGAGGACGACCTCGCGCTGAGCGGCGATCAGTTCGCGGCCGGTGCGGAGGTATTCGAGGACGGCCGCCTCGGAGGCGCGGTTGAGCGGGCCGGGGATGCGTTCGGCCGGGCGGAGCGCGTCGGGCGGGTATGTGCCGTCGGCCGCGCGGATGAGCCGGCCGTTGACGAACCAGCCGGGCGCGGCATCGGGCGCGGACGTGAGCGGGTGGGCGCCGCGGCCCGCGAAGAGGGGCAGCGGGTCGACGGGGACGCCGGCGGCCGCCAGTTCGGCGAGGCCGTGCAGGAGATGCGTCAGGCCGTGCTCACCGGGCGCGTCGCAGCTCACGGCGGTGTGCGGGCGGTCGCCGAGGATCTCGGCGACGCGGCCGGTGAGGACGTTCCCCGGCCCGGCCTCGATGAAGGTGCGGGCGCCCGCGTCGTACATGGCCTCGATCTGCTCGGCGAAGCGCACCGGGGCGGTGTGCTGCCCGGCGAGGGCCGCGGCGAGGTCGGCGGGGTCGGTGTCGTGCGGGGCGGCGGTAGTCGCGGCCCAGACGGGGAACGCGGGCGAGCGCAGGTCGCGGGCCGGTACGTCGGCGGGCGGCGCGGCGGAGAGTTCGATCAGGTCGGTGTCGTCGAGGACGCCGGCGGCGCAGAGCGCGACGAGCTCGCCGTGGTCGTGGCCCGCGGCGAGGTCGGGGTGGATGCCGAGCGCGGTCAGCAGGCGGTGGACGGCGAGTCCGGCGATGCCGAGGGCGGGCCGGGCGGCGCGCTCGATCTCCGCCGCCCGGCGGGCGGTGTCGTCCGGTGTGAACGCGGCGGGCGGGAACATCGCCGGGGCGTACCGTCCGCCGGCGAGACGGAGGAGGCGCTGCAGGCGGGGGAACGCGACGAAGAGGTCGGCGAGCATGTTGGGCCGCTCGCTGCCCCGGCCGGGGAAGAGGAACGCCACCTGGCCCGCCTCACCGGCGGGAAGGAAGACGCCGGGCGCCTGGCGGAACTCGGCGGCGAGGGTGAGCTTGCGGCGCAGGTCGTCCAGGCCGGTCGCGACGAAGGCGACCTGGACGGGGCCCTGGAGGGAGGCGGCCGTCCGGGCGAGGTCGCGGAGCCGGGGTTCGCCGGCGCAGAGGCCGCGGAGGCGGTCGAGCTCGGCGCGGGCGGCCTCCCGGTCGTCCGCGCGGATCAGGAACAGCTCGGCGGGCCACTCGGGCAGCCCGGAAACGGGTTCGGGCGCGCCGTCGTACCCGGACAGGACGGCGTGGAAGTTCGCGCCCCCGTGCCCGAAGGCGCTCAGCCCCGCGTACCGGTCGCGGGGGCGGGTCGCCCACGGCCGGGCGGCGCCGCCGAACACGAACGGGCCGTCCGGCTCCCACTCGGACGCGGGCCGGACGATGTGCGGCGCCCCGGGAAGCACGCCCCTGTGCAGGGCGTACGCGGTCTTGATGAGGCCGGCGAGCCCCGCGGCGCGGCGGGTGTGGCCGATCTGCGCCTTGACCGAGCCGAGCGTGACGCTGCCCGGCGCCGCGCCCGTGAACGCCGCGGCGAGGGCGGACAGCTCCGTCCTGTCGTCGGTTTCGGCGCCGGTGCCGTGCGTCTCGATCAGGCCGATCGACGCGGGGGCGATGCCCGCGCGCTCGTAGGCGCGGTCGAGGGCGAGGCACTGCCCGTCGGCGCGGGGCGTGGTCAGGCCGTCCGAGCGCCCGTCGCTGGACGCGGCGACGGACTTGACGACGGCGTACACGCGGTCACCGTCGCGTTCGGCGTCCGCGAGGCGCTTGAGGACGACGCACGCGACGCCCTCGCCAGGCACGATGCCGTCGGCGGACGCGTCGAACGCGGCGGACCGGCCGGACGGCGACAGCTCCGGCGCGAGCAGCAGGTAGTCCCGGACGCCGGTGGCCAGGTCGGCGGCGCCGCACAGCACCATGTCGCTGGCGCCCGCGGCGAGGTCCTTGCAGGCGGCGTCGAGGGCGGCGAGGGACGCGGCGCCCGCGGCGTCCACGGTGTAGCCGGTGCCGGCGAGGTCGAGGACGTGCGCGATCCGCCCGGCGATCACGTTGGTGAGGACGCCCGCGAGGGACTCCCCGGTCGGGCGCGGCAGCCGCTCGTCCAGCTCGGCGGGCACCTCGCCCAGGTAGGACGGGAGCATCGCCCGGACGCCGTAGGCGGTGGCGAGGTCACCGCCGCCGTCGGCGCCGAAGAACACCGACGTCCGGGAGCGGTCGAACGGCCGGTCGGCGTACCCGGCGTCCCGGAGCGCGCGGGAGGCGACCTCCAGCGCGAGGAGCTGGACCGGGGCGATGCCGCCGAGCGCGGCGGGCCGGATGCCGTACGCCTCGGGGTCGAAGGGGACGTCCGGCAGGAGACCGCCCCATTTGGGCGGTATCGGGTTGTCCGGGAACTCGGTGTCCTCGCACATGACCTCGGTGATGCGGTCCGCACCCGCGACGATGTCCGCCCAGTAGCGGTCCGCGTCGCGGGCGCCGGGGAACACGCAGCCGATGCCGATGATCGCGACGTCGGCCGGGCGGGGCCGCCGGCCGCCCGGCCCGGAGGCGCGCGTCCCGCCGACGCCCAGCTCCGCCGCGCGGGCCGCCAGGAACGCCGTCGCGCCAGACGTCACCTCTTCGTGGAGCGCGGCGATCCCGGTCGTGGCCGAGCGCAGCGCCGCGGCGTCCCCGAGCACGTAGAGCCCGGCGGTCCGCTGCTCGTCGGCGTCGACCGGGTTGGAGCGCCGCACGCCCTTGGCGGCGACGCCGAGCCGGGCGAGGTTCAGCTTCTCCAGCCGCCGCCCGACCTCGCCGCCGGACGTCCCGACCTGCTCCAGCTCCCGGCGGGTCTCGGCGAACGTGTCCACGTACGGGGTGCGGGCGCACCGGGTCGCCAGGCCGGCGGACGACTCCAGCAAGGCCGTCCCGTCGCAGGCGAGCGCGACGTCCTGGAACCCGGGCTGGATCGCGCCGGTCGCGACCGCCTCCGTGGTGAACAGGTAGCCCGTGCCCATCAGGACGCGGATGTCGGCGCCCCGTTCCGCCAGCGGCCCGGCCAGCGCCGCGACCATGGCCGCGGACCGCTCGTCGTGGACGGCGCCCGCGAACATCACCGACAGCTCGCCGGCGTCGCCGTCGAACGCCATCAGCCGCTCGACCTGGGCCTCCCAGAGCGCGAAGGCGGGCCGCGGCCCGGCGTGCCCGCCCGCCTCCCGGCCGGTGAAGACGAACTTCCGTGCGCCCTCGTCCAGGAAACGGTCGAGCAGGCCGGGCGACGGGACGTGCAGGTAGGCGCTGACCCCGGCGTCCTCCAGCGCCGCGGCCTCCGCGGCGCACCCGCCGGCGACGAGCGCGTACGGGGGCGCGGCCGCGCGGACGGCGGCGAGCTGCGCCGCACGGACCTCCGGGGGCGGGTACCCGGCGGGCACCGCGGCGGCGATGCCGACCCCCCAGGGCCGCCCGCCGAGCCGGTCGGCGGTCTCGCGCAGCAGCGCCGCGACCTGCTCGCCGTCCATCAGGGCGAGCGCGAGGAACGGGAGGCCGCCCTCCTGCGCGACGGCCCCCGCGAACGCCGAGCGGTCGCTGACCTGGGCCATCGGCGCCTGGACGACCGGGTACGCGCGGCCGGAGGCGTCCTCGCGCGGTGCCAGCGGCTCCGCCCGGACGGCGGCGCGCAGGTGCGCGGCGATCTGCTCGCGGACCTCCTGGACCACTCCCCCGGCCGTCTTGTGCCGGGCCGCGAGCGCGGCGGCCGCCGGCCCGTCCAGCCCCACCGGCAGGGCCCGTCCTCCGGTGAGGGTCTCCGGCTCCACGAGCGCGGCTTCGACCTCGGCGGACGGGTCCGCCTCCCGGACGAGCGCGAGCTGCACGTCGAGGACGACCCCGGCCGCGCCGCCCGCGACCGCCGCCGCCGCCGTGTGCGGGCCGATGCCGCCCGCCGCGTAGACCGGGACGTCCACCGACGAGTCGGCCAAGAGCCGCTGAAGCAGGACGAACGTGCCCAGCTCGCCGACGCGTCCACCCGCTTCGGCGCCGCGCGCGATGAGCCCGACGTCGCCGGTGAACCCGCGGGCGACGGGGATGACGGCGGCGGCCTCGTCCGGGTCCACGACCTCGACCAGCAGGCGGCGGCCCCGCGCGAACCCGGCGACGTCCAGCGAGTCGTCGGACCGCAGCGCCGGGGCGTCCACGAGGACGGTGTCGGCGGCGGCCGGGATCTCGGTGGGCCGGACGCGGCAGCCCGCGGGCACGCGGATCCCGAACGGGCCCGTCCACCAGCGGCGCACGTCGGTGAGGGCGGCGAGCCCGGCCGCGCGGTCGGCGCCGAGGTCGAGCACCCCCGTTCCGCCCGCGCGCGCGACCGCCACGGCCAGATGCGGCGCTGGACGGCCGAACGGGGTCACCCCGACGATCTCGGGCCGCGCCCGGCTCTCCGGCGTCCGCCCGTACACGCCCGTCTCCGCCGCCATGCAGTGCCCCCCGACGTTCCGCCCGGCCCAGGCCGCGCTCCCGGACCGGTGCCGGCCCGGCGCGGCTCGCATCAACGAGGCGCCACACTACGGTCGGTGAACATCACGTCACCGTGACGACACACCCGAGTGCGCAGCGATGACGGGCCCGCAAAGAACTTTGGAACGTCCCTTGACGCGCCGCAGACCGCGGCCGAGGCGGGCGTGCGGATCGGCCGGGTGCAGGTCGGCCGGGCGCGGGTCGGCCGGGCGCGAGTCGGCCGGGCGCGAGTCGGCCGGGGACGGATCAGCCGGGTGCGGTGAGCCGCTGCGGCCGGATGCCGTGCCTGATCGTGCCCTCGTCGAGCCAGCGGTCCAGATACCGCCAGGTGGTCTTCCTGGCGGAGCGCCCGGTCAGGACGTCCAGGTGCCCGCCGCCGGCGATCTCGAAGCGCACCTGCGGCGCCCCGCCGAGCAGCCGGATGAGGGGCAGGACCGCCCGGACCGGCGCGACGGCGTCACCGCGTCCGGCGATGGCCAGCACCGGCACCCGCACGTCGGCGAGATCCACTGTTCGGCCGCCGATCTCGACTCCGCCGCGCATCAGCGCGTTGTTGCGGGAAAGGGCACGGTAAATGCGCTTCGCGGCGCGTCCGGAGTAGCCGCTCATCTCCTGCGCGAAATGATCGATAGCCTCGGCCTGAGCAAGGAAATCGGCATTGTCGAGATGGGTCAGTATTAGGCAGGGCCGAACCATGTACTTGTCTATTCCGGCGGCTTGGTAGGCCCGTTTCACCAGTGGCCCCGGCATGACCGCGTGCCGAACCGCATTCGGGTCGACGGGGGCGGCGATGACCGCGGCGGACGCGATCGGCAGGCCCGGCCCGGCCGCGGCGGTGAGCAGCGCGACGACCCCGCCGAGGCCCCAGCCGACGAGCTGGACGGGCTGGCCGCCCGTGTCCCGGTGCACCGCCCGGATCGCGGCGGGCAGCACGTCCGAGACCCATTCCGCCAGGTCCGGCTCGTGGTCCGCGCGGCGGACCGGCCCGTGATCGAGCAGGTAGCCGAGCCGCCCGGCCCGGACCACGTGCTCGGCGAGACTGCACCCGCGGCGCAGGTCGTAGCAGCGCGCCGGCGCCCCCGGCGGCGGGACGAACAGCACCGGCGGCCCCGCCGGCACCACCCCCTCCGGCGGCCGGTAGCGGTACACCGACCGCCGCGGGCCGTCCTCGACCGGGTCCGCCGGCATCGGGCGCAGATCGGCGACATGCCCGTGCGCCGCCAGCCGGAGGAGATTGCTCGTGGCTGCTCGCAGGCCCCGCGGGGAGAGGATCATTTTCGCATTATCCATCCGCATCCGACGCACCCGCCCGGCGCGCATTGACCAAAGGCGGCCGCGTCCGAGATACACGGTCCGCTCAATGCATTGAAACACTGGTCAGCGCACGGGCGATATCGTCCGCCTGTGAACCCTTCGTTAATTCGGCTCGACGGCGCGATATTTCGGGCGGCCCCATCGGAGGCGCCGGGCAGGCGCGTGCGGCGCAGCGCAGGGTCACCAGGGGCTGCGTCCGCGCGGGCCGTCCCCTGAGAACGGGCGCGCGGCCGCCACCACGGCGGACAGCAGCACCACCACCGCCGCCCCGCCGACGAGGTTCAGGCCGGACGTCGCGAACGCCGCGTCCAGGGGGCCCTTCAGCGTCAGCGGCACGATCGTCAGCAGCGCGACCGCGATGCCGCCGATCCACGCGAACGCCCGGACCGGGCGCGCCGCCGTCGCCAGCAGCAGGTGCATCAGCGCGGTCCCCTGGATCGTCCCCGCGAAGGCGCACAGCGCGTAGCTGCCCGCGGCGGCCTCCGGGGCGGTGTGCTCGCCCGCGAACACGGGGGCCTCCACGCCGAACAGCGTGCGCAGCCCGAGCACCGCGGCGAACGCCAGCATCGCCCCGCCGAACGCGGCGGCCCCGCCGGTCCACCACAGCGCGCGCAGCGGCGGGTCCGACCGGGCGGCGATCTCCTCGTGCAGCGCGACGAACTCCTCGTACCGCCTCGCCGGCGCCTCCGCCGGGCGCCGCCGCGCCGAGGAGGGGCAGCGGAACGACCGTTCCCAGGGCCGTGGCGCAGAGCGGCCGGCGTGCCTGCCGGGCAGACCGCCGGAGTACCGCCCGAAAGACGAATCGGGCATCGTTCCCTCCCCCGGTGCGAACGATGAAGTGCTACCCGGCGCCGAAGGGGGGAACTCCCCCAAGCCCACCATTTTGCCGACGTTTGGCCGCGTTCCCCGATCCGGCGGGCCTAGGGGGAGACAGCGAAGTCCCCGGGGAGACGCGCTCCCCGGGGACCCTCTCTCGGCCGGGCGTCAGACCTGGCCGGCCTTCTCCAGCGCCGCGCAGCACGTGCCCGTGATCAGGCGCGCCACCACGTACGGGTCGACGTTGGCGTTCGGCCGCCGGTCCTCGATGTAGCCGCACTTGTCGACCTCGACCTGCCACGGGATCCGCACCGACGCGCCGCGGTCCGACACGCCGTAGCTGTACTCGCTCCACGGCGCCGTCTCGTGCATCCCGGTCAGCCGCCGCTCGATGTCGGCGCCGTACCCGGCCACGTGCTCCGGCGCCCGCTCCGCGAGCGCCTCGCACGCCGTGATGATCGCGTCGTACCCCTCGCGCATGGCCTTGGTCGAGAAGTTCGTGTGCGCCCCGGCGCCGTTCCAGTCGCCCGCGACCGGCTTCGGGTCGAGGGTGGCGGACACGCCGTAGTTCTCGGCGACGCGGTAGAGCAGCCACCGCGCGACCCACATGTGGTCACCGACCTCCAGCGGCCCCGCCGGGCCGATCTGGAACTCCCACTGCCCCGGCATGACCTCGGCGTTGATGCCCGAGAGCTTCAGCCCGGCCGCCAGGCACGCGTCCATGTGCGCCTCGACGATCTCGCGTCCGAACACCTCGTCGGCGCCCACACCGCAGTAGTAGAAGCCCTGCGGCGCCGGGAACCCGCGCTCCGGGAAGCCGAGCGGGCGGCCGTCCTTGAAGAACGTGTACTCCTGCTCGATCCCGTACCAGGACTCCTGCGCCTCGTACTGCTCGGCGATCGGGCGCAGCTGCGCCCGCGTGTTGGTCTCGTGGGGCGTCCCGTCCACGAGGAAGACCTCGCACAGCACCAGCTTGTGGTCGCCGCCCCGGATGGGGTCGGGGCACGTGAAAACGGGCTTGAGGACGCAGTCGGACTTGTCGCCCGGCGCCTGGTTGGTGCTGGACCCGTCGAAGCCCCACACCGCCGGCTCGGCGCCGTCCGCGACGATCCTGGTCTTGGAGCGCAGCCGGGCGGTCGGCCGGGTGCCGTCGATCCAGATGTATTCGGCCTTGTAGCTCAACGTGGGTCGTCCCTTCGAGGCGGCTTCAGCACGCCCCAACCTGTCAACCAGGCATTTCGGACCTGTTGCCCATATGTGAACCCCATGTAAACGGGTTTCCGGACGGCCCCCGCCAGCGATCACCAGGGCCCCCACCGGCCGCCCCGGAGCCCGAAGCACGACGCGCAACCGCCGATTCCGTTCACAAAAAACGCCGAATTGCCACTCCTGCGCCATTATCACCTTACCCACAAACCCCTGCCACCAGCCGATACACAAATGATCACGAACCAATAACACCCCGGCGTGTACCGCCATACCGCCCGGGTACCCCGAACCCGCTCAAGACAAGACGCAAGAATTCAAAGGAGGAATGCGTCTATGCGAAGGGTTATTACCAACCTGTCCGCGATCGCGATCGCGCTGCTGACCGTGCTCGCCCTCACCTCCGCCCCCGTCTCGGCCCGCGAGGCCGCGGCACCGGCGCCGCTGGACAGCGTCCCGGTCACGGGCACCGCGGCCGACGGCTCGACCTTCACCGGGACGGTCGTGCCGGCGACCTTCACGTCCGAGGGCCGCCGGCTGTTGCTCAACGGCACCCTCGACGGCACGCTGCGCGACGCGTCCGGCGCGACCACCGGCACCGTGACCGACCAGGCCGTGACGCTCCCCGTCGGCTTGCCCGCGGGCAACTGCCCGATCCTGGACCTGACCCTGGGGCCGCTGGACCTCGACCTCCTCGGGCTGACGGTCCACCTCGACCGCGTCGTCCTGGACATCACGGCCGTCTCCGGCCCCGGCAAGCTGCTCGGCAACCTGCTGTGCGCCATCGCCGGCATCCTCGACGGCCCCGGCGACCTGGGCCTGCTCCCGGCCCTCCTCGCCCAGCTGAACGCCCTCCTCGGCCTGGGCCGCTGACCGCTCCCCCAAGCCGGGCGACCGACCCCTCGTCCCACCAGGACGGGGGGTCGCGCCGTGAACCGATGAATCCGGGGAACGAGCCTGGTCCATCCCTACAGACCACAACCGCACGAACCCCGGAGATGTCCAATGACCACCGATGCGCTACCGCCCGTCGTCGACACCGAGACCTGGCAGCGCCACCTCGACGACCTGCGAGCCCGTGAGAAGGCCGCGACCCGCGAACTCGACGCGATCGCCGCCCAGCGCCGCCGCATGCCGATGGTCGAGATGCCCGACTACACCCTCGAAGGCGAAGAAGGCGAAACCCGCCTGGCCGACATCTTCGAGGGCAAATCCCAGCTGATCGTCTACAACCACATGTGGTTCCCCGGCGAGGAATGGCAGTGCGACGGCTGCACCGGCCTGACGGCGCAGTTCACACGCCTGGAGTTCCTGGACGCGTACGACGCCAGGTTCGTCATCGTCACCCAGGGCCCGATCGACGAGGCCCTCGCGTACAAGCGCAAGGTCGGAAACAAGATGCCCTGGTACTCCACCGCGAACAGCCCGTTCGGCGCCGACGTCGGCGCACCCGCCAACGGGCACTTCGCGGTCAACGTGTTCCTCCGCGACGGCGACACCGTCTACCGCACCTGGCACACCAACGGCCGCGGCACCGAACAACTCACCCACACCTTCGCCCTGATCGACCTACTCCCCTACGGCCGCCAAGAAGAATGGCAGGACTCCCCAGAAGGCTGGCCCCAGTCCCCCACCTACAGCAAATGGCCAACCTCCCAGGATATAGCCACTCGCTACGGCCCGACCGTCAACTCTCCGGAACCTCCGGCGCAATAACCGGCTCGCCGTAGGTAGCACTTCCCTGCCTGCCGGAGGACAGCTTGATAATGGCGTGGCCGTTGCTACCCCCGGCCAAGAAACACTGACCCTTTTTCATCGGTCCGGGGGGGACGTCGATCACAGCATGATCGCGATCGGGACGTTCGGCGGGTGAAGTGAAGAAGCCCCTGGTAGACGGGTTGATCACCACAACCACCACGTCGCACCAGGGGCCTCGCATGCGGTTCTACCGCGCCGCCGTCGATTTGTCGCGTCCGACTCTGAACTACCTGGCCGGTGTGCTCCGCAGGCACCGCAAGGCGATCGGGTCGCCCGGGCGGCGGCTCAACCCCGGCCGTCAGGCCCTGCTGGTGCTGGTCCACCTGCGGAAAGGCGACACCTTCACCGAACTCGGGGCCGGGTTCGGGGTATCGACGAGCACCGCCTGAAGGTACGTCCAGGAGGCGGTGGCGCTGCTGTCGGCGCGGTCGCCGAAACTGGCGGCGGCGCTGGACAGGGCCCAACGGGACGGGCTGCACCTGCTGGTGCTGGACGGCACGCTCATCGCTTGTGACCGGGTACGCGCCGACCGGCCGTACTACTCGGCCAAACACCGATGCCACGGAATGAACGTGCAGGTCATCGCCAGCCCTGACGGGACGATCGTGTGGACGTCGGGGGCGATGCCCGGCAAGATCCACGACCTGACCGCCGCCCGCGTCTGGGGCATCCTGCGCGCATTGAACAAGGCCGGCATCCTCACCCTGGCCGACAAGGCCTACCAAGGAGCCGAAGCCCCGGTCGTCATCACGCCCTACAAGGGCAAGAACAAGCCCGAGTCCCAGAAGCAGGCCAACCGGGCGCACGCCAAGCTCCGCGGCCCCGGCGAACGCGCAAACGCCCAGCTCAAATCATGGCGGCTCCTCCGCAAGCTCCGCTGCAGCCCCGGCAAGGCCGGCCACCTGGTCAAGGCCATCGCCGTCCTACAGAACTACGAACTCACCCACGGATGAAAAGGGTCACTCGCTCATCACGTACGGCGGGCCCTCCACCCGAAACCGCACCTCTCCATCTGGTCACGGCCAAGGCCGGGTAGGGCGCCATCTTGGCAAGCATCCGACCTGAGGTAAGGGATACCAGACTTAACAGTAAGCATCGCATACGCCATGGCTCGCGTCTCACCGACAAGCGTCCGAACCCGGCACCTCGGGAGCAAGCATGGCGATGTGGGTTACTCCGAAACAGGCCAGCGCACTCGAAGAGGACGTCTGCGGGAAGCTCGACTGGACCTTCCTCGGGTCTGCCTCCTCCCACTCCCAGTTCGCCGGCCTCCTGGCGGGCTTCGTCCTCGCCATCATGGGCATCCTGCTCGCACAAAGAGGCAACGACGGCAAGCGGATTCTCGCCCTCACACTCTTCTCTGCTGCCTTCTTCGTGCTCGCGGTAGACAGCGTCCTGTTCGGAATCATCGCAGGGGAAAGGACCTGCATTCGGGCTCACACTGAAGGCTTGATCGCCTCTGGACTGCTCGCTATGGGGGGTGCGCTGGCACTAGCGGGCCTTGCGTGGCTGTTCGACATCTCCATCGACGGCGAGGGCCGCAAGGAGCTGGTCAGGATCGCTGTGGTCACCGCGTACGGAACCCAGCTCGTCGGTATCCTCCTGGTGACCCAAACGGTCTACGGTTTCCAGCACGACCTCAGCACGGCGAAGTATTGGAAGTACACTAGCCTGCCTGAGTGGACAGTCTGGGTGTGGACCGCAACCGTCTTGATTCTCCTGCTCATCCGCATCGCTCGGCGTCCTCGAATCCTGGGCCCTCAAGCACGGGCGCTCAGGCTCGCCAGCTACTACGCGGTCGGCTGCACAATGGCCAGCGTCATACTTTTCGGCATGGTCGTAGGGATGGACCGAACCATTTGGGAGCCGCAGATCACCACTAATCTAACCTGGGTTACGGCGATCCTGACATTGGTGCTCCCCACTGTCGGCCTCCTCATACTAGGGCGAGCCATTCCTCGTAGTTCAGACTAATTTCCAGGCCAGCCCGGAGCCACCACGCAGTCCGAAAGACCCAACATCTGGAGCCCTCAGCATGTGGGGCAATCCGGTGACCTCCAGATGACTACTTGGCACAGCCCAGCCCCTTCGCCATGAGGGGGCACGCGGCGAAGGACGTCGACAATCCAGCGGTCGCTCATCGCGGCAGGGCTGCGGTCCTGTAGCGGCGGCCCAGCGGGAAGCGGTGGTGTGCGAGATCTGGCACCACTCGGCCGCCCGCCACATCGAACGGCTATCGTCCACCACGTACCACGCCAGACGGAGCCGACAACCCGGTCAGCGCGGCATGAGGACCATCTGGCGTGGCGTTGGCGTGCGGTAGCTCCACACACGCCAGCAGGGTCCCTCATCCAACCGGTGACGACGGCACCAACGTCCATGGGCAGTACGGGCCTAGGTGAGCTGACAGAGCGTCCCGCAATGGGGGCAGAAGGCGCGCTTGGCCGTCGATGTGACTTCCACTTTGCAGCCGGGGCAGGTGCCTTGCTCCCACAGCCCCGGCTCCGGCCCGAAGCCGCCATCGTAGAAGTCACGGTCGGGCCAGGCGACGAGCTCGGTGCTCGGGTGCCCATGCACGGGGTCGACACCTGACGGCTGCGAGACCTGGGCGAGGACCAGCGCCGAGGACATGAAGCTGCCCGCCTCCTGATGAGCGGGCAGCACCCGGCGGAGGACGTCGACCAGTTCGGGAAGGCTCAGGCGAAGCAGGTCCTCCGCCAGACGGTCACGCTCATCATCGTCGGTCACGGGCACCAAGCTACTCAGCGCGGCTCTCGGCGAAGGTCCCCGCGCTGATCACTCGGTTGGCCGCACGCAAGATCGAAGGCCATGGTCCGCGGGGGCGGATCATGGCCTTGGCGTGGGTGGGCGCGGCAGGTTTCGAACCTGCGGCCACTCGCTTGTAAGGCGAGTGCTCTACCCCTGAGCTACGCGCCCGGTGTTGACGGGAAAGCGTACCCGGTCGGAGCGGGGCATCGCGAAACGGGCGGTGCTCAGGTGTTCGGGGGTTCGGCGCTGATGTCGGCGAGGGCCGAGCGCTCGTCGCGCTGGATGGCGAGGTCGCCGATGGAGACCATGCCGATCGGGCGGTCGCCGTCCACGACGGGGACGCGGCGGATCGCGTGGCGGCGCATGAGGCGGACGGCCGTCTCCGCGTCCTCGCCGGGCGCCACGGTGATCAGGTTGGTGCTGCAGATGTCGGCGACGGCGGTGGCCATGTCCTTCTGGAGGGCGACGGCGCGGACGACGATGTCGCGGTCGGTGACCAGGCCGCGCAGTCGCCCCTCGTGGACGACCAGGACGTCGCCGATGCCGTGCTTCCGCATGAGGTCGCCGACCTCCGCCAGGGACGTGTCCGGCGGCACCGCCACCGGGACCGGCGTCATCACCTCGTTCACCTTCTGGGCCATTGCGCGCACCTCCCTCGGAGGGTCGCGTACCCGGGGCCCGGCCGGATATGTCTAGGACTGGGAGTCCGGTCCGTCCTGTTCGGCGAGGAAGCGTTCGAACTGGGCGCCGAGTTCCTCGGCGGTGGGCATGTCGCCCGTTTCGGCGAGCAGGTTGTCGCGTTCGGCGGCGCCGGCGAAGGCGTCGTACTGCTGCTCCAGGGCCCGGACGACCTTCTCGACCTCGTCGTTGCCGTCGACCTGCTCGGCGATGTCGGCGTTGGTGGCGGCGGCCGCCTCGCGGAGCCGCTCGACCGGGAGCGCGAGGCCGGTGGCGTCGATGACGCCCTCCAGCGCCGCCACGGCGGCGGCCGGGTAGGCGGACTGGGCGAGGTAGTGCGGGACGTGCACGGCGAGGCCGAGGGCGTCGTGGCCCGCCTCGCCGAGCCGCAGTTCGAGGAGGCCCGCGGCGCTGCCGGGGACCTGGACCTTGTCGAACCAGGAGTTGCGGGTGACCAGCTCCGGCCGGGTGGCGTGCGAGGTGACGCCGACCGGGCGGGTGTGCGGAACGCCCATCGGGATGCCGTGGAAGCCGACGACGAGCGCGACGTCCAGGCGCTTCACGAGGTGCAGGACGGACGCGGTGAATCCCTCCCACAGCCGGTCGGGTTCGGGCCCGGACAGCATCAGGAACGGGCTGCCGGCCTCGTCGCGCAGCAGCCGGACGACCAGTTCGGGCGCCTCGTAGGAGGCCCAGTGGTCGCGGTCGAACGTCATCGGCGGACGGCGGGCCCGGTAGTCGATCAGTGAGTCGACGTCGAAGCGGGCGATGACGCGGTTCTCCAGTGCCTCCAGCAGGTGCTCGCGCACGAGCTGGCCGGTGGATCCGGCGTCCACGAAGCCGTCGAGGCTGTGCAGCAGCACCGGACCCGTCATTTCCGGCAGGTCGGCGTCGAGCTCGTACAGATCCTCAGGGTTAAGCAACGTATCCCCCACCTCTGATGTCGTCCGTCCCAACATTAGGACATGCGGGGGGTCATCCCTTGAACGGACGTGACACCGGTCACCCGAAGACGCGGCTGGCGAGGAAGTCCTCCGGGTGCAGGGTGGTGAGATCGTCGCGTCCGACGTCTCCGCCTCTGGCGAGGAGCCGGTTGGCGTGGCGGAGGCGGGCGCGTTCGATGGCGTTGCGGACGGAGCGCGCGTTGGCGAAGCGGGGCTGCTCGCGGCGGCGGGCGAGGTAGTCGCGGAAGACCGGCTCGGTCTCGGGGGCGAGGCCGTAGCCCTCGCGGTCCATCATCAGCCGGCCGATCGCCTCCAGTTCGGCGGTTTCGTAGTCGGGGAAGTCGATGTGGTGGGCGATGCGGGAGCTCATGCCGGGGTTGGACGCGAAGAAGGAGTCCATGCGGTCCTTGTAGCCGGCGAGGACGACGACCAGGTCGTCCCGCTGGTTCTCCATGACCTGGAGGAGGATCTCGATGGACTCCTGCCCGTAGTCGCGCTCGTTCTCGGCGCGGTAGAGGTAGTACGCCTCGTCGATGAACAGGACGCCGCCCATGGCCCTCTTCAGGACCTCCTTGGTCTTCGGGGCGGTGTGGCCGACGTACTGGCCGACGAGGTCGTCGCGGGTGACGGAGACCAGGTGGCCGCGGCGGACGTAGCCGAGGCGGTGGAACAGTTCGGCGAGCCGCAGCGCGACGGACGTCTTGCCCGTGCCGGGGCGGCCGGTGAAGCACATGTGCAGGTTGGGGCGTCCGGAGTCGATGCCGAAGCGGGCGCGGACGCGGTCGACCAGCAGCAGCGCGGCGATCTCGCGGATGCGGGTCTTGACGGGCGCGAGGCCGACGAGTTCGCGGTCCAGGGCGTCCAGGACGGCGTCGACCTGGGAGTCGGCGCGTTCCCGGGCGAGGTCGACGCGCGCTCCGGGCGGCAGCGGCTCGGGTCCGGGAGGGCACGGCTCGGCTCCGGGAG
>NZ_SMKM01000160.1 GCF_004348665.1 Actinomadura sp. GC306 | reverse complement strand
GGGCGGGCGTGCGCGGGAACCGGCCGGGGCCGCTCCCCGGTGTCCTCGGGCCGGCCGCCGTCCAGTTCGGCGGGCACGACGACGACGGCCTGCGTGCCGCCGTACACGTTGCCCTGCAGCTGGACCCGGATCTTGTGCCGGCGGGCGAGCGCGGAGACGACGAGCAGCCCGATCCGCCCGTCCTTCAGCAGGTCGCGGGTGTCGCCCTGGTCCTGGTCGGCGAGCAGGGCGTTCAGCCGGCGCTGTTCCCCGCGGGGGATGCCGAGGCCGCGGTCCTCGACCTCGATGGCCATGCCGGCGCTGACCCGCTCGACCCGGATGAGGACCTGCGTCTGCGGCGGGGAGAACCTCGTCGCGTTCTCGATGAGCTCGGCCAGCAGGTGGACGACGTCCGCGACCGCGCCGCCGTGCAGGTGCCCGTCGACCGGCGGCACCACCTTGACCCGGTTGTACTGCTCCACCTCGGCGATCGCCGAGCGCAGCACCTCGTAGACCGTCACCGGCTTGGTCCAGCGGCGGCGCGGCGAGGCGCCGCCGATCACGGCGAGGCTCTCGGCCTGGCGGCGGGTGCGGGTGGTGAGGTGGTCGACCTTGAACAGGCCCTTGAGCAGGTCCGGGTCCTCGACCTGGTTCTCCAGCTCGTCGAGGCTCTGGATGGCGCGGTGGGAGAGGGTCTGCATCCGGCGGGCGAGGTTGACGAAGACGTCCACCCGGCGGCCGGACTCGGCGGTGGGCTGGTGGGTCGCGGCGCCCAGCACGGCGTTCCAGGCCGTGGCCTGCGCCCGCTGCAGCTCGTAGGCGAGCTGCGCGACGGAGTCGCCGGCGTCCGGGACCGGGAGGTCCTCGCGGCAGGGCTTGGCGCTCTCGCCCGAGCGCAGCCCGGCGGCGAGCCGCTGCAGGTCGCGCCGGCCGCGGGCGACCAGGAAGCCGAGCTCGCCGAGCCGCCGCCGCAGCTGCTCGTGCTCGCGGGCGCGCCGCCGGGCCAGCCGCCGGGACGCCCCCTCCGCGCCCGCCACCGCCGCCAGCAGGGTGATCACCGCCCCCGCGGCCACCATGGCGAGGAGCAGGCGCGTGTCCCGGTTCACGGTGTCGGCGCTGTACAGCGCGGCCACGGCGGTGAGGCCGAGAAGGCCCATCACCGCCGCGGGAAGCACGGAGATGAACTGGTGGCAGGCGCGCATTCCGTCCCGTCCGCGCCGTCCGCGGGACGGCGCGCCGCCGGTTTGCCGGACGTCCGGCTGGGCGGCTGCTTCGGCGGGTTCGAAATAGTCAGGCATCGGGGTCCTCGGCGTCGACAGCGAGATCACGATACTGGGTGAAACATGCTCGTATGAGCACAGCTTGTGCCCAGGCTGTCACAACGTCTTATCGGGGAAACAAGGATTGCCGAGAATCCCCGTCCCCGGGCGCCCAATAGGGCAACCCGACCGAAATGTCCAGTTATTCCGATTTCCACAAGTTGATCTTGCCGGCACCGGCGCGTTTACCTCGTGCCATTCACGCCAAGGATGACCGAAATCCCAGGAACGGACATCCAGTAATTCCGGTCACCCCTCCGCGCCCAAGCCCGGGCCGGCGGGGGACCGGTCGGTGCCGGCCGCCGGGAGGGTGAGTTCGAAACGGCACCCCACGCCCGTGTTGCGGACTGAGACACGACCGGCGTGGGCTTCCACGATGCCGCGGACGATCGCCAGCCCGAGCCCCGCGCCGGTGTCGCCGAGGCGCCGCTGGCGCGCGCCGGCGTCGTCCTCCTCCGCCGGGACGGACGCCGGGGTGCGGGCCTGGCCGTCGCGCCAGCCGGTGTCGAACACCCGGGGCAGGTCCCGCTCGGGGATGCCGCCGCACGCGTCGTCGACCGCGAGGACGACCCGGTCGCCGTCGCGGCGCGCGCTCACCGCGACCGTGCCGTCGGCCGGCGTCGCGCGGATGGCGTTGACCAGCAGGTTCCCCAGCACCCGCGTGATGCCCTGGCCGTCGACCCGCACGGGCAGCCGGGCGACGCCGCCGTCGCGCAGCCGCACCCCCCGCTGCTCCGCGAGCGGCCGGGCGGTGGCGATGGCGTCGTCCACCAGGTCGTAGATCGAGACCCGGGCCAGGGTCAGCTCCAATGATCCGGCCTGGATGCGGGACAGCTCGAACAGGTCGTCGACCATGTCGGACAGCCGCTCGACCTCGGCGCGGATGCGGGTGTGGTACCGGCCGGGGTCGGGGACGACGCCGTCCTCCAGCGCCTCGGCCATGGCGCGGAGCCCGGCCAGCGGGGTGCGCAGATCGTGGGAGATCCACGCGACGAGGTCCCGTCGGGAGGCGTCCAGCGCCCGTTCCCGCTCCTGCGCCGCCCTGAGCCGGGTGCCGGTCTCCTCCAGCGCGGCGGCGAGCGCGGCGAGTTCGGCGATCGGCGGGTCCGCGGGGGCGACGAACCCCGCCTCGCTGCCGACGTCCCGCGCCGCGAGCGCCAGTTCCCGGCTGCCCGCGGCGATCCGGCGGCCGAACAGCAGCGCCGCGCCGAGCGAGGCCGCGCCCGACACGGCGACCACGATCAGCACCACCTGGAAGTCGTGCGGGGACAGGAACATCTCCACCGCCACCGCGATCGTGCCCGCCGCCATCGCGACCACGGCGAGCGCGGCGACCGCGAACATCGACAGCACCACCGGGCGGCGGCGCAGCAGGGCGACGGCGGGCGCGGCGAGCAGCCCGGCGACCAGGGCGCCCAGCGCCGCCAGCCCCACGATGACCAGTACCTCGCTCATCCGGGTGACGCCGACGACGACCGGTAGCCCGTTCATGCGGGCGACGCCTCACCGGCGGGCGGGTCGAACCGGTAGCCGGCGCTCCACACGGTGCTGATGAGCTTGGGGACGGCCGGGTCGTCCTCGATCTTCTCCCGCAGGCGCCGCACATGGACGGTGACCGTCGAGGCGTCGCCGAAGTCCCATCCCCAGACGTCCCGCAGCAGCTCCTCTCGCGTGAACACCCGGCCGGGGTGGCGCAGCAGGAAGGCCAGCAGGTCGAACTCGCGGGCGGTGAGGGCCAGCGGCCGGCCGCCACGCTCGGCACGCCGCGCCGCCGGATCGACGACCAGGTCACCGGCCCGCAGCGCCGCCGGGGCCGCGCCGGGCGGCGGTGCTTCGGCGCGGCGCAGCACGGACGCCACCCGCAGCACCAGCTCGCGGGGGCTGAACGGCTTGGCGATGTAGTCGTCCGCGCCCAGTTCCAGCCCCAGGATCCGGTCGGCCTCCTCGTTGCGCGCGGTGAGCATCACGACCGGCACGGGGGGCCCGTCCGCCGACCGCAGCCGGCGGCACACCTGCAGGCCGTCCATGCCGGGCAGCATCAGGTCGAGCACGATCAGCCTGGGCCGCAGCGCCGCGGCCATCTCCAGCGCGGCCGGGCCGTCGGCGGCATGCGCGACCCGGTGCCCGGCGCGGGCGAGGTACCCGGTGACGACCTCGGCGACGGTCGGGTCGTCCTCGACGACCAGGATGTGGCCCGCGGCGGCGTTCAAGACTCAGCTCCTCCCGGGGGAGAGGTCGGCGGCTCCGAAGGAGACCGAGAACCGCTTGCACCAGATTACGGCGCTGCGGAACCCGGACAGGTCGGTACCTGCGGGGATGGCGTAGTTCTGGTCGCCGAGGTTGCCCTTGAGCTCGCCGAGGTCGACCGCGTCCTCGCCCAGTCCCCGCGGCACCGCGTCGGCGGACCGGCGGGACAGGTAGACCCGCAGGTCCGGTCCATCGGAGGTGCGGAGGTCCTCCAGGCGCAGGAGCCGGTCGCCGTTCCCGAGCCGGACCGCGAGGGCCGCGCCGCTGGTGTCGTGATCGTGGGTGACGAACCTTCCCTCCGCGAGGCGCACGGGACCCGGGGCCTGCTCCGGCGCGGTCGCGGGGGCGGAGGCGGTCGGCAGGGCCTCGGTCACCGTGGTGTCGGTGAACGCCTTCCACGGCTGGAACAGGTAGAGCCCGGCGCCGGCGGCGACCACCAGCACCGTCAGGGCGGCGACGACGATACGAGGGGACATCGGTTCTCCCGGAGAGACGAAGCGGACGCCCACCACCGGCCGTCCGCGGACATCCCTCACCCAACACCCGCCGCCGCCCCCGGACCAGCGAGAACGGCGTCCCGTAAGACACAGGTAAGACCCGCGGCCGGCGTCACCGGTCGCGGCCGGCGATCAGCTCCTCGGGGTCGTGTCAGTCCTCCTTTTCTCCCTCTCCGAAGTAGGCGCGCTGGACCTGGTCCCGGTCCTCCCGGAGTTCGGCCGCGGGGCCGGTCAGCACCACCCGGCCGTGGTGGAGGACGACCGCCTCGTCCGCGACGCCGAGCGCCTGGTCGATGTGCTGCTCGACGAGCACGATCGCCGTGCCGTCCTCGTCGACGAGCCGGCGCAGTTCCGGCAGGATCTGCTTGATGGCGACCGGCGACAGCCCCATGCTCATCTCGTCGATGAGCAGGACCTTCGGCCGGAGCAGCAGGGTCTTCGCGATCGCGAGGAGCTGCTGCTCACCCCCGGAGAGCAGGCCGCAGCGCCGGTTCAGCAGCGGCCGCAGCTGCGGGAACCGGTCGAGCGCCGGGCCGTAGCCGCCCCGCGCCTTGGCCAGCTTGAGGTTCTCGGCGACGGTCAGCCGGTGGAAGACCCCCCGGTTGTCCGGGATCAGGCACAGCCCCGACCGGGTGGCGCGCTCGACGCTCCCGGTGACGGGCGAGCCGGCGGCGGTCACCGTCCCGCCGAGCGCCGGCAGCAGGCCGGCGGCCGCGCGCAACGTGGTGGACTTCCCCGCGCCGTTGGGGCCGAGCAGCGCCAGGATCGATCCCTTCGCCACGCGCAGGTCGATGTCGCGGATGGCGGGGACGCCGCGGTAGCCGGCGCTGAGGCCGCGGATCTCCAGTGCGTCGGTCGTCTCGGTCGTCTCGGTCACGGCGTCACCGGGCTTCCCAGGTAGGCGGCGATCACCTGGGCGTCGCTGCTGACGTCGCTCGGCGCGCCGGAGGCGATGATCTTGCCGAAGTCCATGACGTAGACGCGGTCGCAGACGTCCAGGACCAGCGTCATGTCGTGGTCGATCAGCAGGACGCCCGGACCGGACGCCGCGATCCGGCGCAGCTCCCGCCCGAACTCGGCGCTCTCCTCGGTGTCCAGCCCCGCGGCGGGCTCGTCGAGCAGCAGCACGCGGGTGGAGCCGACCAGGGCCCGCGCCACGCCGGCGAGCTTCTGCCGGCCCAGCGAGAGCTCGTCGGGACGGCGTCCCGCCATCTCCTCCAGGCCCACCAGGCTCAGCGCCTTCTGGATCTCCTCGTCGGCTCCCTTCCGGCGTCTGCCGAGGTCGGCGACCAGGGCCCGCAATCCGGGCGGATCGACCGAGACGGCGAGGTTCTCCGCCACGGTGAGGTCGGTGAACAGCTCGCCCGACTGCCACGTCCGGGCGAGGCCCATGCGGCGGCGCCGGTGCGCGGGCACCGAGTCGAGCCGGACGCCGTCGAGCTCGATCGTGCCGGTGTGCGGCGCGAAGCCGGTGACGGCGTCCACGAAGGTCGTCTTGCCCGCGCCGTTGGGCCCGATCAGGCCGACGATCTCCGCGGCGCCGACCTCGATGCTCACGTCGTCGTTGGCCCGGACGCCTCCGTACTGCACGGAGATGTCGCTGGTGCGCAGCAGCGCGCTCGAATCACCGGACATCGGCGGGCTCCTTCGCGTGGGCGGCGGCCGGCTGTTGGGGCGGCGCCCGCCGGGCGCGCCGGACGAGGAGCCATTCGGGGACGGCGTCGCGGTGCGGCGCGAAGACGACGACGCGCAGCAGCATCGCGATCGCCAGGATGAGCGTGTAGTAGTGGCCCAGGTCGATCGTCTGGGTGAACACCAGGTACAGCAGCCCCAGCGGCCCGGCGATGCCCGCGAGGATCGCGCCCGAGATGCGGGTGATGTCGCCGACGTAGGTGGTCGCCAGGACGGCCAGGCCCACGAGGACGGTGAACGAGGCGGCCGAGAGCTGGCCGCGGCTGTAGCCGATCAGGCAGCCGCCGATCCCGGCCATGAACGACGCCAGCGCGAAGCCCAGCAGCTTGACCGCCGGGACGTTCACGCCCGCCGCGGTCGCGGCGCGCTCGTTGGACCGCACGGCCAGGAACGCCCGCCCGGTCGCCCCGGACATCAGCCGCGCCATGGCGATCAGCAGCACCGCGACGATCAGCAGGACCATGAACGAGAACCGCAGGGTGATCAGGTCGGTGCCCTCGCGGACGGCGAGGGAGAACCCGAACAGGGACGGGTCCTCGATCACGTTACCCGTGTAGGGCGTCATCGCCGGGTTGTTGAAGACGAAGCTCTCGATCGCGAGCGCCGCCGCGATGGTGGCCACCGCGAGCTGGGCGCCGCGGATCCGCAGCGCCGGGACGCCCACCACGACCCCGAGGGCCGTGGCGGTCAGGGCCGCCAGCAGCATCGAGAGGGGGAAGGGGACGCTCAGGTTCGTCGTCAGCTTCGACAGCGCGAACCCGGCCGCGCCGGCGAAGGCCATCGTGACCAGCGAGATCTGGCCCAGGTAACCGGTCAGCAGCACGACCGACGCCGCGATCAGCGCCAGGATGATCGACATCACCAGGCTGAACCGCCACTGGCCCGTGGTGAGGACGATGGCGACCACCGTCGCGGCGATCGCCGCGGCGGTCCACAGCGGCCGGATCCGCGGCACCCGCACCGGCGCCTGGGCACCGACGTCGCGGGCGCCGCGTTCCGGGATGCCGCGGCCGAGCAGGAACAGCGCCACCACGACGATGACGAACGGGATCGCGTCGCCGACACCGGCCTGCGCCCACGACGGCCACCAGCTCTTGGACGTCAGGAACAGCAGGATCTGCTGGACCGAGCCGAGCGCCAGCCCGGCGCCGCAGGCGACCCCGATCGACGTCAGCCGCCCCACCAGCGCGACGGACAGGGCCGGCACGACGTACAGCATGTAGCTGGTCGGGTCCAGGCCGCCGATCGCCGGCGCCGCCAGGATCACGATCAGCCCCGAGAAGAAGCCCGTCGCGGCCCACATGATCGCGGCGAGCCGGTCCGGCGAGTAGCCCATCAGCCGGAGCGCCTGCTCGTCCTCGGCGCCCGCCCTGGTGGCGACGCCCATCCTGGTGAACCGGAAGTAGCCGGCCAGGATGAGCGCGATCGCGATCGCGGCCCCGGCCAGGATGAGGTTGCTCACCGCGATCGTGGCGCCGAGGACCGTGATGACCTTGGACGTCAGCGTCGGGAGCGGGATGAGGCCGGCGGGGTCCGTGCCGAGGGTCTCGGCGGTGAACCGGAGCGGGACCAGGGCCTGGATGAGCAGCATCACCCCGACCGACGCGACGACCTGCCCGAGCTCGGGAGCGCGGCGCAGCGGACGGAAGACCAGGAGGTGGGCCAGCAGGCTCCACAGGAGCCCGCTGACCGCACCGATGAGCACCGCCGGCCACACGTCCATCGGGCCGGAGCTCAGCTCGACGCTGCCGACCGGCAGGACCAGGACTCCGCTCGCGCGGAGCCCTGCCACCTGCCACACCGCCCACAGCGCCACCGACCCCTGTGCGAAGTTGATGACGCCGGTGGCGACGTAGATGCTGACGAGCGACGCCCCGAGCACCGCGTAGACGGCTCCGGTGGAGAAACCCAGGACGGCGAATTGCAGAAGATCGCTCATGAAGGGGTTCGTGTACCTTGCTCAGCTGGCGCCGGGGATGGTCGCCATGATCTCCGGAGCGGGAGTGATCCAGTCGCCGGTGACGGGCTTCAGCGAGAGGTCCTCCTGCACCGAGAACAGCAGCATCTGGGTGGTGCAGTTCGGCGACTTCTCCTTGCCGCAGCTGATCTTGGTGCCGAGGAAGGTCGGGAAGTCCTTGAGGCCCTTGAGCGTGGTCAGCACGCTCTCTCCGGTCAGCTCGCCGGACGACGATCCGGTCGACAGGGCCTTGGCGAAGTCCACGACGGTGGCGAACTGGGCGTAGGCGTAGAAGTCGGCGGGACCGCTGGTCTTCGAGATGTACTCGGTGGCCGCCTTGAGGTTGGCCACCGCCTCCTTGGGCGCGTACTTCTCCGTCCCGGGCAGCCACACCGACGAGTACAGCGTCGCCCCCGGGGCGTTCGCCGGGTCCGACTTGATGAAGCCCATGCACGCGGCGACGAAGATGTCGCCCTTGTAGCCGACCGACCGCAGGTTCTTGATCAGCTGGGTGCAGGTCGAGGCGTTCGGCGAGGCTATCAGGCCGGCGACGTCGGGCTTGGTCGAGGCGATCGTGGCCGCCAGGGCGCTGAAGTTCGGGTTCGTGGGCGAGTAGTACAGCCCGTTCGCCTTGATCCCGAGGGCTCCGGCCAGCGGCTTCAGCTGGGTGTCGATGGTCTTGTGCGAGGCGGGGGTGTCGACCAGCGTCAGCGTCGCCGACTTCTTGCCCTCGGCCTTGAACCCCTGCAGGGCGCCGATGAGGAACGATGCCTGGGGCGGCCCGAGGTAGACGCGTCCGGACGCGGCGGAGCCGGTGGTCTGGTCGAACGGGATCTGGCCGATCAGCGGGATCTTGGCCGCTTCCAGGATGGCGATGCCGGCGCTCGAACTGAGGTTGAAGCCGTCGAAGGCCGCGACGACGCCTTCCTGGACGAACTTGTTGGCGCAGCCGATGGTGGACTCGGGGGTGCCGTCGGTCGAGCACGCCTCGACCACGATCGGCCGGCCGCCCACGCCCTTCATCTCCTTGGCGACGTAGCTGACGCCCGCGTCCATCCCGGACTTCACCGCGGGGACCGCCACCGCGCCCTTGTCCGGGTTGAACAGGCCGACCTTGATCGGCGCGCCCGTGAGGGTCGGTTCGTCGGACGCCTCGTCGCCGCCTCCGCACGCGGCGGCGGCCGTGAGCAGCAGGGCCGCTCCGCCGCTCAGCAGGACTCGTCGCAGAGTCGTGCCCTTGTTCCTACCCAGGTTCATCGCTGGCCTCGCTTTTCTGGTTCGCCTGCGGCCGGGCCAAGAAAAACCGGCAGGCCCGCAGCTCAGGGGGTGTTAACCGCGTCACACGACGCCTGAAAGTACCGAGAAACTGAGATTGAGGTCAACCTCTGTTTTTCCTGGCCTACGCCAGGTGGCTGGTACGATCGCGACGTTCAGCGACCGAAACGAGGTGCAGGGTGCCCCAGCCCGCCGCCGAGAACGGCGGAGCGAGCGGCGGCCGCACCCGCGTCGACCGGCGCCGCGAGACCACGCCGCAGCGGCTGCGCGAGGCGGCGCGCGTCGTCTTCGAACGGGACGGCTTCCACAACGCCCGGCTCTCCGACATCAGCACCGAGGCGCAGGTCGGGTCGGGGACGCTCTACAACTACTACCGGTCCAAGCACGATCTGCTGCACGAGCTGATGAAGGGCATCTCCGCCGAGCTGACCGGGATCGCGGCCGACCACATCAGCGGGCAGCAGGACCCCGTCCGCCGCATCCGCGAGGTCAACCGGGTCTACATCCAGGCGTTCCGGCGCAACGCCCGCGTCCTGCAGGCCGTCTACCAGACGCGCGACGAGGACGAGCGGCTGAAGGCCCAGTGGGAGGAGGTCGCCGACCACTTCCAGAGCAGGGTCACGCGCGCCATCGCCGACTGGCAGAAGGCCGGCAAGGCGTACCCCGACCTGGACCCGCGGCACACCGCGCACGCCCTGACCCTGATGGTCGAGCGCATGGTCATGGCCTGGTCGTACGAGGGCGTCGAGTACGACGCGGAGACCCTGATCGACACCCTCGACAAGATCTGGATCCGCTCGCTGGGCCTGAAGAGCCCGGCCGAGTTCCCCTCCGGCCCCGCCTGACACCCCCGAGCCAGGCACATCCGGGCGCGAATCCGCTGACCGCAACGGCGATCGCGACCAACGCGAACAAGGCGTACGCCGAAGATCGGTGTACGCCCTGGTGATTGCGGGTGCGCCGTCAGGGACTTGAACCCCGAACCCGCGGATTAAGAGTCCGCTGCTCTGCCAATTGAGCTAACGGCGCCTGTCGATGGGGGGTCCGGCCCTCGGCCGGGGGCCCTTGCGACAGGAAGAACAGTATCAGGAGCGATGGACCTGTGCGAATCGTTTAGTCGCGGGCGGGGAGGACGCTCACCATGCCGCGCCAGAGGGCGATGGCGGTGGCGCGGGAGCTGACGCCGAGCTTGGCGTAGATGCGGTTGACGTGGTTCTTGACGGTCTTCTCGCTGAGGAAGAGCTGGCGGGCGATCTCGCCGTTGGAGCGGCCGGTGGCGATGAGGTCCATGACCTCCGATTCGCGGGCGGACAGGCCGAGGGTGGTGCGGGACGCCTGGCGGATGCCCCGGATCAGATCGGGAGCGGTGAAGGAGCCCGGGACGAGGTGCCCGCAGGCGCCGGCGTGGAGCGCGTCCTGGACGGCGGGGTCGTCCGGCTCGGCGAGGACGAAGACGCGGGACGTCCTGCTGAGGTGCTTCGTGTGCTCGGCCGAGGCGGCGTCGAGGAGGACGGTGTCGGGCCGCAGGCGCTCGGCCAGCGGCAGCGCCGTCGCGGAGTCGGGGGCGTCGGCGACGACGCGGAGTTCGTCGCCGGCATCGAGGAGGGTGATCGTGTCCGCTCGGATCCGGGGGTCGCCGGCCACCACGAGGACGCGCAGGGGGGCCGTCTCATCGACGCTCATCCGTTGCCCTTGACCTGTAGTTGACATTTATAGGGTCGGAGCATAACGGGCCGATCATCCAGAGTCGATGGAGAAGGCGAAAGGCCCCGGCCGCGGGGCCGGGGCCGTGCTCGAAAGGTGAGTGAGGGGACTTGACCCCCTGACAGACCCCCCGACATCTCGGACCGCAACGGGGCCGCGCGAATCGTGCCGCCGCCGTGACCTGTCAGGTGAAGCGCCAGCGGGTGGGCATGAAGTCGGCCGCCGACGGCAGGGCGAACACTTTGCTCGGCCGGATCTGATAGACGCGGTATGGGGGGCCGCCAGAGGTCGGCGCGCCGTAGTCGGCGTCGAGTTCGGCGCCGGCGATCGTGGTCGGCCACCCGTAGACCCGCTCGAACGCGCCGGAGGCGCGCGTGAGCGTCTCCTGATCCAGAACCTGGCTCGCCTCGCCCTCGACGATCAGATGCGCGCCTTCGACGTCGGTGGACAGGACGCAGCGCCCGTCCGCGTCAAGGTTGCGGCTCTTGCGCGCGGTGGCCTTGGACGTGATGAACAGCACCGACTCCGACCACACGCCGAAGACCGGCATGACGTGCGGTGCCCCGTCCGGACGCACCGTCGCCAGCCACCGCCAGCCGTCCCGGCTGAAGCGGCGCTCCACCTCGGACCAGTCCAGGACATCGGCCCCCGGTGTCACGTCGGTGCCCTTGCCGGTGGGTGTGAGCGCCTCTGCCGCCGGTGCTCGCTGTGCCATGCTGCCTCCCCCGTCCAACAACTGCTTACCTTTCAACAGCGGTTGAGCCTACGGTATAGTGCTTTAGAAAAGCAACCAGTGTGATAAGGAAAGCATAGATGGCAGCCGTGAACCGCTCCGAGTGTCCGGTCAACCTGGCGGTCGAGGTGCTCGGGGACCGCTGGTCGCTGCTGGTCCTCCGCGACATCATGTTCGCCGGCAAGCGGCACTACCGAGAGCTGCTCGCCTCGGACGAGGGCATCTCGACGAAGGTCCTCGCCGAACGCCTTCGCAGCCTCACCGACACCGGGTTGCTCACCAGAAGCGAGGATTCCACCCACAAGCAGAAGGCGATCTACAGCCTCACCGAGCGCTCAATCGCCCTGGTTCCCGTGCTCGTCCAGCTCGGCGTCTGGGGGCATCGCGAACTGGGTGCCGACGACCGGCTCAGCCGCTACGCCGAGACGCTCGACCAGGGCGGGCGACCACTGCAGGAGGCTTTCATGGACGACCTCCGGGAGGCCCACCTCGGCGCGCGGGCGCGCCACCGCGCTCGTGGCGAGCGGCCGACGCTGCAACCGGCGGACTGAAGGCACCGCCTCACGTCCGCGGAGTAGAAGATCACTCCCTGATTGCTCCCGGAAGCGGACGCCGGTGCGCGGGAGCCTGGCGCGGGACGCAGCGAAGCCCTGGTCATCCTCGCGGTGACCAGGGCTTCTGCTGTTTCTAGCCTGGGGTGAGTGAGGGGACTTGAACCCCCGACATCTTGGACCACAACCAAGTGCTCTGCCAGCTGAGCTACACCCACCGTGGCCGGGAGCGCGTCCCGGCTCCCAGTAGTGTAGCGGCTCCGGAGGCGTGGGTCAGCCTGAGGCGACCTTGGCGGCGACGGCGCGGGCCGTCTCGGAGTCGGGGCCGGGCTGGGGGACGAAGACCGCGGCGCGGTAGTAGCGCAGTTCCTGGATGCTCTCGGTGATGTCGGCGAGGGCCCGGTGGCCGCCCTTCTTCTCCGGGCTGGCGAAGTAAACGCGCGGGTACCAGCGGCGGGCCAGTTCCTTGATGGAGGAGACGTCCACCATGCGGTAGTGGAGGTGGCCGTCGAGGGCCGGCATGTCGCGGGCCAGGAACGAGCGGTCCGTGGCGATGGAGTTGCCGCAGAGGGGGGCCTTCTTGGCTTCCTTGACGTGGGTCTTGATGTATTTGAGGACGGTGTCCTCGGCCTCGGCGAGGGTGACGCCGCCGGGCAGGGCCTCCAGGAGGCCGGACGCGGTGTGCATGTCGCGGACGACCTGCGACATCTGCGTGATGGACTCCTGCGGGGGCTTGATGACGACGTCGACGCCCTCGTCGAGGATGTTGAGTTCGCTGTCGGTGACCAAAGCGGCTATCTCGATGAGCGCGTCGTTGCGCAGGTCGAGTCCTGTCATCTCGCAGTCGATCCAGACCAGCCGCTCGTTCATGGGGTTCACCCTACGGCCACGGACGACCGCGCGGGGCACCGAGACGTATCGGATTAGGAGGTCACGCGGCGGGCGATGTGGCCGGGTACGGCTATGCCGGGGCGCAGGGCGGGGTCCGGGGACGGTTCGCCGAACGTCTGGCGGACGGGGACGACGCCCGCCCAGACGTCGAGTGCGTGGTCCGCGTCGTCGTCGCTCGGGTCCCCCTGGCGGATCTTGATGGACGCCTCGTCCAGCGGGATCGCCAGGACGGAGGTGGCGGCGAGTTCCTTGCGGGTGGGGCGGCGCGCCACGTCCCATTGGCCCGGGGTCAGGTTCTCGGTGATGGCGCGGATGCCCGCCAGCTTCTCGTCCGGGTCCGTGACGGGCCGGGGCCTGCCGAAGACGACGGCGCTGCGGTAATTGACGGAGTGGTGGAACAGGGACCGGGCGATGACGAGGCCGTCGAGGTGGGTGACGGTCACGCAGACGTCCTGGGACGGGCCGGCCATGAGGCTGCTCGCCCCGGTCGAGCCGTGGACGTAGAGGGTGTCGTCCAGGCGCCCGTAGCCGGTGGGCAGGACGCGGGGCGAGCCGTCGATGACCACGCCGAGGTGGCAGATCAGGCCGGCGTCGAGGATCGCGTAGAGGGCGGAGCGGTCGCCGCGGCCCCGGTCCGGGTTTCTGCCGAGCCGGGTCCGGCCTGTGGTGGAAAGCGCGGTGGACGAAAGTGCGGTCGAGGAGAGTGCGGTCATGGGCGTTTACGCTAGGAACAGAGTGGCCTGGCCGGTAGGGCCACTTGACGCTGATACCTGGAGACCACTTTGTCGGTGGACCTGCCCCTCACCGTCGACCGGGACGCCGGTCGGCCCTTGAGCGCCCAGCTCGTGACCCAGTTGCGCGCGGCGATGGGGGAGGGGCGGCTGGCGGCCGGTGAGCGGCTTCCCGCGAGCAGGGCGCTGGCAGGGCTCCTCGGGGTGAGCCGCACGGTCGTGACCGAAGCGTACGAGCAGCTGTACGCGGAGGGCTGGCTGGAAGGGCGCCATGGGTCCGGGACGTACGTGACCGAAGGCGTCGTCGCTCCGCCTGCACCCGTGCCACAACCGGTCACGATCGAGACCGTGTTCCACACGGCGGGCCAGGGCGACATTGATCTGAGGCCAGGTGCGCCCTGGGTCGGGGCACTGGACACCCCTGCGTGGCGGCGTGCGTGGCGGATCGCGTCCGGGATGCCGCCCCGGCAGCGCCAGGACCCGCACGGCCTGCCCGGCCTCCGGGTCGCGCTGGCCGACTACATCCGCCGCAGCCGCGGGGTGACGTGCCATCCGGACGGGCTTCTCGTCACGCGGGGCGCGACGAACGGGCTCGATCTGCTGGCGGCGACCGTCCTGCGTCCGGGTGACCGGGTCGGGGTGGAGGAGCCCGGGTACCGGCGGGCGCGGGCGGTGCTGGCCGCGCGCGGCGCCGAGCTGGTGCCGTGCCCCGTAGACGAGCACGGCCTCGTGGTGGACGACCTGCCCGACGGCCTGCGCCTCGTCTACACGACGCCGTCGCACCAGTTCCCGATGGGCGGCGTCCTGCCGGTCCCGCGCCGCCAGGCGCTGCTGGCGTGGGCGCGGCGCAACGGGGCGCTCATCGCCGAGGACGACTACGACGGCGAGTTCCGCTACGACGTCGCGCCCCTGCCCGCCCTCTACGGCCTGGACCCGGACGTCGTCGTCTACCTTGGCACGACCGCCAAGATCCTCACCGCGGACCTGGCGGTCGGCTGGCTGGTGGCAAGGCCCGAGCTGGTGGGCCGGATCGCGCGGTGCCGCAGGGAGCTGAACGACCGGACGGCGGTCGTGCCGCAGGACGCGCTGCGGATCCTCCTGGAACGCGGTGACGTGGAGCGTCATGTCCGGCGGATGCGCGGGGAGTACGCGCGGCGGCGCGGCGTGGTCGTCCAGGCGCTGGACGGGCTGCCGCTGCGCGGTGACACGGCCGGCCTGCACCTCGTGGTGGACGTCCCGGCGGAGGCGGCGGACCACGTCGTCCGCGAGGCGCGGCGGCGGGGCGTGCTGGTCGAGACGCTCGGCCCTCATCATGCGGGCGCGCCGGAAGCGTCCGGCCTGGTGATCGGGTACGGCTCGGCCGGGAGCCGCGCGGAACTCCGGAAGGGCTGCGAGATCGTCCGCGGGCTCGCGCGGACGGGCTGAGCCCGCCAGGGGAGCGGAGGCGGCGCGGTGGCGCCCGGCGGGCCGACGTATCCGCTGAGGGACTGTCTCAGCCGTCGGTCAGTTGGACATCGCGGACGGCCCGACCGGAACGGGCTCGGGGGCGGGGTGCAGGGGAGCGGGCCG
>NZ_SMKM01000015.1 GCF_004348665.1 Actinomadura sp. GC306 | reverse complement strand
GGTGGGGGTCGTGCTTTCCACGCGGTGTGCGCGCGCCCTCGGCGCGGCGGCCGGGCGGTGGGCGGCCGGGCGTGGACGACCAGCGTGTCGGCGTCCGCATAACGCGCGGAGTTGATCTCTGTCAATGCCCCTTTCATGCCCCGCCGGAGGGGGTTCGCGCAAATAGTTAGGTTTCTTGACAGGTAGGGGGAGCCGGGGGAGGTTCCTGGGTGACGACGTCACCGGTGCAGGGGTCATGGCCGTCCGGGCGAGCCATGGCCCCCGGGCTCCGGCGTGCGGTCCGCCGGGCCGCGCGGCGTCGAGGAAGCGACCCAGGAGGGACGACTTGCGACACCCCCACAGACGCGCCCGCACCCGGATCGGGCGGACGCTCGTCGCGCTCGCGACCATCACCGCCCTGCCGTCGTCCGTCGCGGCGGCGCCCGCCGCGGCGGCCGCCACGCCCGCCGCGCCGGCCGGAGCCGCCTACCTGAACGAGCGGCTGCCCGTGTCGGAACGGGTGGACGACCTGCTCCGCCGCATGACGCTCGAAGAGAAGGTCGGGCAGATGACGCAGGCGGAGCGCGGCGCCGTCGACGGAGCCCGCGACCAGATCACCGAGCTGCACCTCGGCTCGGTGCTGTCGGGCGGGGGCTCGGTCCCCGCCGACAACACCCCCGCGGGCTGGGCCGACATGGTGGACGCCTTCCAGGAGAAGGCGCTCGCGACCCGGCTGCGCATCCCGCTGATCTACGGGATCGACTCGGTGCACGGCCACGGCAACCTCGTCGGCGCGACCGTCTTCCCGCACAACATCGGGATGGGCGCGGCGCGCGATCCCGGCCTGGTCCGCGAGATGCAGGCGATCACCGCGAAGGAGACCCGGGCGACCGGGCCGCAGTGGATCTTCGGGCCGTGCGTCTGCGTCGTGCGCGACCTGCGCTGGGGCCGCTCGTACGAGGCGTACGGCGAGACGCCCGAGCTCGTCGAGCGGATGGAGACGGGCATCGAGGGCTTCCAGGGCCGCCGCCCGTCCGACATGCGCAGGCCGGAGCACGTCCTCGCCACGGTCAAGCACTACGCCGGCGACGGCGACACGGTGTTCGGCTCGTCCACGACCGGCGACTACACCATCGACCAGGGCGTCACGGTCACCGACCGCCGGACGTTCATGAAGATCAACGTGGCGCCGTACGCCACGGCCGTGCGCAAGTACGGCGTCGGCAGCGTCATGCCGTCCTTCTCCAGCGTGGACTGGACCGAGGACGGCGTCGGCAACCCGGTGAAGATGCACGCGCACAAGGAGCTGCTGACCGGCGTCCTAAAGGAGAAGATCGGGTTCGAGGGCTTCGTCATCAGCGACTGGGCCGCCATCCAGCAGATCCCCGGCGACTACGCCGCGCAGGTCCGCACGTCCGTCAACGCCGGCGTCGACATGTTCATGGAGCCGTTCAGCGCGCCCCAGTTCGTCGAGACGCTGCTGGCCGAGGTGCGGGCGGGACGCGTCCCGACGGCGCGCATCGACGACGCCGTGCGCCGCATCCTCGCGGCGAAGTTCCGGCTCGGCCTGTTCGAGCGGCCGTACACCGACCGCAGGTACGCGGACACGATCGGCTCGCCGGCGCACCGCGCGGTGGCGCGCCGGGCCGTCGCCGAATCGCAGGTGCTGCTGAAGAACCGCGGGCGGGCGCTGCCGCTGAAGCGGAACGCGGACATCTACGTCGCGGGCGTCAACGCCGACGACATGGGCAACCAGGCCGGCGGCTGGACGGTCACCTGGCAGGGCCAGTCCGGCGACATCATCCCCGGCACGACGATCCTGGACGGCATCAGGCAGTACTCCAGGAACGTCACCTACAGCGAGGACGCCTCGGCTCCGACGTCCGGCAGCGACGTCGGCGTGGTCGTGGTCGGTGAGACGCCCTACGCGGAGGGCGTCGGCGACGTCGGCAACGGGCACACGCTGAACCTGTCCGACGCCGACAAGGCCAACATCGACAAGGTGTGCGGCGCGATCGAGACGTGCGTCGTCCTGGACGTCGCGGGCCGCCCGCAGATCGTCACGGACCGGCTGTCCAAGATGGACGCGTTCGTCATGTCCTGGCTGCCCGGCAGCGAGGGCGCGGGCGTCGCGGACGTCCTGTTCGGCGAGCGCCCGTTCCAGGGCCGCCTCCCGGTGACCTGGCCGCGCAGCGAGGACCAGGAGCCGATCAACGTCGGCGACCGGAAGTACGACCCGCTGTTCCCCTACGGATACGGCCTGCGGACCCGCCGCGGCCACCACTGAGCCGGGAACCGGGGCCGGCCGCCCAGCGCCTCCGGGCGGCCGGCCCCCTCCTGGCCCCCTCCTGGCCCCGTCGGCACATCGCCGGTGGTGGTTCGTGGCCCTTGCCCCGTTTACGGTTGATCTAGGGGGAGAAGCTGCCCTCAGCATTCGAAGGAGGGCGGGTGGAACGGGAGCCGCGGGTCGCGTTCGTACTGGGTGGCGGCGGTGTCCTCGGCGCGCACGAGGTCGGGATGCTGCGCGCGCTGCAGGAGATGGGCATCAGCCCGGACCTCGTCGTCGGCACCTCGATCGGGGCGGTGAACGGCGCGTTCATCGCCGCCTCGCCCGACACGGCCGTCGACCGCCTCACCGAGCTGTGGTCGGACGACTCCGTCCGCGACGTGTTCGGCGCGCGGGTCTGGTCGCGGCTGTGGACGCTCGCCCGCTCCGGCACCCACCTGCACTCCAACGAGCCGCTGCACCGGATGCTGGACGAGACCCTGCCCGCCCGGACGTTCGAGGAGCTGGCCGTCCCGTTCCAGTGCGTCGCGGCGGGCATCGAGACGGCGATGGCGCACTGGTTCACCGAGGGGCCGCTCGCCCCGGCGGTGCTCGCCTCGTCCGCCGTCCCAGGCCTGCTGCCGCCCGTCCGGGTCGGCGACCGGCACTACTTCGACGGCGGGCTCGTGCACAGCATCCCGGTCGGCCGCGCCGTCATGCTCGGCGCCACGACCGTCTACGTGCTGCACGTCGGGCGGATCGAGCGCGACCTGCCGCCGCCCCGCAGGCCCTGGGAGGTCGGCATGGTCGCGTTCGAGATCGCGCGGCGGCACCGGTTCTTCGAGGAGATGGCCGAACTGCCGGACGACCTGGACGTCCACGTCCTGCCCGCGAGCACCGAACCGCCGAAGGCGGGGGTCGACCTCGCCCAGATGAGGTACCGGAATGTGGCCGGAATCCGCGTCCACATCGACCGCGCCTACCAGGCATCATTGGAGTACCTCAAAGAACGAGCGTGAGATGCTGCCTCCCCCCATCGTCCGCCGCCTGGTCCTGACGCCGTTCCTGTTCGTGCTGACACTGCTGCTCGTGGTGGTGTTCCCGGTCGCCTACGCGGTCGCCTACGTCGTCGGGCGCGAGCGCAGGCGCGCCGCCCGCCTGCTCTGGTTCGCGCTGGTGTGGGGCACGCGGGAGTCGGCCGCGGTGCTGGAGTGCGGGTGGCTGTGGCTCCGCCGCCGGACCCGCGACGACCGGCACTACGACATCATCCGCCGCTACGTCGCCGGCCTGTACGCCGCCGCGGAGCGGGTGCTCGGCCTGCGGCTGCTGATCGAGGGGGAGACGGAGGGGGACACGGGCCGGGAGCCGGCGGACGGCGACCGGCCGCTGATCGTCCTCAGCCGGCACGCGGGCCCCGGCGACGCGCTGCTCCTCGTCCACCACCTGCTCACCGACTACCTGCGGCGGCCCCGCGTGGTCATGAAGGCGATGCTCCAGCTCGACCCGTGCATCGACATCGCGGCGAACCGCATGCCGAACGCGTGGGTGTCGCCCGGCGGCGGCGCCGTCGACGACATCGGCCGGCTCGCCGCCGGCCTCGGCCCCCGCGACGCGCTCGTCATCTTCCCCGAGGGCGGCAACTTCTCCCCGGAGCGCCGCCGCCGCGCGATCCGGCGGCTGGCCCGGCTCCGCCGCGTGCGCGAGGCGGAACGCGCCACCCGGATGCGGAACCTGATGCCGCCCCGACCCGGCGGCGTGCTGGCCGCGCTGGACGCCGCGCCGACCGCCGACGTCGTGTTCGTCGCGCACGTCGGCCTCGACCACATGGCCACGCCCGGCGACGTCTGGCGGCACGTCCCGCTGACCGAGCCCGTCCACGCCCTCTGGTGGCGGATCCCCGCCGAGGACGTCCCCGCGGACCGCGCGGCCCGCACCGACTGGCTGTACACGCAGTGGGAGCGCGCCGACGCCTGGATCAGCGCCAACAAGGCACCCGCCGCGAAGTGACATCATGGACGCATGGCCGACGAGGGCACCGTGCGGGTCGATCTGTGGCTCTGGTCCGTGCGCCTGCTGAAGACCCGCTCGATGGCGACGACCGCCTGCCGCGCGGGGCACGTCCGGGTGAACGACGAGCGCGCCAAGCCGTCCACCGCGGTGAAGCCCGGCGACGAGATCCGGCTGCGCCATGACGGGCGCGAGCGGATCGTCGTCGTGCAGAAGGTCATCCGCAAGCGGGTCGGGGCGCCGGCCGCCGCCGAGTGCCTGATCGACAAGAGCCCGCCCCCGCCGCCGCGCGAGGCGCTCATCCCGGTCGGCCGCCGCGAGCGCGGCGCGGGCCGCCCCACCAAGCGCGAGCGCCGCGAGCTGGAACGCCTCCTCGACCGCTACCGCACCCTCAACGAACCGCCCCGGCAGGACTGACCTGGGACTGACCTACGCGGTCACGGCCCGCGGGGCGGAGCGGCCGAGGGACGAGCCGTCCACCGCGACGGCCTCCACGACGACGTACGGGGCCCGGCGGACGGTCGCGGCCGTCTCGAAACCGGTCCGCCGGGCCGTCCCCGCCACCGACAGGCCGGACGGCTCCGCCCCGGTGTGGAAACGCCACGCGGACACCCCGGTCGCGCCGTTCCAGCTCACGTGGACGCGCATCAAGTCGTCGTCCAGCGGGGTCGTCACGACGGCCGGGCCCGTCGCTGGACGGCCGTGCCAGGGGGAGCGGTAGGCGCGGTACGAGCCGTTCCCGACGCCGGTCAGCTCCAGAACGGGCCTTCCGTCGCCGGCGAACTCCGTCACCGCCCCGGTCGAGCCCCAGCCGACGAGCGCGTTCCCGCCCGGCAGGAGCTGCATGTTCCCCATGTACTGGCCGAAGGTGCGGCCGTCGCTGAACTCCTGGACGAGCCGCACCCGCCGGGCCTCCTCGTCGACCTCCAGGATCATGCCCCGGGACGGCCCGTCGCCCGGGTCGGTGATCTGGTTGTCGAAGAGCGAGATCGTCCCGTCCGGCTGGCGGCGGGCGTCGTGCTGCCAGAAGAACTCCGCCTTCCCGCTCACCGGGAAGTCGCTGCGCTTGCCGCCGAGGCGCCAGCGGACCTCGCCCGTCCGCCGGTCGAGCGAGTACAGGGCGCAGGAGTTGCGGGCCGACAGCAGCAGCGTCTCCCCGTCGTCCTGGATCGAGTTGACGTGGATCGGGTCGAACGGCTTGCCCGGCGTGCCGTCGGCGCCCTCGGCCAGCGGCATGAGCGTCTCGGCGACGTCGAGGTGGCCGAGGGCGCTCCAGTCGAGCAGCACCTCGCCCGTCGCCACGTCGATCTCCTGGACCCGGTTGTCGAGGACGCGCCCGTCCCGCGGCCAGCCGATCGGGCGCATGTCGGCCGCCACCTCCGGATAGGCGATGAACAGCGCCGTGCCGCGGTCGGTCAGGACGAACTCGTGGAAGTCGCCCTCGACGCCGTTGCCGGTGCGGACCTCGGCGACCCGCCGGTAGTCCTGCCCGAGGACGACCCCGACCCCGTAGCCGTAACCGCCCGTCCTGCGCTCGCCCTCCCAGTAGGTGAGCACCGGCTCGCCCTTGTAGGTCTGGACCCGCACGTCGGTCACGAGCTGGTCCGAGCGGTGGATCCATACGGGTTCGCCGCTGTCGTCCACGATGAGGGCGTCGGCGTCGTCGCGGCCGCGGAACGGGCCGATGAGCAGCAGGCCGTCCGCCGTCCGGCCGTGCCGCCGCGCCGTCAGCCGCGGCCGCGGCACCCCCGGCATCGTGACGTACTCCCCGGCGTCCGGTGCGGGCCGGGCGCCGGTGCCGGAACCGCGGGGCCCTGCGCCGCTGAGGAGGGCCGCTCCTCCGGCGAGCCCCGCGACGAGAAAACCGCGACGGGTGAGACTCATGTCGACTTTCTATCGCGTTGCATCTAAAACCGGCATTAACAGGAGGATCAGGTGTTCACTGTCCCTTCCCCGGACGGCACGATGTAGACCACCATGCCGAACCCGGGATCCACGCGACCCACGCGCCGAGCGCTGCGGACCGTGACGGCCGTCCTGACCGCGGGCACCTTCCTGGCCGTGCTCGCCGGCGCGTCCGCCGGCCCGCCGCCCCCGCCCGCGGAACCCGAGGTCACGTCGCCGGACGGCACGCTCAGGCTGACCGTCTCCGCGGACGGCGGCCGCCTCCGGTACGCCGTGCGCCGCGCCGGTTCCGTCCTCGTAGAGCCGTCGGCCCTCGGCCTGCGCCTCACCAATCCGCTGGGACCCGCAGAAGGCCGGGCGCCGCGTCCATACGACACTGGCCAAGCAGCTCGCCTACTACGTGACCTACTCGTCAGGCGCGCAGATGGCCGCCGACCTGCCCCGCCACTACGCGGACTCGCCCGGCCTGAAGTTCATCGAGGACGTCCCCGTCACCTGGGACGAGACCAGGGTGCTCTCCGCCGAAGTCGGCGACCACCTCGTCATGGCGCGGCGCTCGGGCACCGACTGGTACGTCGGCGCGATGACCGGCGAGAACCCCCGCACCCTGCGGTACCCGCTCTCCTTCCTCGGCGAGGGCACGTGGATCGCGGAGTCCTACTCCGACGGCCCGGACACCGACTACGCCCGCAACCCGGAGGCCGTCGACGTCGAGCGCTCCGTCGTCACCCGCGCCGGCACCTTCACCGCCGCCCTTGAGCGCAGCGGCGGGCAGGCGGTGCGGTTCCGTCCCGCCGCCCCGGCCGACCTGCGGGGCGGGTGAGGCGGGAGTGAGCGTGTAGAAAGACGGGATGAGCACCGTACCGCCGTTGCTGCTCGCGCTGGACCTGGCCGGCACCTTCGCCTTCGGCCTCAACGGCGCGCTGACGGCCGTGCGCGCGACCCGGCTGGACGTGGTCGGCGTCGTCGGCCTCGGGATGATCACCGCGCTGGGCGGCGGGGTCATCCGGGACGTGATCCTCGGCGCGGTCCCGCCCGCCACGTTCGTCGACTGGCGCTACTTCGCCCTGGCCGCGCTCGGCGGCCTGCTCGCGTTCGGCTTCAGCCGCTTCCTGTACCGGCTGGAGCTCTCGATCACGATCATGGACGCGATCGGCCTGAGCACGTTCGCCGTCATCGGCGCGAGCAAGGCGCTCGCCTACGGCATGGGCGTCGGCCCCGCCCTGCTCCTGGGCGTGGTCACCGGCGTGGGCGGCGGCACGATGCGCGACGTCCTGATCGGCCGGATCCCCTCGGTGCTCCGCAGCGACCTCTACGCGATCCCGGCCTTCGTCGCCGCCGCGATCACGGTCGCCGCCGTCCACCTGGACCTGTACGACCTCCCCGCCGCGCTGCTCGCCGTGGCGGCCTGCTTCACCATCCGCATGCTCGGCGTCCACCTCGAATGGCACGCCCCCCGCCCGCCGCGCCCCCCGATGGCCGACGATGCGGACGCTTAGCCCGTCCCGTCCGCGGCCTTACGGGCGAGGACGAGGCGGTAGCGGGGAGTTCCGTCCGTGCGCCGGCCGAGGCTCGGCATGGGCGCCGACGTGACGGTGAAGCCGGCCGCGGCCAGGTCGTCGCGGACCGCGCCGAGCGGGCAGGTGCGGTAGTACATGACGAACGGGGGACGCCAGACGGCGTTCCGGACGCGCATGACCGCGTCGAACCCGAGTAGCGCCCAGTACTGCGCCGAGGCGATGCGCGGCGGGGCGCCGAGCGGGAAGGCGAAGAGCCCGCCGGGACGCAGCGCGCGGTACACCCCGGCGAAGATCGCGGGCCGCTCGGCGGGCAGCAGGTGGCCGAGCGCCCCGAAGGTCACGGCGAGGTCGAACTCCCCGGTGAACTCCAGGGCGCGGACGTCGGCCCGCACCCACTCGGCGTCCGGGTGCGCCTCGGCGGCCTGGTCGAGCATGCCGCCGCTGAAGTCGACGCCGGTGATCCGTCCTTCGCACAGCGGCCGCAGGACCCGCATCCCCGCGCCGGTTCCGCAGCAGACGTCCAGCCCCGCACCGAACGGCCCGAGCGGACGCAGCACGTCGGCGGTCGCGTCGAGGATGGCGTCCGGCGTGCGGAACGGGGTGTGGTCGAACTTCGGGGCGAGCAGGTCGTAGCCGCGTTCGACCGACGACAGCGCCTGGACGGCCAGCTCACGCAGCGACGGTCCCTGAGGCGAGAACATCGCCCGAGCCTATCCGCCGCCCGCGACCGTGATCCCGGACCGACGACGGCGACGCACCAGCCAGGGCACCCAGACGGCAATGGCCAGGCCGAGCGAGCCAGACCCCGTGACGACCCCGAACCTCACCACACCGAAGTCGGGACAGACGCGAGCGTCCTGGACGTACTTCCGCGGCTTGCGCGGCGCGTAGCAGACGGCCACGCGGTCACCCTCAGCCGGAAGCCCCTGCCAGTTGTCGACCCTGGCGGACACCGCGCGGCCGTCGCGCGTGGTGAACCGCACATCCGCGTAGCGCGGGCCCTTGTTGGGCCGCCCGATCTTCTCGACGAGCCCGGTGGCCGGCACACCCTCGTCGCGCAGGATGGTCGCCTCCCAGTAGGAGAATGCCGAATCGGTCAGAGAGAACGCGGCGAGCGTCACGAGCATGATCGTGAGGAGGGTGCGGACGGCCGGCCAGCCGCGCTGCGTGCGCCTCTCCCAGGAACGCCGACCCGCGGCTTCACGTGCGTTGGCGGCCTGTCGCCGCGCCTGCCTGCGCTCGACTGCGCCGCGCCAACCGCGCCCGTTCTCGTCCATGGCACTCATGAGACGCGGCACCGGTGCTTCCGGTTGGCCGGAGTGGCCGGTGGCCGACGGTGCTCAGCCCGGGGGATGGGCGTCGAGCCAGGCCGCGGCACGGCGCGCCGACGCTCGCGACAGCCACGCGTCCTGGACGATCTCCGCCAGCTCGTCCCTCGTGAGCTCGCCGATGCGGCTTCCCCGCAGCAGCACGGACAGGTGGCCGTTGAAATGGGCGGTGGTGAAGAACGGCGACGCCTCGTCCTGGACCAGCGCCTGCTTGTCGTCCTCGGACCCGACCCAGAAGACGATCACGTCCGGGTAGCGTTCCCCGGTCTCGGGATCGACCGCGTCCGGCCGCGGAGTGCGGAAGAAGACGAACGACTTCCCGCCCACCTGGTAGACCGGTCTGTCCTCGGTGCCGGGGTAGATGGTGACGTGCGGCATGGCCAGCGCGAGCTCGTGGACGTCCTCGACGCGCGCGGGCCGACTCTCGCCATCGGCCATGAGCCCAGCGTAATGCCGACCGCTCGTCAGCCGTTGGTAGCTTCTTCCAGTGATTTTCAGCGCCGCCGACCGTCCACTGATGTTCCTCGATGTCGATGGCCCGCTGATTCCGCTCCGTTCCAGGCCGGCCGGGCGCCGGACCTTCCCGGACGAGGACCTCCGCGATTACGGCAATCCGCTGCTGTACCGGCTGGACCCGGACGACGGGCGGCGGCTGCTGGCGCTGAACTGCGAACTGGTCTGGGCGACGACGTGGATGGCGGACGCGAACGAAGTCCTCTCGCCACTGCTGGGCCTTCCGGAACTGCCCGTCGTCGAATGGCCCGGCACGGACGTGGACCCCCCGCACGGCCTGCACTGGAAGACGAAACCCATCATCGAATGGGCGGCAGGCCGCCCGTTCGTCTGGCTCGACGACGAATTGACCGACGCCGACCGCGAATGGGCGGCGGCGCAGCACGGCAACAGAGCGCTCCTGCACCGAGTCGACCCGTACGCCGGCCTCACCGAAGCGGACTACTCCCTGATCCGCCACTGGCTCGCGGAGTAGAAGTCAACGACCCGTCCGCTCGCCGACTCGGCGAAAGCTCCGTGGACGCACCCGCACCTCGCCGGGCTCGGTCGGCACGGTGAGCGACGGTCACTCCCGGACCTGGATCTACTTTTTGGGCGGCGCTGTCGCGGCGCTTCTTCTGCAGGCCCGCGGCGAGGGTTAGGCGAGGGTGTCGATGGCGGCGACGTCCTCCTCGGTGAGGCTGAAGCCTTCGAGGTCGAAGTTGGAGGCGATCCGCTCCGGACGTGACGACCTGGGCAGGATCACGATGTCGTGCTCCAGGTGCCAGCGAAGGACGACCTGTGCGGGTTCGACCCCGTGCCGCTGCGCGATCTCGGTGAGGACCGAGTGGTTCAGGTCGGTGTTCTTCAGGCCGCTGTAGCCCTCGACGACGACACCCCGGCGGCGGTGCTCCGCCAGCAGGTCCGGGTCGTGCTCCGCCGGGCTCCACGGGATCTGGTTGACCGGCGGCTGCTGACCGGTGGCCTCCGTCAGCAGGTCGATCTGCGCCGGGCTGTAGTTGCTGACGCCGGCGTTGCGGATCAAGCCATCGTCCTTGGCGCGCAGCAGCTCCTCCCAGGTCGGGACGAGGTCGTCCGGGCCGGTCGGCCAGTGGATCAGCCAGAGGTCCACGTAGTCGGTGCCGAGGAGGCGAAGGCTCGACTCCAGGGTCTTGCGGGCGTGCCGCGCGTCCTGGGGGCGGAGCTTGGTGGTGATGAAGATCTGCTCCCGGTCGATGCCGTCGTCCTTGACGGCCTTGCCGACGTCCGCCTCGTTCTTGTAGAGCGTCGCGGTGTCGATGTGCCGGTAGCCGACGTCGAGCGCCGCACGCACCGACTCGTACGCGGTCGTGGACCCGAGTTGCCAGGTCCCGAAACCGATCATCGGCAGTGCGGTGCCGCCGGGCAGGTTCACGGTCTGAGTCATGCACCGATTCTGCCCACCGGAACGCCGTCCGCGCGCGCCGCCGCGGGGCCCGGGGGAGACGCGCCGCGGGCGGGTAAGGTGCGTCGGGAGATCCCATGACCCCACGGACGACCGACGCCGACGAGCTGGCCGAGCAGCCGCGCATCCCGCTGAGCCGGCGGCGGGTGCAGCGCCCGCAACGTCGATCTCGTCCGCTCCCTCGGCGCGGACGACGTCGTCGACTACACCCGCGACGACTTCACCGCCCGAAAGGGAAGATACGACCTCGTCATGGACATCGTGGGCGACCGCTCACTGGCCGCCCTGCGACGTCCCCTGACCCCCAAGGGGACGCTCGTCATCGTGGGCGGCATCGCCTCCGGCCGCGGCCGCCTGCTCGGCCCGGCGGCGCAGCAGCTCCGCGGTGCGCTGGCCGCCCCCTTCGTGAGCCAGCGCATCGCCGGCGTCCAGTGGAGACCCAACTCCGCGGACCTGCGCTTCCTGGCGGACCTCATGGCGAACGGCCGGCTCACCCCCGTCATCGACCGGACCTACCCGTTCGCCGAGATCCCCGAGGCCCTGCGCTACATCGAAGGCGGCCACGCCCGCGGCAAAGTCGCCATCACTCTCTAGCCGACGCGGTCAGCTCTGCTGGTACGTCACGGCGGCCAGCCCGCACGGCGCGTGCAGGTACAGGTAGTAGGCGCCGTCCCCGTAGTCGTGGAGGTCCGCACTGCCGACGAGACCGACGTAGTCCATCGCCTCGGTGCAACTCGGGCAGTCGGGGTAGCAGGACTCCTGGATCCAGTCCGGCCAGCCGCCGAGGGTGGAACCTTCGCGATCCCAGGCGCTCGAAAGGTAGGGCGTCGCGCGCTGCTCACCGGCCGCGAAACCGACCAGCGGCGGCTCCTCGGGCGCCGGACCGGGAAGGAAGTCGGGCCGCACGTTGCGCGCCGACCAACGCGCGTCGCCGTCCGCGGTGACCTCGGCGTAGGTGGTGCCGTAGCAGGTGCAGAAGTGGCAGGTGACGATGCGCAGCCTGCCGCGCCAGCCGGTGTGCGCCAGCGCGGCGGCCACCTTCGCGTCGGCGGTGTCGACGTCCAGCGCGGTCCACAGCGGGCTCTCACACCACGGACAGGTTCCCTCCGGACGCTCCTTGCCCGGCTCCAGGGCCAGGCGGTAGGCGGTGGGGCCGCACAGTTCCCGGACGCCGTCCGCCGTCAGTTCCCAGCCGGCGTCACGGGCCAGCGCCGCCGCGCCCCGCTGGAGGGGATCGAAGTCCCCGGGCGGGGGTGCCTGCGTCCAGCGGCGGAACGCCTCTTCGACGACGGGGCCGCGCGCCTGCGCGAGCAGGTACGCCAGGCGGTGCGCACCCTGGTGCTCGCCCGAATCGATCCGGGCCGCCACCTCGCGCTGGAACCCCTCGTCCGCACCGCGGTACAGGACTTCGGCGCGCCACAGCACCCCGGCGTCGAGAAGCCGCAACAGGTACGGGGTCAGCGCCGCCGGATCGGCCGCCGCCAGATCGGCCAGCTCCTCCGCGGCCGCGTCATCGCCGGCTTCCGCACGTCCTACCAGGTCATCGATCACCCCGCGACGCTATCCGACGCCCCGGACAACCCCGACCGGCGACCGGCGTTCAGTCCCTTCGCGGTGGCGTGCGCTGCTTGCCCGCCGACGTCCCCGCCTTCTGCCGGCCGAGGTGGAAGTGCCCGCGCTTGCGCTGCGCCGGGACGGCCGTCGCCTCGCCACCGCCGCCCGCGCCGACGCGGTCGTCGACGACGCGCCGGTCCTCCAGGTTCGCCCGCCGCGCCTCGCGAATGCCGACCACCAGGAACCGGCCGAGCGCCAGCCCCGCCAGCAGGACCATGACCGCGCCGAGGCCCTCGAAGAACGACATCTGCTCGGCGACGCGGCGTCCCTCCCCGCCGAGCGGCGCGCCCACGCCCATGTTCCACAGCGCGGCGATCGTGTTGCCGACGACGAACCACAGCCCGCCTGCGACGGCCAGCCAGCCGCCGAACTGCGCGATGGGCCGGTTCGCGGCGCTCAGCAGGATCAGCCCGCCGAGCCCCACGGCGACCGCCGGAAGGATGGACAGCACCAGCCGGTCCGCGGTGTACACCCACGGCTCGTTCGGACCGAAGCCGAAATTGAAGTAGGGGCCGACGAACGGAATGAGCCCGCCCCAGATCGCCAGGAGCACCAGCAGCAGCCCGCTGATCATGCCGCGGCTGCGCGGCGCTCGCATTGTCCCGGTCATGGAAATCCCCCCTGACCAGGTGATAGACGTTATTTCAGGCAGCCGTACCCGGTATGTCCAACCCCCAACCGACCGCCCGGCGCCGCCGCGAAGGGCGCGCGTCAGCCGCCCGCGCGGTACCGCGTCGGCGATACTCCGCGGGTGCGCTTGAAGGCGGCGCTCAAGGCGAACGCGTTGGCGTACCCGACCCGGCGGGCGATCGTCTCGACGGTGAGGTCGGACGTCCGGAGGAGGTCTGCGGCCAGGGCCATCCGCCAGTGCGTCAGGTACGTGATCGGCGGCTCGCCGACCAGCGCGGTGAAGCGGCGCGCGAGGGACGCGCGGGAGCAGCCCACCTTCACGGCGAGCTCGGCGACGCTCCAGGGGTGCGCGGGATCGTCGTGCATGAGCCGCAGCGCGGGCCCGGCCTGCGGGTCGCTCTGCGCGCGGTACCAGCCGGGGGCCTGCGCGTCCGGACGGGCGAACCAGGCGCTCAACGTGGTGACGAGTGCGATGTCGAGCAGCCGTGCGAGCACGATGTCCTGGGCCGGGCCGTCGCGGCCCACCTCCTGCGCCAGCAAGGTCATCACCGGGTTCTGGGCCTCGGCGGCAGGTACCAGCACGATGTCGGGCAAGGCGTTGAGAAGCCGGTCGGTGACGTCGCTGCCGATCTGGTAGGTGCCGCTGGCGACGATCGCCGAGCCGTCGCGGGCGAATCCGCTGGTGCGCGGTCCGAGCCGCACGGCGTCGGTGATGTCGATGCCGTCCACGCTGGTGAGGCGGTTGTCGTGGTGGACGATGACGTCGGGGACGGTGGCCGGATCGTCACAGACGTTGTAGGGGTGCGGGCCCTTGATGATGGCCACGTCCCCGGTGTGCATCAGCGTCGGTTCACCGTGGTCCGGCACGATCCAGGCGTGTCCGCGCAGCGTGGTCGCCAGGGCTAGGGCGGCACCGTCGGCGATGCGCAATGCCCACGGCGGGTTCAGGATCGCCTGGCAGAAGGCCGCGGTCCGCGCGCGGACGCCCTCCAGGAGGTCGCTCAAGGGGTCCACGGCCTCATCGTAGACGCACGGACATGGAAACGCGCTTCTGAAATATGTATCGCCTCACCCGGGGCCGCTTGGCTGAAGAGAGGACGAGCAACCGAGCACGGGAGAGTAGGAACGATGTACACCATCACTGGAGTCACCGGACACGTCGGATCGGTCACCGCACAGGAACTGCTCGATCAGGGCGCGCCGGTACGGGCCGTGGTCCGGGACGAGGCCAAGGCGCCTGCCTGGGAGCGGCGGGGAGCGCAGGTGGTGGTCGCCGACTTCGGCGACCGAGCCGCCCTGGCCGCGGCGCTTCGGGGCAGTGCCGGGGCGTTCGTCATGCTGCCCACCGTCCCGGCCGCCGGTGACGCCGAGCACCGGGGGCTGGCCGATTCGATCGCCGGCGCGGTCGGCGACAGCGGTGTCGGCCATGCGGTCATGCTGTCCTCGATCGGCGCCGACCTGGCCGAGGGCACCGGGCCGGTCCGCTGGCTGCACCATCTCGAGGACCGGCTGCGCCGGACCGGCGTGCGGCTGACCGCGCTCCGTCCCCCGCACTTCCAGGAGAAGGTCGAGACCGTCCTCCCCGCCGCGCTGGACGGCGGGATCTACCCCGTCTTCGGTGAGGACGCCGACGTCCGCACCCCGATGATCGCCACCCGCGACATCGGGAAGGCCGCCGCCGCAGCGCTGCTGGCGCCGCCGCCGGCCAGTGAGACCGTCGACCTGCTGCCCCCCGAGTACACCGAACGGGAGGTCGCCGAGCGGTTGGCGGCCGTGCTCGGCAAGCCGCTCCAGGTGGTCACCATCCCCCAGGCCGGCTGGATCGACGCGATGCTCCAGGCCGGGCTCCCCGCGCCGTTCGCGCACGAACTCGCGGCACTGTACGCCGCGGAACAGCACGGCCTGTTCCACCCCCGCGGAGACCGCCAGTCGGCGGTCAGCACGGAGATCGACGAGACGTTGCGCCACGTGGTCGGGGCCGCCACCGGAAGGCCCGCGGCATGACTCCGCCGACCCCCGCCCCCGGTCCGGGAGCCGGCGGCGAGTCCACGATCGTGATGACGGGCGGAACATCCGGGTTCGGGGCGATCACGGCCGAGCGGCTGACCCGCACCGGCGACACCCGCCTGATCCTGGGGGCTCGCCGGCCGGCACCGGCCGGCGAGCAAGTCCCGCTCGACCTGGCGTCACTCGACTCGGTACGCGCGTTCGCGGCATCGGTCCGGGAGCGACTCGGCGGCGCCGGCATCGACGCGCTCGTGCTCAACGCCGGCGTCATCCACCCGGACGTCACCGGACGGACCGTCGACGGCTTCGAAACGACGTTCGCCGTCAACCACCTCGCGCACTACCTGCTGCTGCGTCTGCTGGCACCCGCCCTCGCGGACCGCGCGACCGTCGTCCTGACGACCAGCGGCACGCACGATCCCGCCACCGGCGCCGGGCTCGCCACTCCTCGCCACGCCGACGCCAATCTGCTGGCACACCCGGACCGCGACGCTGACCTGGACCCCCGGCCGCGCACGGCGGGCCAGCACGCCTACACCGCGTCGAAGCTGTGCGCCGTCCTCACCGCGCGGGCACTGTCCGGACACCCCGGCACCGGGCGCCGGGGCTTCACCGTGATCGCCTACGACCCCGGCCAGGTGTTCGGCACGGGCCTGGCGGACCACCTGCCGCTGCCCATGCGGACGGCCTGGTCGCTGCTGGGCACCCGGGTGCTGGGACGGCCGTTGCGCAAGCTGAAACCCGTGCTCAACAGCCGAATCGCCGCGGGTGAAGCCCTGGCCGACCTGACCCTCGGCCGATGCACGCCGCCCCCGCACGGACACGCATACGCCGCCCTGAGACGAGGTCGGCTCACCTGGACCGCCCCCTCAACCCTCGCGCGCAGCGACGAACTGGCCCGTGCGCTGTGGGACGACAGCGCCCGGCTCGTCGGATGCTCGACGGAGGGTTGACATTGTCGCTGGGCTGGTGGAACGCGGCCTCGATGGCGCTCGTGGTGGCGGGCGTCATCGCGCTCCCGCTGATTCACTAGCGCAGCGCCGGTGTCGCGACCGCGGCGCGGCGGGCCATGGCCACCCGATGATCGTCATCGGCGCGGACTCGCCGATGCCGCCCTACGAGCAGCTCCGGGCGGGATCGTCGAGGCGGCACTGAGTCAGGCTTCAAGACCGTGAGCCGTCGCGGGCGGCGTCACGGTATGTCGTGGAGGTCGAGCCGGTACCAGTTGTCGGACGTGAGGATGTGCAGGTCGGGGCCGCGTCCGATGGCGCGCGCGTCCTCGGGGAGGCTCCGCCCGTTGGGGAGTACGAGCCGGTACTGACCCGTGCGCTGCACCTGGGAATCGGCCAGCCGCCCGGTGACCAGGCGGTTGCGGTCGGAGCCGTATCCGCCGTACAGCGCGATGCGTGAGCCGTCGGTGATGAGCGTGCTCGCCGCGGTGCCGTCACCGTGCCAGCCGGTGAGGCCCCCTTCGCGGACGCGGACGACGGGGAAATCTGAGTAGTAGCACGTCCAGGCGGTCTCGGCGTCGACGTTGAGCGCGTAGCAGTCGTGGATCACACCCCACGGGTTGTCGCCGGAAGGGAAGCGCCAGTCGGCTTCCAGGCCGGGGGAGAAGCGTGCGAGCCCGCAGGCGCCGATCGGCGCCGGACTACCGGTGAGGCCCCAGCCGAAGTTGCCGTAGACGCCCTCGTCGAAGTAGCCGACCCAGACGTGGCCGGTGCCGGTGGTGAAGACGTGCGCGATGCCGTCGCCGAGCGTCTCGGCGGCCAGCGCGGCACCGTCGGCGGAGTAGACGATCGCGTTGCGGTCGGGGCCGTCCGGGCGCCACTGGGCCCTGGTGCCCACGGCCAGGATCCGGCCGTCCGGCAGCGGCTGGACGGCCGGGAACGCGAGCGGGAAGTCCGGAATCGTCGTCGCAGCGGTCAGCTCTGGCGAGTGCACCGTCACCCGGGCGGTCACCGGGCGGGTGGCGCGGGGATTCGGGAAGACGGCCCCCCTCGTCTGCGTCTTCGCCGTTACGGCCCCCTCATCGGCGGCGGCCGTCCACAGCGCGATGACCTCGCCGCCGGGACCGACCGAGGCGCTCACCCGCGCATCTCCGCGCTGGACCGCCTCGATGCGTGCGTGGTGACGTACTCGAAGGGGCGTCCCCCGCCCCATGGGCCACCGCTTGCGCCTGATCTTCACCCCCTCACTCCACCACCGCGATCCGGATGATGCCACCAATTTCAGGCACCGCGCTCGGCGAGAGTCAAAAATCTTTGACATCGTGTCCGCGCTGCTTTACTTTGGTGCATGTCAAAGATTCTGTACATGGGAGCGGGTCGTGTCGTCCGAAGAGAAACGCGCGTGGATCTATCTCGTGGTCGGCGCCGGCGTCGCCGCGGTCTACTTCGCGGCAATCCTGTCGAAGGTGCCGGGCGCGGACGTCGCGCAGATCGCCTACGTGCGGCCGATGCTCATCGCCATCGGCGCCGCGATCGGCCTGGCCATCGTCGCGGGCATCGCGGTCGCCATCGCCTCGCCGAAGGAGGCCGGGCGGGTGGACGAGCGCGACCGGCAGATCCACCGGCTGGGCGAGTACGTCGGCTTCTACGTCATGAGCGTCGCCGCGATCGTCCCGCTCGTCCTGGCGATGACGGAGGCGGCCCACTTCTGGATCGCCAACACGCTGTACCTGGCGTTCGTCCTGGCCGCGCTCGCCTCGTCGACAGCGAAGATCGTCCTGTACCGGCGGGCCTGGTAGCCATGGTCAAACCCACGAGGGTCACGAACTCGATCAGGGCGCTGCGGTTCGCGAACGGCGAGATGACGCAGGCGGAGCTGGCCGACCGCGTCGGCGTGACCCGGCAGACCGTCATCGCCATCGAGCAGGGCCGCTACTCGCCGTCCCTGGAGGTGGCCTTCAAGATCGCCCGAGTGTTCGGCGTGCCGCTCGACGACGTCTTCGCCTACCCCGACACCGACTGACCGACCGGGAACGAGATGACGATGATCGCGATCGCACGAGACGCCTACTGCGCACCGGAGCAGCTGCAACTGCGCGAAGTGCCCGTCCCGACCATCGGCGGCGACGAAGTCCTCGTCCGCGTCGCGGCCGCCGGAGTCGACCAGGGGGCGTGGCACGTCGTCACGGGCCTGCCCTACATCGTGCGCGCCGGTTTCGGGCTGCGCCGCCCCAAGAACCCCGTCCCGGGCATGGACGTCGCCGGACACGTCGAGGCCGTCGGCGCCGACGTCACCCGCTTCCGCCCCGGCGACGAGGTCTACGGCACCTGCGACGGCGCCTACGCCGAATACGCCCGCGCCCACCAGGACGATCTCGCCCCCAAACCGACCACCCTCACCTTCGCCCAGGCCGCCACCGTTCCCATCTCCGCCTGCGCCGCCCTCCACGGCCTACGCGACGCCGGCCGCCTCACCGCCGGGCAGCGCGTCCTCATCACCGCCGGGCAGCGCGTCCTCATCACCGGCGCGGGCGGCGGCGTCGGCAGCTTCGCCGTCCAACTCGCCAAGACCTACGACGCCGAGGTCACCGGCGTATGCCGCACCGCCAAGACCGACCTGGTCCGCTCCCTGGGCGCCGACCACGTCATCGACCACACCCGCGAGGACTTCACCACCGCCACCGACCGGTACGACCTGATCCTCGACACGGCCGGCAACCGCCCCCTGAAGCGCCTGCGCCGCGCCCTGACTCCCCGCGGCACACTCGTCCTGGTCGGCGGCCCGGGAGAGGGCCGCATCCTCCAAGGCTTCGACCGCACAATCCGCGCGGTGCTGCTGTCCCCGTTGATCCGCCAACGCCTGACCGCCCTCTTCTCCACCGAGACCGCCGAAGACCTGCGGACGTTGACCGCCCTGATCGACGCAGGCGCCGTGACCCCGGCCCTCGACCGCACCTACCCCCTGGCCCAGACCCCTGCCGCTTTCCACGACCTCAAATCAGGCCGCCCCGCCGGCAAGCTGGCAATAGCCATCCCCACATAGAACCAAGGGCCTCTAGGGGACTGCTCGTGCGGGCGGATGTCAGTTGAGGTCGATCGCGTCCGGCAGCTCGCCCCAGCCGTGACTGGCGCCGATGCGGTCGAGAAGGCTCACGGCCTTGTGCAGCAGCGGATGATCGACGCCAAGGACCGTTCTGCCGTGGTCCCTCGGAGTCGCATCCGTGAACGGCTCCAGGAGCGCCTGCGCGGACGCCAGGTCCCCCGCCGCCACGCGGTGCTCCGCGAGCGTCGCCTTGGCGGTCAGGACGAGTGGGTGCTCGGCGTCGACGAAGTCGGCCGTCAGAGCGTCGGCGACCGCCGTCGTGTCCCGCTGGATGCGGGCGCACAGCAACGCTGCCCGGAGCATCGTCAGCGGCGGTGCGGCCGCCCCGGTCACGATGTCCAACTCGCCGAGGGCCGCACCGGAGTCACCGTTCGCGTGGACGGCCGCCGCCCGGCGGATGTGGACGTCCAGATGCAGCGGATCGGCGGGGTCCAGGGCGGGGAGATCGGTCAGCAAGTCGAGCGCGCGCTCCGCATCCCCCTCTCCGGCCCGGTCGAGGAGGGCGGCGGCGTGCACCATCCTGCCCTGGACGGCGCACCGGGCGGACACCCGCTCGCCGAACCACGGCGACTCCACCGGGGCCCCGGCGAGGAGCCGGACCGCTGCGTCCGGGCGACCGGCCTGCCGCGACGCCTCCGCCAGCAGCAGCACGAGCAGCGCCCGGCGAAGGCCGGAGGAGGCGAGACCGCTGTGCGGCAGGTGGTAGGCGGCCATGGCCGCCTCCCGGGCCGCCGTCGGGTGACCGGCCTCCAGGAGCGCCGTCGCGTGGAGCATGCCCTCCTGGGCGGCGAGGTCGGGGGACGGCGGCCGGTCCGCGGCGTCCAGCGTGTTGATCAGCAGCAGTGCCGTCCCGCCCGCTCCGCGCCGGGTGAGGGAGAACGCTATGGCGTGCTCGGTGACCCGCAGCCGGCGGCGGGCGGTCGCGACCTCCGTTTCGCCGGCCGTCTCGACGAGCCTGCGCCGGGTGTCGCGGGCCGCGGCCAGCAGGGCGTCCGCCTGGTCGTACCGGCCGAGGAGCGCATAGGACTCGCCGAGCCCGGTCTCGGCGCGGGCGGCGAGTGACGCGTCACCGAGCTCCTTCGCGACGGTCAGCGACAGGTCGGCGGCGGCGACCGCGCCGGTGAGATCGCCGTACGCGCGCCGGGCCAGCGCCAGCCGGGACGACGCGTCGCACAGGGCGCGCAGGTCGGTGGAGTCGCCCCCGTCCTTCCCGCCGGTGAGGTCCTGGAGCCGCTGCACCAGCAGGGCGCCCTCGTCGGCCGCGCGCCGGTGCAGCGTGCCCGCCTCCAGCAGCACGCGGACGAGGACGGCGCGGGAGTGGCACTCGCCGCGCGGATCGTTCGCCCGGCGCCGGACGGTGGCGAGACTGCGCTCGGCCCCGTCCAGGTCGCGCGTCCAGGTACCGGCGAGCCGGACCAGGTCCCGTTCGATCCAGAACGCGGTGAGCGCGTCGGCGATCCGGTCGACGGGACCGTCCGGGTCGCCGAGGCAGGTGCGGAAGACCAGGTTGGACAGCGCACGGGCGCTGTCGGCCACCTCGGCCGCGGTGGGGCGGGTCACCGACTCCAGGACACTTCGCAGCCGGGGCGCGAGATGGTCGGCGAACACCGCGACCCGCATCGCGAACGCCTCGGCGGCGACCCGGCCGAGGGGGCTGTCGGCGAACTCGGGTGCGGCGGGCGGCCGCTTCTTCTCGGTGGTGGCGATGTCTCCGATGCCGTAGCCGACCTGCTGGACGAGCCGGGCCTCGGTGCGGTGGAACCGGATGATCGGCAGTAGGGCGTCGGTAAGCGCGGCGCGGGCGTCGGCGAGCGTGGTGCAGCGGTCGGGGGCGGACTGCACGGGGTGCCGTTCCAGGTGGGCGCGCCACGCCTCGTACAGCGCGAGGGCGACGAGCACCCGGCGGCTCCGCACCTCCGAGTACACCCACACGGCGCTGCGGCGGCCGCCCCGCGACCGGCCGTCGCCATCGCCGGCCGGGACCTTGACGGCGGCTGCGATGTCCTCGGTTCGGGCGAGGTGGTAGTCCGTCTCCCGCAGCACTGTGGCGGCGGCCTGGCCGATCGCCTTGAGGCGCTCGTCCTCGGCTCTGCTCACCGGGCTCACCGCCTTCGCCGAACGATCATGGCCTGACCTTACCTACGGGATGGGTCGCCGTCGGCCACCTGTGGCCATCCATCTGAATCGTAGTTGATGCGTCTTTGATGTCGAAAATCTGCTTTACTCGACTTCAGTATTTCGGTGGCGATCAAAATGGGGTGGAGAAGATGAAGTGCGAGAAGTGCTCTCGGCCGCTCAATGACTGCCAGGCTTGCAACGGAGGACGGGCGTCCGACTTCGGCAACAAGCTGACCTGCAGCAAGTGTCACCGCGGGCAGGTCTGCAGCGACCACGGAGCGCACTGGAAGAGGTAACGGGCCGCCACGTGCCGAGCCGGCCCCGCCCCCCGAGGCGGGGCCGTTTCGCGTGCGGTGGTCAACGACCCTGATGCGTGAACCCCGCCCAGCTCAAGAGGTTGTGCAGGCGCAAACCGGACGCGGACTCCGCGTTGCCGTCGACCACTGCGCGCAGGGCGGGATCGGTGGGCCCGCCCGGGCCTTGCGCACCGTCGATCATCCAGAGCTGCGCCTCGCGGAGCGCGTCCCGGGGTGGCCGTCCCGCCGCCAGCAGCTCGTGGATCCGGACGGACAGCACGGCGGAGAAGGGGTCCGACACCGCCCACCTCGTCCCGATCACCGTGACGGCACCGAGCGTCAGGAACCCCGTCGCGAGCGTCAGCACCTCGTCGTGGTCGGCGCGGGTGAGATCGCTCGTGCAGCTCGCCAGGACGATCGTCCCACCGGGGGCGCGGGGATCACGGCCGTGCGCGTCGCGCAGCAGGTGCGAGATGCGCAGCACCTGCCCGCTGTCCCGCAGCGGTTTCAGGTACGACTCGGTGGGCTGATCCGGGAGGGCGACCGCGTGACAGCCGGAGTGCAGCAGTGATGCGCCCGGCCGGTCCGGCCCGGGAAAGTGCCGCCGGAGCTGGCCCGGGGTGCCGAGCCCGCTCTTGCCCGGCGCGTCACGGCCGTAGACCACGGCGTCCGGGTAGAACCGGTCGCGGAGTTCGGCGCACTCGAACCAGCCCATGGGCAGGTCTCTCAGCTCCGGACTGATGATCACCGGCTCCTCCGCGAGGGGCCGGGCCGGGCGTCCCGCGACGTCCATCAGCTGGCGGCCGGTCGCGGCGTAGGAGATCACCAGGTCGTGCAGCGCGTAGCGGGGGGCGCCGCCAGCGCGCGGCACCCGCCGGGCGGCGTGCCACGGCACCATGCCGAGCCGTCCCGTGGGGACGAGGACGACGCGGGGTTCTGCCCCGGCGGGGCGCAGTCTCCGCACGGCCGGGACGACCTCGCGCATGACCGCGAACCAGGCCCAGTCGCACAATTGCCCGAGGGACCGTTCGACCCGCTGGACGGCGGCGCGCACCGCCTCCTTGCACGCCTCGGCGTCCTCGTCGTCCGCATTGTCCTCGCCGGGCGTTCCGAGCAGGTCGAGGTAGGCCCGCTGTTCGTCCGCGTACTGGTCGAGCACCCGCATGGGGCCGGCGGTGAAGTTGGGCGTGGGTATCCATTCGATCGCGCCTTCGGCCGTGAGCATCACGACTGCGCCCGGCCGCCCCTCCACCGGCGGGACGAGGTAGACGAGCGCGTCCGCGCCGGTCTCGGTGAGCGCCCCCGCCAACTCGGTGCGGGCCGGTGGCGTGAACAGTGGTGCCGCCTCGGGCGTCGCCGCCAGCGCGTCGATCACCCGGTTCCGCAGGTCGTCGTGAAACCCCAGCTCGGCCAGGGGACCGGTCATGAGCAGGTCACCGGTCGGCTGGAAGTCCTGCAACGGCGCAGTGTGCGCGTGCGGCGACGCGCGCCACTGTTCGGCGAGGTCCTCCCGGTCTGTCCGCTCCAGCAGTTCCGTGATGCCGGTAACGGACGTCGCCGCGTGCAGGACGAGGCCGCGGGTGTGCTCAAGGAAGCTGACGAGGCCCTCCGGGTCGTCGTCGTCCACGAACCAGCGGGCGTACGTCTCCTGCAGCGATCCGATCTGTCGAACGCTCTGCAGCACGTCATCGGACTTCGGCTGAAGGAGTACGAGCCGGCCGACATGGTGCAAGGCGGCCAGGACGAGGTCGCGCGCTTTGGCGCGGTCGCCCAGATCGCGGCTGGCCATAGCGCTGTTGAGCCTCATGCCGACTTGCGAGATCGCAGGGAGGCCCGGTTGCTCGATGAGCCACTGGAACCGTCGAAGGGCGTCGCGCAACCATTCGGCGTCCCGACTGATGTGCCATCCCATGTAGGCGACTGCGGCTCCGCCGGCTTGGAGGACCAATTGAGCAAGGTCCTCATCGGACGCTCCGCTCGGGAGCTCGGGGATGTGCTCCATGGCGCGGAAGACGAGGGAAAGGTCATGCTGATCCCTGCCCAGCTGGGCCAGCCTGGTGGCGTACCACGCCCGCTGGTTCCGCCGCATCGCTTCGTATGCGCCGGGCTGCGGCTCTTCCAGGAGGTGCTCGGAGAGTTCGGAGAGCTCCGAGAGCATGGCGGGGATGTCGCTCGTCGCGCCGGAATGTGTGATCACGTCGTGGGCCCAGCTCGCCAGCTGCCGGTAGTCGCCGATCCGTTTCCGGATCAGGCTGTCGGCTGGCAGGCTCCGCAGGAGGGCATCGGCCTTCTCCAGACGGTCCCGCATGAACGGTTCCCGCTTCCCGCTGGCGGCTTCGGCCAGCATCTCGCTGATCGCATTGACGGCCATCAGCGCGATTCGGTTCTCGTCGGCGTAGACGTCCGACCGCGCGGCCAGCGTCGGCAGCTCCCTGTTGAGCAGTTTCATCTTCTCCATGTGGTCCATGCGGCCCGAACGGCCGGCGCGCCCCTGGTACAGAGGCGCGAGGACTTGCAGGATTTTGAGCCGATTCCCATCCCCTGCGAGGTAATCCGCGTGAAGCAGCTCGAATTCCCTGATGGCCTCGTCGAGCAGCAACGTATTCTGCGAGTTGCTGGCCTTGGCAGCGAGGACCGAAGCGAAGACATGGCGAAGGTCCAGGTTGCCGGGCTCCTGGCGCAGCAGTCGGCGCAGCAGGTACTCGGCGCGTTGCGTGCTCTTCGGGCCGTGGACATTCGTCGCGAGGGTCGCGTATCCGCCCGCCAGGAGAAGTACGGTGGATTCCTCTTCCGGGGCGTCGAGGTCAACCAATTCGTACGCTGCGTCGAGGAGCCGCTCGGCCGCCGCGAGGTCGCCGTGGTCGTCGCGCAGGTCGCCGCGATGGGCGAGCATCGTGCCGTGGAACACCCGGAACTCGCCACGGGCCGGGTCGTCGTTCTCGCGGCGCATCTCCTCGTCGAACTCCGGGCCGATCTCCTGGCAGACCTCGACGATCACGTCGAGCAGGTCCCGGGAAACTTCGTCCCTGATCAGGTCCGCCCAGATACCGCCCATCACCGCGAACAGGCAAAGGCCGGGGCCGAGCCGGTCAGGCCCGGGGGCGAGCATGCGCCATGCGGTGGACGCGTGGTCCACCAACTCCTGGATTTCGGCGAGCGAGTTGAATTCCGCCGGGGCGAGTTGCGACAGGGCGTCGGCGATGCATGCGTGGACCGGCCCGTTCCAGTCCGGGACGGCGTCGTCGAGAAGTGCGGCCCGGTACCGCGTGACCGCCTCCGTCAGGTCGTCCTCGTGGTCGGCCGCGTCCGGGTCCGCGAACGTCCGAGCCATCGCGAGGTCGCCGAGTTCGCGGTTCGCGCGGGCGGCGGGCTCCCGTGGCAGCTCTGGCAGGACGCCGGTCAGCAGGCCGCGGGCGGTTTCATCGTCGCCGGGCTCGCCCGCCTCAAGGAAGCGTCTGCGGACCAGCGCCGTGCCGTGCCGGAAACGGATCCAGTCGGACGGCTCGCCCTCGACTCTCCGGTACCACTCGATCGCGCGCGTGAGGGCGGCGACCTCCGCATCCTGCTCTTCGGCGCAGAGGTAGGCATCGAAGTGCAGGTCCGCGACGTACTCCGCGACGGAGATGCGAGTGTCGTCCCCGGCCGGGAGTTCGTGCCACACCGGGACGAGGCAGCCGATCGCTTCCTCCCGTTCGTCGGGCAGGTCCTCGTCGTGCTCCTCCACGCGGTAGGCGAGGGCGACGCCCAGCATGTACAGGACGGACAAAGTGGGTTCAGGGGTGCGGGCCCGTGCCGTACGCAGATGCGCCACGCTGCGGTCGAGGGCGTCCCGCCGTTCCGCCGAACCCTCCGGCAGGGCTTCCGCCCGGAGGAGCTGGGTGGTGCCGAGGTCCTGCACGACCTCCTCGTGGAGGGGATCGTCCCGGGCGGCGGCCGTCAGATGGTCGATCGCGCGGTCCAGGTCGTCGGTGCCGGTGCCGGTGCCGTCCCCGGCGTTCCAGCGGGCGCGGAGGGCCTCGGCGGCGATGCACCGCAGCTCAGTGCGCCCGCCCTCGTAGGACCCGCCCAACGCCTCCTCGGCGTAGCCGATGATCTCGTCAAGATCGTCGGACGTCCCCGCGCCGCGGTTCCGGTCGGCCAGCCGGAACGCGAGCTCCCGCGCGGCGGTGCGGGCGGTGTCGCTGCCCGCCGGCGCGGCGGCATGGCGGGCGCGCAGCTCCAGCAGGACGGACTCGAACTCGAATCCGTACAGGGAATCGTCGGTGGAGGTCATCACGCTCCCGGGGTGAGGGTGACCGGCAGCGGCGGCTGCGGGTCCGGCCAGGTCAGCGGGCGGGAGTCGGAGGTGTGGCCGTCGAGATAGGCGCTCAGGGCCCGGCCGAGGTCACGTTCGGCCGCGGTGGATTCGGGTGGCGTCCAGCCGAGCGCGGTGTACATCCGGTCCCGGTGCAGGGCGACGGACACCTCCACCAGATCGCAGTACACCTCGACGGCGTCCCGCAGCCCCGAATGCGCGATCCGGACGAAGAGCAGCACGGCGAGCACCCACACCGCCCGCCAGCCACCGGGGAACAGCGGCGTCCACAGCAGCGCGGCGGACGTCCAGACAAGGATCTGCACACGTACGGTGACCCGCCGCGCCTCGTCCTCCAGGCGGCGGCGGGGTTCGGCGGGCAGCACGGCCAGGAACAACTCCCAGCACAGCGGGAGGTCGAGTCCGTGCCGGTGCTCGACCCGTTCGGTCAGCGCGGCGAGGAGGCAGCCGACCCGCGTGGGGGCGAGCAGCGCGTCGGCGCGCGGGTAGCGGCGGAGTTCGGCACTGGCCGCGCTGGAACGGCGTTCCTCTTGGACCTCCCGGCTGCGCCGCCGCTCCGCCCGCACCAGCCGCCGCCGGCGGGCCAGCCGCTTACCGACCACCGGCAGCCGCTCCAGTAGGCCCGGGTCCGGAGTGGGCGTCGGGGGCTGCCGCGCGACCGCGGGCGGGGTGACGCGCGAGATCCGGCGCCGGCGGGCCAGTGCGCGGTGCAGCAGCCACCGCGAGACCGGGCCGCCGCGATGGTCGCTGGTGAACAGCTCCAGGACGCGGGGCGCGGACGCCGCGACCACCAGTGCCGATCCCAGGACCGCCGCCGTGGCGAGCAGCCCCGTCAGGACCAGGCCCGTCGTGCCGTACCGTTCGGCGCGGCACCACACAACCAGCAGGCCGTCGTTGCGCGCCGGGCAGCCGCGTGACCGGTCCGGGCCGGTGACGAGAACCAGGTAGGCGCCGAGCGTCCAGAACACGACCGCGGAGGCCGCGACCTGCCCGCTCCACCGCCGCGTCCACGGGATCGCCAGCGTCTCCAGCAGCTTGTTCACTGCGGCGGATCTTGTGCTCGGCCCAGTTCGAGCGGCACGTCCGGGCAGTTCGGGCAGACGCCGTCGCCCTGCGGCAGGTCGGAGATCGCGCGCTCGACCGGCCCGCAGTTCCGGCACTCCCACCAGCGGCCCCGCCAGTGCCCGCCGCCCGGCACCGCCCTCGCGTCACCCGATCGGAACTCGGCCATCAGTCATTCCTCCGAATCACGGCGAGGACGGTGTGGACGGCGGGGACGAGCACGACTGCCCACCACCAGGTGGCATCGCCGAGGTCGCCGAGCCCCGCCGCGAGATCGGAAAGCGTGGGGCTTTCCAGGTCGGGCACGTGCTCCCGGATTTCGGCGGGGACCCACAGCGCGCTCAGTCCCACGAGGACGGTGATCGCGACGGCGATCTGGATCGGCCCGGTCGCGTCGCGGCGTCGGCGCAGCAACAGCCCGACGACCAGCGCCCCCAGTGCCAGGTACGGGAGGTAGGCGATCGCGGACCGCGCGGCGTAGCGGCCGACGGCGGAGCTGTCGACCGGGTCGCCGGCGTTGCCGGAGAACGGGAAGCCCGCCGCGAACACGTCGCCGAGCACCACTGTCGACCACAGCAGCATGTTCAGCGCGATCAGCATCACGACGACGCCGCCCCGGCTGCGCACCTGTGCGCGCAGCCTCTCCCGTGCGGCGCTCGGCCGGTCGCCGAGGCCGGCCTTCTCGCCGGCCAGCATCGAGGCGGCGACCGTGGCCAGGAAGAGTGCGGCGACCGGCGCGATCAGGCACCCGGCCAGGCCGGTCCAGTTGCCCATCACGTGGGCCAGCGCGTCCGGCGCCCATGTGCGTTCGTCGAGCATGGGGAGGGGATCGAGCAGCCAGCCGAGCAGGAACGCCAGGCCCGTGAACGTGAACACTGCGCTCGCCGCGCGGCGGGGCAGCATGCCGGCCAGGATCGCGGCGAGCAGGAGGACTGGCAGCAGCGTCGTCACCCGCGTCAGCGCGGCGGTTCCCAGCTGCTCGGACGTGTCGGCCGCCAACTCGGTGGGGAACGGGTTGATCTTTCCCGTGACCAGGCGCACGAACACCGCCCCGGACCAGGCCGCCATCAGCAGGACCAGGAGTGTGACGAGTGCGGCGCGCAACCGGTACGGGCCGACCTTGCGGAGCCGGTCGGCCCCGTTCGGCCCCGTCGTCAGCGTCATCGTGGGGCCGAGCACGGCGACGGCCGTGATCGCCGCCCGGTCGTTCACGGACTGTCCGGCGCGGGCCGCCCGCGCGGACAGCTCGGCCCACTGCTGAGGGCCCGGAAGCCCGCGGGGGCCAGCGGCCTTGGCCCGGAGCCAGAGGGTGTCTCCGAGGACGTCCCGGGCGGACAGCAGTCCCAGTGTCAGGCCCACGGTGGTGCCGTAGAGGGTCCGCTCGGCGGCCTCCACGCGCGCTCCGCTTCCGATGAGCGGGTTCTGGCTCCGCGCGGTCTCGGCGACGATCTTCCGTGCCTCGGTGATGATGCCCGGTGCGGCGTCCGCGACGTCCAGCAGCCGCATGCACTGGCAGCCGCATCCCCGCTCGCCCTCGGCCGGGTCGGGATGCGGGCAGCACCGGCGGTGCGCGCAGCGGAACCGCGCCGCGTGCGGTAACAGGGCCTTCCCCTGGCTGCCGAGCAGCAGTGCCAGCACCCGGGGACCGGCGTCGGCGTCGTCGCAGAGCCGACTGAGCCCGTCGACGTCGACCGGATGCCCGTAACACGCGGGACGGGCGTCCGGGGCGTGCACGGCGCCGAACTGGAGGACCAGCTCCGGGCCGAGGCCGGTGCGGTCCCGGCGCAGCAGCTCGACGTCGAAGTCACCGGCGAGGTCGTGCTTCTCCAGCCAGTCGGCGAGGCGGCCGCCCTCGCTCTGCATCCACTGCGCGCCCTCCGCCGATTTTTCGAGCAGCGCCTCCGCGAGCGTGCCGGGGGAGCGGTGGGTCGTGGTGTGGAACTGCATCGGCGTCGGTGCCCGCTTCCCCGGCGCGGCCGGGCGAATCACGTCAGGGCGGTCCCCCGCGAGCCACCGCCGGACCTCGGTGGCCCGCCACCTGTCGTCCGGGTGGCGGGTGAACAGCCCGGCCAGCAGCAGCCGCCACGTGTCGTCGGGGACGGCGGAGAGGTCGGGTTCGGCGGTGGCGAGGGACTGCAGTACGGTCCGCTTCTGCTCGTCGACGCGGAAGTACGGCGACCCGGTGACCATCTCGTACCCGATGTGCCCGAGCGACCAGAACGGCGAAGCCGGGTGGAACGTCCCGGCGAGGGCCTCGGGGGCGAGGTAGGCGCGCGCCGCCAGGATCTCGCCGTTCGCCGCGATCGCCGCCGTGGCGGTGTCGCGGGCGGTGCCGCCGAAGTCGCACAGGACGAGTTCGTCCGGCGCGCCGCCGGCCCCCCGGCGCAGCGCGAAGTTGTCCGGCTTGACGTCGGTCGGGATGAGGCCGCCCTTCTCGTACCAGAAGTCGAGCAGCTCGGCGATCTCGCTGAGGAGCGCTCGTGCGCGGTCGAGGGGCAGCCCGGCCGGCTCGGCGCGTTCGTCCCGGATGACGTGCGCCAGAGAGGTCGGGAGGTACTCCATGACGATCCACTCGTGGACGCCCCGCTCGGTCGTCTCCCGGCCGACCGCGTCGATCCGCGGGGCGTACCTGCGGAACTCCGGCCGCCGCAGCACGTCCAGGACCCGGTGGTCGATCGACTTGCCGATCCAGTAGACCTTGACCGCGACGGACGTGCCGTCAGCGCGCCGCCTGGCGTGCCACACGATGCTCTCGAAACCGTCCCCGACCACCTCCACCGGCTCGTACTCGCCGCGCAGCCCGTCCGGGAACGGCGCGGACCGGGAGGCGGACGCGGAGGAGTCCGTGCCCTGCACGGGCCGCTGGCTGATGGTGGGCGGCGCTTCGGGTTCGGACGGCAGGGCCGGCGGCCGCTGGACGATCGTCTCCGGCGCCGGAGGGCTCTCGACGGCGTCGATTCCCTCGTGGTCGTACGGGCGGTCGCCGGAGTCGGGACCGGATTGGGGGATCGTGGTCATCTCACGTCCTCGGAAAGCCGAATTCGTCGAGTTCCGCCACCGTCAGGTGGACGTCGTTCCCGAGCCGCAGAAGCGTGCCGGGAGGGATCGGGGCCGGCTCGCCGATCTCGACGCCGGCCACGTGGGTGCCGTTGGTGGAACCGAGGTCGTTGATCATGAGGGTGCCGTCCCGCCAGTACAGCTCCGCGTGCTCGCGCGAGACCTGGTGGAGATCGGCGAAGCCCGGCACGGTCTTCCAGGGCGGGCAGGTCCGCCCGATCCGCATGCCCTCGGGCGGCACCGGCAGGATCGTGTCCTCGAACAGGAGCGCGACCCCGGTCGCCGGCGTCCCGGAGCCGGCCGGGTCCGCGTCCGGGACGCCGGGGTCCTCCGGTTCCGGGACGGCGGGTCCGGCGTACTCGGGCATGTGCTCCCAGGGGGCGAAGTGCTCCTCGCAGGACCCCGGCTCGTCCCCGGCCGGGCAGTTCTCCGGATCCTCCGGACAGCGGTAGGTCAGCCCCGCCATGAGACCTCCTTGAACGTGATCCCGCGGGCGGCGAGCTCCCGGCGGAGCCTGTTCAGGTCCCCGCGCCGGGGGACGCCGGCGAACCACACGTCGCGGTCGTCCACCGCGACCTGCATGGGCGCCCGATCGGGCTCGTGGTCCAGATACGGGCCGTACCGGTCACGGCCGAGCGGGGTACGGGGCGTGAGGACCTGGTTGGCCGAACCGCGCCAGATCAGCCGGGTCGGCCGGGTGACGTCGTACCGGCCGGTGATCACCGCGTCGGCGTGCGCCAGCGCGGTGCCGTCGCTGATCTCGGACGGTTCGTATCCGGTGTAGACGAGCAGATCGGCGGCCGGGGCGAGGTCGTCCCGGAGTTCCGCCACCGCCGCGAGGAAGTCGCGCAGGCCGTCCGGCTGCGCGAGCGGCTCGCCCCCGGAGACGGTGAGCCCGTCGGCACCGTCGCGCAGCGCGTCCGCCCACACCCGGGTCAGCTCCGCGACGGTGATCTCGGCGCCGCCGCCGGGGTCCCAGGTGTCGCGGGCGAGGCAGCCCCGGCAGGCCAGCGCGCAGCCCTGGAACCAGACGGCGAGCCGCCGTCCCGGCCCGAGCGCGGTGACCGGGAACCCGTACCGGTTCACCCGGGGCATCGGTCGACCCCCAGCTTCCAGTGCTCGCCGTCCTGGTCGATCTTCACCACGGTGATCGTCTCGCCCGGCGTGGCGGGGACCTCGAACAACTTCACCGACAGCGGGTTGACCAGCGCGGACTCGACGAGATTGAGGACGCCGCGCCCCCCGTGGTCGAGCTGGCCGACCGCATGGCCGCGCAGCGTCTCGTAGGCGTCGTCACCGACCTCCAGTTCGGCGTCGTGGACGCGCCGGACCCGCTCGATGACCGAGCCGAGCGCGCGGTCCAGGATTCCCGGGACGTGCTCGGGCTGGATGAAGTTCATCGCGATGAAGTTGCCGCCGAAGCGGTTGCGCAGTTCCGGCCGCCCGATCTGCTTGTCGAAGAACTCGTTGAACGCGGCCCGCAGCGTCTTCTGGACCGCAGCCCGGTCGGTTTGGGGCGACAGCTCGACGATCTCACCCGAGGGGCCCTTGCCCCGGATCCCGAGGTTGGACGTGAAGATCAGGACGGTCTCGGTGAAGAAGACGGTCGCGCCGCGCCCGTCGGTGAGCCGGCCGTCCTCCAGGATCTGGAGGAAGAGGTCGAACAGCCGCGGATGCGCCTTGTCGATCTCGTCGAACAGCAGCACGGACATCGGGTTCGCCCGGACGGCGTTGGTCAGCTCGCCGCCCGTGTCGTGCCCTACATAGCCGGGCGGCGCGCCGATGAGGCGGTCCCGCGCGTGCTCGCCCGCGAACTCGCTCATGTCGAACCGGATCGGCTCGGCGTCGTCGCCGATGATGAGCTGGGCGATGCCCTTGGCGAGCTCGGTCTTGCCGACCCCCGTGGGGCCGGACAGGAACAGGACGCCGCGCGGCCGGTTCGGGGAGCTGCCGGTCTGCGCGCCGGTCAGCCCGGTCGCCGACCGGGTGATCACCTGGACGGCCTGCCGCACCGCGTCGGGCTGGCCGATGACCCGGCTGTTCAGGTACGCCTCGCCGCCGGGCCGGTCCGCCGAGCCGATGATCTTCTCGCGCAGCGCCGCGGACGCCCACGGGTTGTCGACCACCCCGACGCGGTAGAGGCGGGCCGCGTCGTCCAGCCGCTCCGCCGGCAGCCCGCGCAACCGGGCGAGCCGCTCGATCGCGAGGGCCTCCACGTTGCGCATCCCGTGGGTGGCGGACGTGAGGGTGTCGACGGCCTCCAGCAGCGTGCCGCCCTGGTCCTCCGGCTCCACCCCGGAGAGGTTCCGCACGATGCGCCGGGCGAGGGCCCGGCGCTCGTCGCGGGACGGCTCGGGAACGGAGATGACCCGCAGCCGCCGGTTGTCCACCGGGAATCCGCGGGGGAGCTGCTCGGGCCGCTCCGCCACCCAGAAGATGGTGTTGTGCGGCGTGACGGCCGCCTTGCTGGCGCTGGGCGGGACCGGGGCGGCGACGTGCGCGAGCGCCTCGACCAGCCACAGCAGGGTCCGGGCCTCGGGGTCGTTCGGGTCGCCCCCGCCGACGGCGGGGGCGTACGGGAACAGCGCCCCGATCGCCGGGCCGCGGTTCAGGACCAGCGCGACCAGGATGTCGCGCAACCGCTGCAGCTGGTTCATGGGGTCGGCGGGCTCGTCGCCGCCCCCGGGCGGGGCGTCCCCGGGCCTGGCGTCCGGGAAGTTCAGTACTTCCGGCAGGCGCACCGACGCGTCGAACTGCTCGCTGAGGATGCGTTGCCGCACCATGTCGTGCCAGAGGAACGCACCGAACCCCTGCGCCTGGCATGTGTGCCGCACGACCTGGAGGAGGTTGTGGGGCTGCGGCCGGCCGTCCCGGCCGGGAAGCATGTACCGGTCCCGGACATTGCCCGTGAGGAGCACCTGCGGGTAGACGGGGACGGCCATCTCCAGTTCCCGCACCCAGGCGGGTACGGCGGCGGTCACGACGGCAGCTCCCGCTCCCGAGCCCGCGGTTCCGCAACGGTGTTCGTCCGTCGTCTCCTCTCGGTCTGCTTGCCGGAGGCGGGCTTCGCGCGCCTCACCGGGCCGGTCGGTGCGTTGGGCACCGGCTGCCCCGGGGCGATCCATGCCTCCCCTTGGACGGTCACGTCCGCCGCACCCAGCCCGGCGCGCACCTCGTCCCTGCGTGCGCAGAACATCCGCTGCGCCTCGACGTCCGCGGCGGCGTCGGCGGGCGCGTCGGGGTTGCGGACGACGGCGGTGGAGATCCGCCGGCTCTTCTGGTCGTGGCGGACCAGCAACCAGTACCGGTCGGTGCCGTACGCCTCGGACCACGCGGTGCCGAGCGCGGCGACGGCCTGGCCGTCGTGCGCCAGGACCGCGGTGAACTCGTCGCCGACGTCGCAGCCGATCGCCTTCAGCGCCGCGGTGGCGGCCGCCGCGACCCGCTGCGGAACCTGCTCCGCCTCGTGGGCCGCCACCGCCTCTTCGATGCGCGCGCCGACCGCGGCGACCGCCGCCCGGTCCCCGGATCGGTGGGCGGCGTCCAACTGCGCCCGCAGCACCCGGCGCTGCTCCGCCGGCAGGTCGTCGGTGCGTGCGGACAGCCTCGCGTGGGTGACGGCGGCCTCCGCCCGGTCCGCGCGGGCCTTGACGGACGCGATGACCTCGGACTCCAGGCGGGCGAGCCCCAGCCGCGCCGCCTCGGCGGTGCGGGCGGCGCGGATCTCCGCCAGGACCTCGTCGATGCGATCCAGGTGCTCGGGGTCGCAGCGCCCGCCCTCCCGCGCGAGGACCTGCTCGGCCCGTTCGAGCGCGCTCCGGCGGGCGTGGTCCGGGTCGGCGTCGACGAACATGGCACCCGCCCGATCGGCCGTTCCGCCCGCCGCCCGGCCGGGGGCGCGGCGGCGCGTGCGCCGTTCGTCGCCGCGGGACGCGACCCGGGACAGCAACCTGTCGGTCTGCAGCTCGATCGCCTTCCGCTCCGCCTCCTCCACGAGCGCGCGGGCCCGGTCGACCAGCGCCTGCAGCTCGCCGGAACCGGCGTCCGCCGAGGGCGCGCCGACCTCTCGCGGGGCCTCACGTCCCGCGCCGAGCCGCCGCAGCACCGCCCGGACCGCCGTGCAGCGCGCGTCCAAAGCCGCCAGCTCGCCGCGCAACGCCGCGCGGCGTGACCGCTCCTGGTCGGCGTAGGAGTACTCGTATCCACCAGAACCGCTCACGCGGCGCCCCCAGGCGTGCTTCCGTGGAGAGGAACCCCATCCCCTCCCCCGATCGTTATCGAAGGTACAGCTTTATAGGAGATAAAAAGAAGAGTCGGTACAAGTTCCCGTGGAAGCCACGATGGCTCCGGACACCGCCCCCGACGCTGGAGGAGTTCCTTGTCTCTGTCCGACGCGCTCGCCACGCTGGCCGAGACCTGGCCGGACACGGTGGACGCACTGCCCGAGCCCACCTTGGAAGCCCTCGCGGCCGCGGAGCCCGACGCGGACGCCGCCACCGTCGCGCAACTCGTCCGGACCCTGCTGACCGGCCTGCCCGCCGACCACCCCGCCCGCCGGGAACTCCTCGAAGGCTTCCGGTTCGGCACGTCCGGCGGCCGGTCCGACACCGCGCTGGCGAGCCTGCGGATCGCCGCGCGCGCCGCGCTCGACGTCCGCGCCGCCGACGCCCGGCTGCTCGCCGCGCCGATGGTGGCCTGGGCGGACGTCCGCGTCCCGCCGGCGGACCGCGACGCCCTCGTCCGGCTCCGGTCCCGGGACGGCGCGGACGGCGCCCCCGCCTTCCAGTTCGACGCCGCGGGGAACCCCGTCCCGGTCGTGCTGGAGATCAACCGGCTGCTCGACGCGGCCGGGGACCCGTGGGGCGTCGCGGACTGGTGGCTGTGCGGCAACGCCTGGCTCGACGGCGGCGTGCCCGCCGAACTGCTCGGCGACGTCCCCGACGCGGACCTGCTCGCCGCCGCCCGCGCCGAACTGGCGGTGGTGTGACGATGCCGCCCACGCCGCCCCCGGCCACGGCGCAGGTCGATCCGGCGCGCGCCGCACTGCCCGCCGGGACCGTCCTGTGGCGCGTCCACCGCGGTACCCGCTCCGCCGAGACCTTCAACCCGGTGCCCGCCGACGGGCAGTTCGGCGGCGGCCGGTTCGACGCGACGCGGGACGACCCGTACCCCTTCCTGTACGCGGGGTTCCGGCCCGAGACCGCGCTGCTGGAGTCGCTGGTGCGGTCCGTCCCGTTCAACGAGCGGGGCGTCCGGCACCTGCGCCGCGCCGCGCTCACCGGCCTCGTCCTGTCGTCGGTGCGCACCACGGCGGACCTCGACCTGATCTCCCTGCGCGACAGCGCCGAGCTCGCCGCCGCCTGCCAGGACGAGTGGCTGGTCACCGCCGACCCGCCCGAGTATCCGCGGACCCGCCGGTGGGGGCACTGGCTGCGCGACCGGGCCGACTGGGGGCAGGGCTTGATCTGGCCGTCGCGCCGCGACCTGGGCAACCCCGCGGCCGTCCTGTTCGGGGACCGGACACCGCCCGGGCTGCTGAAGCCGGGAGACGAGCAGCCGCTGCCGCTCGACGACGCCGCCGGCGCGGCCCACCTCAACGCACTGCTCGCCCCGTTCCGCATCCACGTCAGACCGCCCCGGAACCCGTAGTGACCCCGCCGGCCCGGGAACCGGCACCGCGGTCAGCACAGCGCACCCATCCGCCGGTCCAGTTCGGCCGCCGACGGGACGAGCGCGGCGACGCGGCGCCACCGCGTCCGCAGGTCCGGGCCCAGCCGTCCGGGAAGCGTCCGGTCCGCCCCGCCCAGCAGGCGGAGCGGCCCGAGGACGTAGGCGGAGGCCAGCGACGGCAGCGCCCCGAACCCGCCGTCGCCGGACGGCCGCCCGGCACGCTCCGCGATGCCCTTGCAAAGCTCGCGGACGAGGCCGGCCCGCCCGGTCCACCACGCCTCGGCCGCCGCGACGATCTCCACCGCCATCGCGTACGCCTCGGCGGTCAGCAGCCCGGCACCGTACTCCGCGACCGCGGGTGCGGCCGGCGGCAGCGCGGCGAGATGATCGAGATGGGCGCCGTCGTGCACGGCCCGCCACACCGCCCTGGCCGGTGCGGGAGCCACCGGCGGCCGCTCCACCAGCACGGGACCGTGCGGCAGCCGGAACCACGTCCGCCACGCCGTCCCCGGCGGGAACGCGGGCGACGTCCGAACGCCCGCATGGTCGTACGCCGACGGCCGCAACACGGCCCCGCGAGCCAGCAGAGCGTGCGCTGACGGCGCCGGGCCGCCGCCCCACAACTCGTCCGCGTCATGCCGCACCCCCGGCAGGTCGCCAAGCGCCGCGCAGTAACGGCGCAGCGCCGCCGCGGCCGCCGCGACATCCGCGTCCACCGCCCGCACCGGCACGGCCGGCTCGGACTCCTCCGGGTAGAACGGCGGCACCGGCCCCGCCAGCGCCCGCACCCGCCGCAGCCGTGCCGCCGCCGCCCCGGCCGGACCGAACCGCGCGTCCCGGACGGCGTCGTCCACGATCCACAGCGCCTCCGGAACCCTCAGCAGCAGGCAGCCCAGAGCCGTCTCGGCGAGCCCCCGCACCGCCCACACGGACTGCTCGCTCCCCGTCGCGGGGACCCCGAGCGCCGCCGCCACCGCCGCGTGCGCCCACCGGACCGCCGCGGGCGAGGAGACCGGAGCCGTCGCGACGCTCACGGCAGCGTCCACAACCGCACCCGCACCAGCATCCGCGCCGGATCACCGAACGCCGTACGACCATGCAGGATGCGCCGGTTGTCCAGAATGAGCGCGTCACCGGGCCGCAGTGCCAGCTCGACGGCGGGCAGCCGGGCCAGGTGCCGCGCGAACTCCTCCGCCGCGGCCCGCTGCTCGGCATCGCCGCACATCAGCAGGTCCGGACGCCACCGCAGTGCCGCCGCTCCGGACGGCGGCAGCGTCACCACCGCCGCCCGGAACGGCGCCTCCGGCACGAACGGTTCCGGCGTCCGCCACGACCAGTCCGCGCGGCGCAACCGGTTCAGCATCCGGTCCGGCAAGTCCGCCAGCGCCGTGTCCGCGTCCAGCAGCAGGGTGCGGCCGCCGTCTCGCGCCGGCCGCACGGAGAACAGGCACATCCCCGCCTCCGGCCGCTCCCGGTAGGCCGCATCGGTGTGCAGCGGAGCCGCGCCGCTCGTCTGCGAGACCGTTCCGCCCGCCCGCGTCGCCCGCACCGGCCACGCCGCGCGCCCCCCGTCCCGCGCGGACGGACGCCCCCACCCCGCGGCGAGGCCGAGGCAGCGGTGCGGGTCCGCGGTGGCGTCGGCGCGGAGGAACGGCTGGTCGCGCAGAAGCGTCCAGCCCTGGTGGCGCAGTTCGACCGTCGCCGGGTGCGGCAGGGCCACCGATGCCCCCTCTCGGATCGCACGCATCGTCCGTTCCCACAGAACCAGCCCCACCCGGCCTGCCCCCGGTCGCATCCCGGTCGAATCATGGGCGCACAAGCAGCCCGAGCAACCCGGACCGAACCGCTGCGGCCGGCCAGGCGGATATTCGTTTGGTGAGGGCGGGGCGCGCTGACACAGTGCTGCCGTGAACGACTACGTGGCCATCAACAGGGCCAACTGGGACGAGCGAGCACCCGCGCATGCGGATTCCCCCGACTACGAGTTCGACCAGTTCATCAACGACCCCGAGCACCTCAGCGGCGTCGTCCGGTTCGACCGCCCTCGCCTCGGTGACCTGACCGGGCTGCGTGCCGTCCACCTGCAATGCCACATCGGCACCGACACCGTGTCCCTTGCGCGACTAGGCGCCACGATGAGCGGGCTGGACTTCTCCGAAGCCGCACTGGAACAGGCACGACGACTGGCCGCCGGCACGAACAGCACCATCGACTTCCGCCACGCCGAGGTCTACGACGCCGTCGAGGTCTTCGGCCGGGAGAGCTTCGATCTGGTCTACACCGGAATCGGCGCCCTGGTCTGGCTGCCGGACGTGGCGCGGTGGGCCCGCGTCGTCGCCGACCTGCTGCGACCGGGCGGCCGCCTGTTCATCCGCGAGGGCCACCCCATGCTGCACGCACTGGACGAGACCGCCGACCCGCCCGTCCTGCATTACCCCTACTTCGAGACCGCCGACCCGGTGATCTTCGAACAAGCCGGTACCTACGTGCAGACCGACACCACTTTCACGCACGCGCTCACCCACACATGGAGCCACGGCCTGGGCGAGACCATAACCGCGCTGCTCGCGGCCGGAATGCGACTGACCGGCCTCACCGAGCACGACAGCGTCCCCTGGCAGGCCATTCCCGGCCACATGACCAGGGACGAGACCGGCGAATGGCGCCTAACTCACCATCCCGAACGCCTGGCCGCCAGCTACACGTTGCAAGCGGTCAAGGAATAGCCGCAGGTGGAGCTCCGTCAAAGCTGCGCCCTGTTGACCGTCCGTCTCCGGACGCGGAGACGCCCGCCGATTCGTAGGCGGCGGGCGTCCCCAGGGGGCATGCGCGGGGTCAGTTCTTCTTGCGCCAGGCGACGGCCTGGGTCACGCCGCCCGGGTAGGCGGCCGTGCCGACGATCTCGCCTCGGTCGTTGATGTCCGTAGCGGACGCCCTCGTGGCGCCCGCGGGGAGCGGCAGCAGGTACGGGTCGTCCTTCGGAGAGGTCCAGACGGCCGCGCCCTCGCCCAAGTCGCACCGGTAGGTGCCGACGATCTCGCCGGCATTGTTGATGGCGACCGGCTTGGCCGCGTTGCCGGTGTCGTGGTCGGGCAGCCGCCGCATGCCGTCCGCGGCGTCCCAGATGAAACCGTCCTGCCCGACGCCGTCCGGACCGGTCGAGGACTGCCCGACCACCTGGCCGCGGTCGTTGATGCCCTCGGCGTAGGACCAGTTGCCACCGAGTGTTCCGAGCACGCGGAAGTCGGCGCCCAGGCGCGCGAACGCGCGGACGGCACGCGAGGAGCCGGGCGCGCCGAGATCGGTGTCGAACGACAGGTTCTCGTTGCCCGCGAGCCCGCCGGTCTCGTTCACGTCCACGATCTCCGCACCCGAAGCGCCCGGGATGTGCGACTCGGTGCCCTCCCAGTACACCGGCCGCCGCACCTTCAGGTCGTCGCCGGACGTCTCGTCGGGGGCGACGTACCCGCCGACGCGCCCGTTGCCGATGGCGTGGCCCTCCGACCGCTGGCCCCACGTGCCGAGGTCGCGTAGCAGCCAGCCGTTCCACATGAAGGCGTGCCGCTTGCCGTCCAGGTGCGTGCTGAAGCCGGAGGCGTTCCCCTTGTCGTCGATGCCGGTGGCAACGCTGTTGGGGCCGCGGAGCTGGGCCCCGAAGAGGTAGCCCAGCTCGGTGACCTGCCCGTCCCGCCAGACGGCGGCGACGTTGCGCGGCGGCACCTGCCCCGGGTTGGTGAGCTTGGCACCCGCGATCTGACCCGTCTCGTTGATGCCGTTGGCCTGGTTGAGCCCGTTCACGGTGACGGGCTCCCAGCTCCCGGTGACCCGGCCGCATTCGGCCGGGCCGGCGTGCGCGGCGGCCGCCGGCAAGGCGGCGCAAAGCCCCAGTGGCAGCATGGTGGTCACGGCGATACGCATGGCTTTACGCATGGGAATTCCTTGCAGGATTTCGGTGGAGGGAAAGATCCGCGCGGCAAGATCAACCTAACGCCTGACCAGGGCCGATGGACCTGCCGATCCCCTTACCGATCTCTTACGTGGAAAGCGACCACCGGCACAGGCAGGACACCCAGCCCCATGACCGCCATCCTCCAGGCCCCCTCGCCCTCCATCGCCAAACCCCGATGACGCTGGAACCAGCTCACTGATGGGCCACAATGCCGGAGTGACGCGATTGCTCGATGAGAACGCGCTGGTGCGCTCGTCGGTCGTGGCGAATTGCATGATGAACCGCGAACGGTCCCTCAGCGGCTCCAACGGCTACGGTCGGGAACTCGGCATGGACGTCATGGCCGAGTTGACCGCCCGCGCCGGCAGGGCAACGCCCGTACGCTGGCTGGACGTGTGCTGCGGAAGCGGACGCGCGCCGGCCGAAGCAGCCGGGCTCCTCACCGACCGCGGCCTGACCGGGCAGGTGGAGATCACCGGGCTGGACCTCGTAGACCACTTCGTCCGAGACAGCCATTCCCCATCTCTCCGCCTGATCAGCGGCTCGGTGAACCAGTGGACGCCTGACAGCCGCTTCGACCTGATCACCTGCGTGCATGGGCTGCACTACGTGGGCGACAAACTCGGTGCCCTGAGCCGCATCGCCTCCTGGCTCACCACCGACGGGCTCTTCATCGCCAACTTCGACCCCGGCTCGGTCCGCCGAGCGGACGCCGTACCCATCGGCCGTCGCCTCACCGCCCAGCTTCGTGCCCGAGGGTTCACCTACGACTCCACCCGCCGCCGCATCTCCCGCCGCGGAAGCGCCCAACCCCGATTCCCGTACCGCTACATGGGAGCCGACGACCAAGCCGGCCCCAACTACACCGGCCAACCCGCCGTCAACTCCATCTACGAACCACTTCCATAATCCCTGCCCTGGACGCCCTGGGAGTCGAGGATGCCCGCGCTGGGCTCGGCGTCGCGGCCCTGGACCTGGCGGACCTGCCACCGCAGCGCGTCCAGCATCCGCAGCGTGACCCGCTGCTCCTGCCATCGCACGAAGTACCAGTAGGCGGTCTGCCGTCCCCGCTGGCGCACAAGGCTCGCTTCCTTCAGCCGTTACAGCGCCGAATCCGCTAGGCGTCGCCCCAATCCGCGCCCTGGTGCGGTACCGACCAAGGTCCACCGGCTGCGTTGACTTGCGGCGTGTTGCCCTTATGGAGCGCTCCATAAGGGCAACACGCCGCAAGTCAACGAGTTGTGGGGTGGCGGCTGGTCTTCGGTGGCGTTGCTCCGTCCGGGTTCGGCCTGGAAGGTCACTCTCCGTGCGTGATGGCCACTCTCGGCCAGGAGTAGTCGGCTCACCCGGTGGGGCACCGACGCCGCCGCGCTGTACGGCCCGGCCGAGGCGGACGCGGCGGCCCGCCGCTGCGAGGAGGTCTCGTTCGGGGTAACGCGCCGTGTCGGCGAGCTGACGGTCGAGTTGTTCCCGGCGGGCCACATTCTGGGCGCGGCTGGGGTGGTGCTCCGCGCGGGCGACCGCCGCGTCGTCGTCACCGGCGACATCTCCGGATTCCGGCAGGAGAGCGTTGACGGCTACGCGCTACCGGAGTCGGCGCGGGACGCCGATCTGCTGGTCATGGAGACCACCTGCTGCGGCGTCGAGCGCGACGACCGGGACCTGCGGGTGGGCGACTTCGTCCGCGAGGTCCGGGAGATCCACCAGGGCGGCGGGCGGGTGCTCGTCCCCGCGTTCGCCCTCGGCCGGGCCCAGGAGATCGCCCTCCTCATGCGGCGCCACCTGCCGGAGGTCCCGGTCCGCATCGACGGAATGGCCGTCGATCTGAGCACGGCGTTCGAGACGGCGACCGCCGGCTCCGCCCGCCCTCTGACGATCTTCGGCGGCGCCGTCGCCATCGCCGACCGCCCCGCCGACTTCGACACGTTCCGGAACGGGGTCGTCATCACGACCTCCGGCATGCTGACCGCGGGCCCGGCCGTGCAGTGGGCGGCACGAATCCTCCCCGAACCGGGCAGCGCCCTCTTCATCTCCGGCTACCAGGACGAGGAGTCGCCCGGATCACGGTTGCGGAAGCTGTCGGAGCAGGGCGGCGGCTTCACGCTGCCGGCTCACGGCCGGGAGGTGACCGTCCCGGTACGCGCGCGCGTGGCCACCATGGGCCTGTCCGCGCACGCCGACCGCAGCGGCCTGCTGAACATCGCGGACGAGGTCGCCGCTCACCAGATCATGCTCGTCCACGGCCTCCAGCGCCGCCAGCGGATGTTCCGCGAGGTCCTGCGCGTCCGCCACCACACCCCCACCGAAACCACCCGCTGGCGCCCCCTCTAACACCGCTCAAGAAGCCGCGCCCCAAGACGAACAAGCCACCCATCCAGCCCCCGCCCGATCTCGTTGACGAGGAACCGGGGGCTCGACTACGGCGGCGGCACCGTCCGTCCCGATAGTGAGCGGTGCTACGCGGTCCCGTCCGTCCGATCGTTCGGGCCGTCCTGCCGGTCGGCCAGCCACTCCATGACCAGCTTCATGCCGTCGTGCCAGTGGCGCTCGACGAGAACGGCCGCATGGTCGCGGTCGCCGGCGGTGAGCGCGGCCAGGATCTCCGCGTGCTGCCGGTCGGCGGCGTCGCGTCGCCAGACTTCGCGCATGTAGGCGAGCTCATAGCGGGAGAGGTTGGTGCGCAACTGGCCGATCATCGCCTGCAGGTGCCGGTTGCCCGCCGCGGCCGTGAGCGTCGTGTGCCACGCGGTGTCGAGCCGCCAGCGCTGTACGGGATCCGTGCAGTGTGCGAGCTCGTCCAAGATGCGGCGCAGGGTGCCGAGCGCGGTCTCGTCCAGCGAGGTGACCGACCGGACCGCCAATCCCTCCAGGGCGGCGAGTACGGGGTAGAGCTCCGCCGCGTCGCGGGCCGCAAGCGTCCGGACGGTGAACCCGCGGGCGAGTGTGGACGTGAGCACCCCTTCGGCCTGTAGCCGCAGCAATGCTTCGCGGACCGGCGTCCGCGACACCTGCAGTGCCCGGCTGAGGCCGGCCTCGGTCAGCGGCGCGCCCGGCGCGTACGCACCGGAAGAGATCAGCTCGACGATGCGCAGATAGACGGCCTCGCGCAGCGGCTCGGCCCGGGTGATCGGCTGCTGGGAGGTCATCGGCGGTACGGGCTCTCGGCGCGGTGCCGGCGCTCGAACTCGGAGCGCATGCACAGGGTGTCGACCGAGGTCATCCGGTCGACGGCGACCACCCCATCGAGATGGTCGATCTCGTGCTGCAGCAATTCGCCCAGCTCCCCGTCCGCGCGCAGATCGTGCCGTTCACCGTTGAGCGACTGGTACGTGACGTCCACCCACGTGGACCTGCGGACCCTGCAAAAGAACTCCAGCGAGAAGCTGAGGCACGCGTCCCACGGCTCCCACGTCGTCTCGGAGCGGGCCACGATGGCCGGGTTGACCAGCACCCACGGCCGGTCCAGATGCAGATAGACCAGCCGAACCGGTGCGCCGATCTGCGGGGCGGCGATGCCCCGCCCATATCCCGTCCGGCCGACCCAGTCGGCAAGGGTGTCGGCGAGGTCGGTCGCCAGCTCCGCGGTTGTTGCTCCGCCCGGGTCGCGAATCTCGGTGCAGGACGTCCGCAGCCTCGGGTCGCCCAACTGGACGGTCGCTCTCACTGCCATTCGCATATCGTATACGATAATCAGGTGACCGAACCACTGCAGGTGCAGCGCATAGAGGAAGCCACCGCCTTGATCGAGCCGGTGTTCCGGAACACGCCGCAGTACGTGGACCCGGCCCTCGCCCGCCAGGTAGGCACCGACTTGTCGGTGAAGCTGGAGACGTTCAACCCGATCCGCTCGTTCAAGGGCCGCGGAGCGGACTACTTCATGCGCGGGTTGAGTGCAGGCCAGCGGGTCCTGTGCGCGTCCGCGGGCAACTTCGGCCAGGCCATCGCCTACGCGGGACGGGCACGGGGGATTCCTGTCACGGTGTTCTGCGCGCGAAACGCGAACCCCACCAAGGTCGCTGCCATGCGCGCGCTCGGCGCCGAGATCGTGCAGACCGGCGACGATTTCGACGCCGCCAAGGACGCGGCCCGGGCGTACAGCGCGAATGACGAGGGCTGGCTCTTCGTGGAGGACGGCCGCGAGCCGCGCATCTGCGAGGGCGCCGGCACCATCGCCATCGAACTGGCCGCGCTACATCCCGACCTGGTGCTGGTGCCCGTCGGCAACGGCGCCCTGGTCTGCGGCATCGGCTGCTGGATGAAGGCCCGCTCTCCGGCGACCCAGGTGGTGGGCGTGTGCGCCGCGGGCGCTCCGGCGATGGCCGAGAGCTGGCGCCGCGGCACCCCGGTGTCATCACCTGAGGCTCGGACCATCGCCGACGGCGTCGCCGTCCGCGTCCCCGTGCCCGAAGCCGTCGCTTGGATGCGCGCCTACGTCGACGATGTCGTACTCGTCGACGAGGACCAGATCCGCGCAGGCCTCCGAGCAGCCCAAGACATGCTCGGCCTACTCCTCGAACCAGCCGGCGCCCTAGCCATCGCTGCCGCCCTCACCCACCGCTTCCCCGCCGAACGGCCGGCGGCCGTCATAACCGGCAGCAACTACTGACCGACCGGGCGCCGCGAACCACACCTACGACCACTACGCCAAGGAGATCGCCCCCCGCACCACCGCCGGCACCCCCGCCCTGCAACTGGGTGTGCCAGGCCAAGGGAGGTCTGAAGAAGGCGGCCAGTGCGACCGGCAACTTCGTCAGCAAGCACCGAGCCACCATCGCCTGGACCGGAGTCGGCGGCGCAGCCTGCGCTGCGGCAGCCGGAGCCGTCTACAGAATCGTCAGCCACGCCCAGAACACCCCACGCGACCCATGGAGCGCGGGGGGCTTCCTCAAAGCCGGCGCCGTAGGCGCGGCGGTAGGGGTGGCCACCCACGGAGCCGCGGGGCCTGGTCGCCAAGGTCGCCACCCCGGTGATCCGCAACGTCGCCCCGCGCATTGCCAGCAAGATCAAATCCGGCGGCGGCAAAGGTGGTACCCCGAGCAAGGGCAACCCGGTCGCCAAGGCCAAACCGGTGTCGCTGACCAAGCCCAAGACCGCGTCCAAACCGGCCACCAAGGCGGCGGCGGCAGGCTCCACCATGTGCAGCTTCGTGTCGGGCACCGCCGTCCTGATGGCCGACGGCACCCGCAAACCGATCGACAAGCTCAAAGTCGGCGACAATGTCCTGGCCACCGACCCCGACACGGGCAAAACCGCACCCCAGACGGTCCTGTGCGGTCAAGCCTTACACGGCCTACCTACGCGTCCACAACCTAACCGTAGACACCGACCACACCTACTACGCCCTCACAGCCAACACCCCAGTCCTCGTCCACAACTGCGGTAAACAGGTAACGTACGGTAGCACCGAGCTGAGTCAGGCAACTTTGGAGGCGCGAATTCTTGGCGGCGCGAAAAGCGCAAACCCATATGCCGCTGCTCTTTACAGAGATCAGGCCGGTTTTCTTCAAACCCTCGTGGTGAATTCTAATAGCGCGGGGCATGCGGAGAAGAACATGGTGGCTCGGCTCAGCGAATTGGGTGCTTCGCCTTCCGTCGTAAAAAAAGTTGTACGTCGAGTATCAGTCATGTGCCAAGTGTGGCGCCGATTGGCTGCCTCAATTCGATGAGGCCGAAGTGACGTGGAGTGCTGTTTGGAACAGCGACAAGGTGGTACAGAGTGCGGCGCGTCGAGACCGCGCTGCGGCAATCAATGGCCTGTGGGGGGCGGTGAGCGTTGAACGATAATTCCCATGAATGGGAACACGGAGTCGCTGGCTACGTGGAGGCGGTGGGGGGTGATGTGGATCTCCACGTTAGAACGGAACTTCGGCACTTGGGCGTCCCCGCAAGATTCTTCTATTACTTCCAAGCCGCAGAGGGACTCAATCTCATCGAGGAGGGGCCTGGTGTCGGCCTAGTTCACTTCGGGTTCACTCGGGATCACCGCAAGGTCTGCATTTCGCCAACTGACCTTTCCATATGGGAGGTGGCAGAGAATCCGCCTATCGGTCGCTCTCTGATTAATTCGAGCCTCGAAGGCTTCCTGAAATTCATGGCTATCTGCGAAAAGAGGATTTCTAGTCAACAGTGTGTCGATGAGGAAGAAGAAGAGTTGGGGGAAGAGTGCATCGAATGTTGGTTGAAGGTTGCTAATGACATTCGTACACGGATGGCAAAAGGAGATTCATCTGCACTGTTCGACGGAAGTTATTGGTCCGACTTTTTGAGTGATGTAGAAAATGGTGACTATGGATAGCGGTAGTCTACCGAAGTGCCCGAGGATTCCGGACAGTGACCCCACTGCAATGGAGTGGTCCGGAAAGGCAGTGAGGCTCATTGACCCTTTCCAGCGGCAGTTCGGTGTGGGCTGATCACAGCATGATCGCGGACGGCGTGGACGGTGCCGGACGTCAAGAAACCCTCGTAGGACGGTTGGTCTCTCACAACGTCCCGACCCCATCAGAGGCCTCAGATGCTTTTGTACCGTGCTTCGCTGCCGTTGTCGCGCCGGACCCCGGCCTACGCCACCGGTGTCGTTTGCCGCCACCGCCGGGCCATTGGGAGCAAAGGCCGGTGCCCGCCCTCAGGCATGCAGGCCGTGATGACCCTGGTCTACCTGCGCAAAGGCGAGACCTACGCCGAACTGGGTGCCGAATCGGCATCTCCACCACCACCGCGTGGCGCTACGTCAACGAGACCGTCGACCTGCTCGCCGCCCGCGCGGTCAAACTCGGCGCGGCGCTGGCTAGAGCGGTCAAAGCCGGGCTGCCGTACCTGGTGCTGGACGGAACCTTGATCTCCATCGACAGGGTCGTCGCCGCCCGGCCCTACTACTCGGGAAAGCATCGCCGCCACGGCATGAACCCCCAAGTCATCGCCGCACCGGACGGGACCTTGCTGTGGGTGTCGGGACCACTGCGCAGCTCGGTCCACGACCTGACAGCGACCCGGATCTGGGGCCTCATCCGAGCGCTGGCCGCCACCGGGCTGCTCGTGCCGGCCGACAAGGCCTACCAAGGCGCCGGCACGCACATCCTCACGCCTCGGAAGATTCCGTGATTTCTTTTAGCGCTGTCACTTCAAGGAGGGTGGGTGTGGTTGACGACAGGCGATCGTCGCACGCTGAGTTTTATGCTACGGTCGATAATGGGCTTTACCTGGACGTCATCTCTGCGGGCAGCTTGAAGTCGGCACTTCTCGGCGCTGCGACACGGCAGGGCATCGAACTCGAAGGCGTGGAGGCTGCGCCGGGGCAGGTGCGTTTTACGGCACCGGATACCGTCTCGGCGGGAAGATCGGCGTCGGTTCTCCTTGGCGCGGAAGAGCGTCTGTTCTCCATGATCGTTTCTCAGAAAAGATTCTTGTACGCGACTGGGGGAACTGACGATCTGGCATCCGTGGTGAAAGTGATCAGCTTTTGGTTCGAGGGCTCAACCTTGACAGAGTTGACTGCCCGATTCCCGTTTATGAGTCACACGCGAATGGCCGCTTCCTTTGAACAGGGTGATGCCGTCGATTTTCAATGGCAAGCCCTCCTAGAGGATGATGACTTTCTTGAGATCCGCCCCCTCTTGTTCGCGGTGCATACAGTTGAGGGATTGCGCTCGCTCTTTCCTTTGATCAGCCACAATACCCAACTTCGCCTGCACGATGACGTCAATCTGAGGAACGCCCGCCAATTCTGGGTGACAATGCAAAGTGGTGGAAGATATCGTGTCGAGTTGCGGGGAGGTTTGCCGCGCGCTGAAATAGTCGATTCCCTAGCGGCAGCCATCGACGTACTTGCCTCGTATGTCGGTTCCCCTAAATCGAAGTAGTGAGCCTTTTTAGCACGCCATGCAGGATGGGGTGATCGCAGCTTGATCGCTGGCGGTGTGGCGCGGCCTGGAACGTAGGCGTTCGGTGAGGCGTCGCGTTATCGAGCCCTTGTCAAGAAATGCCCAGCCCGATACGTCGCCGAGAAAGCGGGCGAATTCGGTTTTTCCTGATCCGGCGTAACCGCCGACCAGGACGAGGGTGGTCGTGGCGATGCTGCCGCTCATGGCCCGGCCTCGCCATGCGCTGACTACGCGGGCTTTGAGGGCGTCGCCGGCGGTGGGGTCGCGGTCTTGGCTTTGGTCGGAGACGCGGTCCAAGCCCTGTGTGATGGCGGAGGCGGCTTCCTCGGTGGCTGCTGGGCTGAGGGGTCCCGGCAAGGGGAGGGTGAGGTCTCCGGTCTCCTCGGCGGGGAGTGGGAGACGAAAGCCGAGCTCGGGCTCGGTGGCCTCGTACATGAGGCAGTAGGCGCGGCGGTAGTGCGGGCCTGGGTACATGTTGCCGTTCTCGTGACCCGACACACTTTGGAAGTTCGCCGCGACCCTCAACCCTGTCCGATGTGCGACCTGGCGCAACTTGTCGCCTGCGGCCTCCAGGGTCAAGCCGTGGTTCTCGCGGTGTTCACGGAGTTTGTGGGGCTGCCAGCCGGTCCGATGCCTGGTTCCGCTCAAACCCAACCCTTTCGAAAGCCTTCTCGTCCCATCGAGTTCGGCCCGGGCTGCCGTGGGAAACCGGGGGCGACCGGCATGGTCGCGCAGACGAAAAAAGCGCCCGACCGCGGAGTTGCGGGTCAGACGCTTCTTGTTGTGCTCGATGGTGTGGGCAGGGGCGGGGTCGAACCGCCGACCTTCCGCTTTTCAGGCGGACGCTCGTACCGACTGAGCTACCTGCCCAGGGCGCTCGGATCGGGCGCCTGGCGGTCCTGACGGGATTTGAACCCGCGGCCTCCACCTTGACAGGGTGGCGAGCACTCCTAACTGCTCCACAGGACCTTGCTTCCCCCTGAGCTTAGCGGCTCTGGAGGGGTGTCTTCGCCGGGTTACCGGCGCTTGGCGACGTCCGAGAGCATACGCGATGGCCTGGGTGGGCGCCAACTCGTTATCGGGCTGGGAGGGTGCCGGGG
>NZ_SMKM01000159.1 GCF_004348665.1 Actinomadura sp. GC306 | reverse complement strand
GCTGGTGCTGGTCGTGCCGCTGCGCCGGCTCGGCCCAGACGGCGGTGCCGTAGGCGCAGACCTCCAGGCCGCCGCCCACGGCGGCGGTGTCGAAGCGCATGCCGACGACGGTGTTGGCGCCCTTGCGGCGCGCCTCCTCGCCCAGCCGGTCGACCGCCTCGCGGCGGGCGGCGGCGAGGCCCGCCCCCGGCTGCTCGCCCGGCATCCGGAAGGTGGCGCTGCTGCCCCCCGGCCCGTGCCCGGGCTGCGGCGCGCCGCCCTGGTCCGACCGGACGGCCGTCCCGATGACCTCCCCGAGGACGCTTCTGATCTCGTACCCCGCCACGCCGTCAGTCGTCACGATCAGCATGCCTCAACGGTAGATGACGGCTCATACAAATGGGCCGCAATACCGACACAAGGTGCAGACCTCCCGGATACCCGTGACCGCCCTCCCCGGACGGGAGGGCGGTCACGGTCCGCCGGCTATCGCACGCGCGGGCGTCAGTCGAGGTACTCCTTGAGCATCTGCGCGCGGGACGGATGCCGCAGCTTCGCCAGGGTCTTCGCCTCGATCTGGCGGATCCGCTCCCGGGTCACGCCGAACTCCCTGCCGACCTCCTCCAAGGTGCGCGGATGGCCGTCGGTCAGGCCGAAGCGCAGCTGGATGATGCGCTGCTCCCGTTCCGACAGCGTGCCGAGGATGTCCTCCAGCTGGTCCTGCAGGAGGATGAACGCCGCGGCCTCGATCGGCACCACGGCGTCCGCGTCCTCGATGAAGTCGCCGAGATCGGAGTCCTCCTCGCCGATCGGCGACTGCAGCGACACCGGTTCCTGCGCGATGCGCTGGATCTCGATGACCCGGACGGGCGACAGGCCCATCTCCAGGCCGATCTCCTCGGGGGTGGGTTCCCGGCCGAGGTCCTGGTGCATCTGCCGCTGCACCCGGACCAGCTTGTTGATCGTCTCGACCATGTGCACCGGGATCCGGATGGTCCTGGCCTGGTCGGCGATCGCCCTGGTGATGGCCTGCCGGATCCACCAGGTGGCGTAGGTCGAGAACTTGAACCCCTTGGTGTAGTCGAATTTCTCGACCGCACGGATGAGTCCGAGATTTCCCTCCTGAATCAGGTCGAGGAAGAGCATTCCCCGGCCCACGTAGCGTTTCGCGATCGAGACCACCAGCCGCAGGTTCGCCTCGATCAGCCGTTGCTTCGCCCGCGCACCCTCGCGGGAGAGCAGTTCGAGGTCGAGCAGCTCGCCGCGGGCGAGGACGGCGGTACGCGCCATCTTCTCCTCGGCGAACAGTCCCGCCTCGATCGATTTCGCGAGTTCTACTTCATCTTCTGCCGTGAGCAGCGGTACGCGACCGATCTCTCTCAGGTAGATCCGAACCAGGTCGCTCGTCGGCGCCCGCTTGCCGAGGTCTCCCTCGTCCACTCGCGTGACGTCCTCGGTCTCCTGCTGAGACTCAAGGACCTCAACCCCCTGCTCTGCGAGCATCCGTACGACCCGCTCCAGCGAGTCGTCCGGCAAGTCCGAGCGATCGAGCGCGGCGGCGACGTCCTCGACGGTCACACCACCGCGTTCTCTGCCACGTGCGACAAGGTCCGCCACCTGATCAACCGATGGCGCCTCGCTTGGCAGCACCGAAGGGCCCACGTGGACAGTCTGCGTCAAAGGAGGGCTAGATCACAGGACCTATTTTACGGTCCCTTCACTTACTGTGATCCAAGCCCTCGCTCCCGCAACACCCGTCTCTGCTGCTCAAGCGCGACAAGATCGCCGAAGAGCCGGGTGTGCTCCTCGGGGGACTCGACCGGATTCAGCCGCCCGAGTTTAGACTTCGCATCGGCGATCATGCGCGTGAGCTGCCGCTCCTGTATCCGGGCGAGCAGTTCGTTGGCATAACGGTCATCCGATACCTGGGCGGACCGGACCGGTTCCACCCCGAGCCTGGTGATCAGCTCCTTGACCTGCTCGTTCGGAGCGGTTTCGAGGAGGTGGGCGATCCACTCGGCGACGCCGCCCGCGGCCGCGACCCCGCCCGCCGCCGCGATGACCGCGCGCACCGCGGCGTGCGGCGGCGCGATGAACGCGCCGGCCGGGACCTCGTCGAACGCCGGCCCGAGCAGCGCCGGGCACTGCACCGCCATCTTCAGCAGCTCCCGCTCGCGCTGGACCTCGGGGTCGTTCGGGTCGAACGCGGGACGCTGGGGCGCCGCCTGCGGGTCGCCGGCGCGGCCGCCGCCCGCGCGGTCATGCCCGGCCCGGCCGTTTGCGGCCCGGCCGTTTCCCGGCTGCGGGCGCCCGTGCCGGCGGGCCGCGAGCTCCCGGACGCGGCGCAGCACGAACTGCTCGTCCATGATGCCGAGCCAGCGGTCCAGGTTGACGGCGTACATGTGCCGGCGCGACCGGTCCTTGATGGCGGCGACCACCGGGGCCGCCGCGTCCAGCGCGCTCAGCCGCCCCTCGACGGTGTCGAGGTCGTGCTGCTCGATCGCGCTGCGCACGGCGAACTCGAACAGCGGCAGCCGCGCGGCCACCAGGTCGCGCACCGCCGCGTCGCCGTGCCGGATCCGCAGGTCGCAGGGGTCGAGCCCGTCGGGCTGGATCGCCACGAACGTCTGCGAGACGAACTTCTGCTCGTCGTCGAACGCGCGCAGCGCGGCCTTGCGCCCGGCGGCGTCGCCGTCGAAGGTGAAGATCACCTCGCCGCGGAACTCGTCCTGGTCCATCAGCAGGCGGCGCAGCACCTTGATGTGGTCGTCGCCGAACGCCGTCCCGCACGTCGCGATCGCCGTGGGGACGCCCGCGAGGTGGCAGGCCATCACGTCGGTGTAGCCCTCGACCACCACGGCCTGCCGCCGCCGCGCGATCTCCTTCTTCGCCAGGTCGGCCCCGTACAGCACCGACCCCTTGTGGAAGAGCGGCGACTCGGGGGTGTTCAGGTACTTGGGGCCGTCGTCGTCCTCGTAGAGCCTGCGGGCGCCGAACCCGATGACGTCTCCGCTGAGGTCGCGGATCGGCCACATCAGGCGGCCGCGGAACCGGTCCATCGGGCCGCGGCGCCCCTCCTTGGCCAGCCCGCCGGCGACGATGTCGCGGTCGGCGAAGCCCCGGCCGCGCAGGTGCCGGACCAGGCCCTCCCACTCGCGGGGCGCGAACCCCACGCCGAAGCGGTCGGCGTCGGCGGGCTCGAAGCCGCGTTCGGACAGGAACCTGCGGGCGATCGCGCCCTCGGGAGAGTTCAGGTGCCCGGTGTAGAACTCGGCCGCGGCGCGGTGCGCCTCGACGAGCCGGGCGCGCTGCCCGCCGTCCTGCCGGGGGCCGCGGCCGCCGCCCTCCTCGTAGCGGAGCTGGACGCCCGCCTGGGCCGCGAGCCGCTCCACCGCCTCGGAGAACGACAGGTGCTCGATCTCCTGGACGAACCGGATCACGTCGCCGCCGGCCTCGCAGCCGAAGCAGAAGTACAGGCCGCGCGAGGGCGTGACGTTGAACGACGGCGACTTCTCGTCGTGGAACGGGCACAGGCCCTTGAGGTTGTCGCCACCGGCGTTGCGGAGCTGCAGGTACTCGCCGATCACGTCGGCGATGGACGAGCGCTCCCGCACCAGGGCGATGTCCTCATTGCGAATCCGGCCGGCCACGACGAGGAGTCTACGGCCGGGCCCGGACATCCGGTGCGCCGCCACCGGAAACGGCCCGCGCCCGGCCCGCCGGTCCGGGCGGCGCGGGACCGCGCGGGGGCCGCGGTGACCGAAAAGCGCCGCGCGTTGGCCGGACCCGGCCGGATCGCCCACCGGGAAGGCCGGATTCACTATGGACAATCCGGACCGCCGCGCGGTGTGATGACGGATCGAGATTTTGCTCACACCCAGGCGGACCCGATGACGGATGTTGTGCTCGACGGAGTCGACAAGGTGTATCCGGGGGGGCAGGTCGCCGTCCGGAACGTCCGGTTGCGGATCAACACCGGCGAGCTGTTCGTGCTGCTCGGGCCGTCGGGCTGCGGCAAGTCCACCATCCTGCGGATGATCGCCGGGCTGGAGGAGATCACCTCGGGCGACCTGTGGCTGGACGGGTCCGTCGCCAACGACCTGCCGCCGCGCGAGCGGAACGTGGCGATGGTGTTCCAGGAGGGCGCCCTCTACCCGCACCGCACGGTCAAGGGCAACATGATGTTCCCGCTGGAGGTGTCGGGCGACGACCGCGCCGAGGCCGGGGCCAGGGTCGTCGAGCTGGCGCGCGCCCTCGGCATCAGCCCCATGATCGACCGGCTGCCGGGCACGCTGTCGGGCGGGCAGCGGCAGCGCGCCGCCATCGGGCGGGCGCTGATCCGCGAGCCGCGGCTGTTCCTGATGGACGAGCCGCTGTCGAGCCTCGACGCCGGGCTGCGCACCGAACTGCGGATCGAGATCGCCGGGCTGGTGCGCTCCACCGGCACCACCACCGTCTACGTCACCCACGACCAGGTCGAGGCGATGACGATGGCCGACCGGATGGCGGTGCTGCGCGACGGCGTCCTGGAGGACGTCGGCACCCCCGAGGACATCTACGAGGACCCGGCCACGGCGTTCGTCGCCGCGTTCCTCAGCTCGCCGCCGATCAACCTGCTGCACGCCACGCTGTGGGCCGTCGAGGGCGAGGGGCTCGTGCTCGACTTCGGCTCGCAGCGGCTGGTCGTCCCGTGGAACGACCCGCGCGCGCCCTCGCTGATCAGCCACCACGGGCAGGCCGTGATCGTGGGCATCCGGCCGGACACGCTGCTGCCGATCGCGCCGGGCTCCCCCGCGCCGCACGGCACCGTCCTGTCCGGGCAGGTCCGGGAGCTGGAGTTCCACGGGCACGAGTGGCTCGCCTACGCCGCGGCGGGCATCCCCACCGTGGACGCGGCGGAGGTGGGCCGGCCGCCGCCGCCCGAACGGCCCGGGACCTGGCGGCCGGGCCTGCGCGACCGGCTGCGGGAGATGTGGAGCCGCCCGGCCGGGCCGGAGCCGGCCGAGGAGCACGCCGGCCACCACCGCCGCACCGACCTGGTGTTCCGCATCCCGCCCGGCGGCCGCCCCAATCGCGGCGACCACTACGCGCTGCGGGTCGACCTGAACCGGGTCCTGTTCTTCGGCGCCGACGGCCGCCGCGTGACGCCCGTCCACCGGTAGCCCGGGCCGGGCCGGGGACGGCCGCCGGTCAGGCGGGCAGGCCCTCGCCGACCTCGCCCGGCGCGCCGGCGCCGCCCGGTTCGCGGACCTCGCCGCTGTAGAGGCGGATCTTCCACTGGATGTGCGCCTGCTGCTCGCGCAGCCGCGCGATCTGCTCCTCCACCCGGTGGTCGTGGTCCTGCAGCAGTTCGAGCCGCTCCCGGACCGTCTGGTCCCCGCCGCGGGCGAGCTCGGAGTACCGCAGCATCTCGGCGATCGGCATGCCCGTCTCGCGCAGGCAGCGCAGCATCCCGAGCCACTGCAGGTCCCCGTCGCTGAAGACGCGCCTGCCCGACGCGTTCCGCGCGATGCCGGGCAGCAGCCCGATCTTCTCGTAGTAGCGCAGCGTGTCGATGCTGAAACCGCTCTTCTCGGCGGTCTCGCCCGGGGAGTAGGAACGCACGCCTCCCAGAATTTCACCTGGAGTGTGCTCCAGGTCAACGCCCGGCTCCGGACGGCACGGTTGACCTGGAGCGCGCTCCAGGCCGCAGAGTGGGGACCCGCCGGCGCACCACCGGTGTACTCGCGGACGAATAGGAAAGGGACCCCGGCATGCGCGTTGGTCTCCAGATCCCCAGCTTCACCTTCCCCGGCGGGCCCGAGCGGATCGGCCCCGTCTTCGACACCGTCGCCCGGCAGGCCGACCAGGCGGGCCTGCACTCGCTGTGGGTGATGGACCACTTCTTCCAGATCGGCGGGGCGGGCGCCCCGGAGGAGCCGATGCTGGAGGGCTACTCGGCGCTCGCGTACGCGGCGGCGGTGACCGAGCGGATCACGCTCGGCACCATGGTCACCGGGGTGACGTACCGCCATCCCGGCGTCCTGCTCAAAACCGTGACCACGCTGGACGTGCTGTCCGGCGGCCGCGCCTGGCTGGGCATCGGCGCGGCCTGGTACGAGGAGGAGGCGCGCGGGCTCGGCATCCCGTTCCCGCCGGTCGCGGAGCGGTTCGAGCGGCTGGAGGAGACGCTGCGGATCGCGCACCGGATGTGGAAGGGCGACGAGTCCCCGTTCGAGGGCCGCCACTACCGGCTGGAGCGGCCGCTGAACTCGCCGCCGGCGCTGCGGGCGCCGCATCCGCCGATCCTGGTCGGCGGGGGCGGCGAGAAGAAGACGCTGCGGCTCGTCGCGGAGTACGCCGACGCCTGCAACCTGTTCGACGGTCCGGAGCTGCCGCGCAAGCTGGACGTGCTGCGCGAGCACTGCGCGCGGCTGGGACGCGACTACGCCGAGATCGAGAAGACCGCGCTCGGGCGCTTCGAGGGCGGCACGCCGTCCGTGGACCAGGTCGTGGAGGCGATCGGGCGGCTCGCCGAGAGCGGCGTCGACCACGCGGTCTTCTCGCAGTACACCGGGCAGGAGCTGGCGGGCGTCCTCGGCGAGGCGCTGGCGCAGACCGAGGGGATCGTCCCCGCGGGCCGGTGAGCGCGGCGGGCGGTGAGCGCGGGTAGGGCGAGCGCGCGGGTCAGGCGACCGCGGGGGTGAACACCCACTTCTTGTACGACCAGTAGCGGAACGCGGCGCCGAGCGCGACGCCCGCGACGAGGCTGGCGTTGTAGGCGACGCCGCCGTGCAGCCCGAGCGTGTAGTACGTGAAGCCGGTGCACACCACCTGGATGAGCAGGCCGACGCCGTTCAGCCCGAAGAAGATCGCGACCTCGCGGCCGGAGCCGTCGCTGTCGCGGTGCCGGAACACCCAGTGCCGGTTGAGCAGGTACGAGGTGAGCGTGGAGAGCACGGTGGGGATCACGACGCTCGTGACGGGGCTGCCGCCGAGCCAGGCGCGCATCACGTTGGCCCCGACGAACATGATCAGCGTACCGACGACACCGACGCAGCCGAAGCTGAGCAGCTCGCTCAGGAACCTCCGGTACTGCGGGGCGGCTTCGACCGTTCCGACCGGTCTGGTCCGCTGCATGGTGCTCACTCGCCCAGACCTTACCTGAGTAGGACATATGCGAATGTCACAACCCGACCAAAAGATCAACACGAAGATCAGCGCGGTGCCGCCGGGCGGTCCGCGGGGGCGGCGGCGGTGCCGGTCGCCGGAGCCAGCAGGACGATGAGGCCGACGAGCCCGACGGGCACCGCCAGCGCCCACTGGAGCCCCACGCCCTGTGCGATGAACCCGATGACGGGCGGGCCGCCGAGCAGCCCGAGGTAGCCGACCCCGGTGACGCGGGAGATCCCGGCCGCGGCGGGGACGCCGGGGAGGTTCCCGGCCGCGCTGAACGTGACGGGCGCCACGACGGCGACGCCGAGGCCGAACACGGTGAAACCGGCCACGGCGGCGGCCGGGTGCCCGGCGGCGAGCCCCGTCCCGAGGCCGAGCGCGGCGATCAGCGACCCCGCCCGCAGCACCGGGACGGGCCCGAAGCGCGCGACCACCCGGTCGCCGGCGAACCGGCCGGCGGTCATCGCGATCGCGCACCCGGCGTAGCCGAGGCCGGCGAAGCCGGGCCCGGTGCCGAGGTGGTCCCGCAGGTAGATGGCGCTCCAGTCGGCCATGGCGCCCTCGCCGACGAACGAGCAGAGCCCGATGATCCCCAGCAGCGCCAGCAGCCACCGGGAGGACGGCGCGGCGGCGCCGGTCTCGGCCCCGTCCCCGACGGCGTCCTGCTCGCCGGGCGGATGGGGCCGCGGTTCCGGGAGGACGTCGGCGGAGCGGTCCAGCAGGCCGCGGCAGCCGGCCACGATCAGCACGGCGAGCACCACGGCCGCGGCCGACAGGTGCAGCGGAACGGGGACCCCGGCGTAGGCGACCCCCGAGCCAACCAGCGCCGCCAGCAGCGTCCCGATGCTGTACCAGCCGTGCAGCCCGGACATGAGCGGGCGCCCGTAGCCGCGCTCGACGGCCACCCCCTGGGCGTTCATGGCCACGTCCATCAGGCCGAGCGACGCCCCGAGCAGCAGGAGCGCGCCGATCAGCGCGCCGAGGTTCCAGGCGAGGCCGAGCGGGACCAGCGACGCCGCCCCGGCGACTCCGGCGGCGATCGTCGTGGCCCGGCTGCCCCGGCGCGCGATGATCCGGCCCGCGAGCCGCACGGCGAGCACGACGCCGACGGGCGCGCCCAGCAGGGCGACGCCCAGCGAGCCCTCGCTCAGCCCGAGGTGGTCCTTGATCTGGGGGATGCGGACCACCCAGGCGGCGGCGAGCAGGCCGTGCGCGGCGAACGCGACCGTGACGGCCAGGCGCGCCCGGCCGAACACCGCGCGCTCCTCCGTGATCTTGTCCGCGGCCACCCGCAGAGGGTACGCCGCCCGGCGGCGCGGCGGGGACGCGGCGGGGCCGCCCCGTTCAGGCGAGGTCGGCCAGGGGCACGCCCGGATCGGCGAGCCGGCCGGTGTCCACCTGGTTCCCGGAGCGGATCAGCGCCTGGACGTCACCGGTGACGTCCCACACGTTGACGTTCATCCCGGCGACGACCCGGCCGCCGGACAGCCAGAACGCGACGAACTCCCGGGACGCGGCGTCCCCGCGGTACACCACCTCGTCGTACTCCCCCGGCGCCGCGACGCCCGACATCTCCATGCCGAGGTCGTACTGGTCGCTGAAGAAGTACGGGATCCGGTCGTAGACGACGTCCTGGCCGAGCATCGCGCGGGCGGCGGCGGGCCCGCCGTTCAGCGCGTTCGCCCAGTGCTCCACGCGGATCCGGCGGCCGAGGAGCGGGTTGTAGGCGTTGGCGACGTCCCCGGCCGCGAAGACGTCGGGGTCGGAGGTGCGCAGCGACTGGTCGACGAGGACGCCGTCGGAGACCTCCAGCCCCGCCTCCTCGGCGATGCCGCTGTTGGGCCGCACGCCGATGCCGACGACCACGACGTCCGCGGGCACCTCGGCGCCGCCGGAGGTCACCACCGCCGACACCTGCCCGGCGCCCCAGAACCCGGCGACGCCCTGGTCGAGCCGCAGGTCGACGCCGTGCTCGCGGTGCAGGTCGCCGAACATACCGCCGAGCTCGGGCCCCATGGCGGCGTGCAGCGGCGCCGGCTCCGGCTCGATGACCGTCACGTCGTTGCCGTGCGCGCGGGCGGCGGCCGCGGTCTCCAGCCCGATCCAGCCCGCCCCGGCCACCACGACCCGGCGCCCGCCGTGCGCGAGGGCCTGCTTCAGCGCGGCCGCGTCGGCCATCGTCCGCAGGTAGTGGATGCCCTGCAGCTTGGAGCCGGGGACGTCGAGCCGCCGCGGGGACGCCCCGGTAGCCAGCAGCAGCTTCGTGTACCGGACCGGCTCCCCGGTGGACAGCCGCACCTCGTGCGCGCCCGGGTCGACGGCCGTGACGGAGGCGCCCGCGCGCAGCTCGACGTCGTGCTTGTCGTACCAGTCCGCCTCGTGGACGTGGGCCTTCTCCCGGGGCTCCTTGTCCAGCAGGAACCCCTTGGACAGCGGCGGCCGCTCGTACGGGCGCTCGACCTCGTCCCCGATCAGCAGGACCCTGCCCGTGAAGCCCTCCTCGCGAAGCGTCTCCGCCGCCTTGGCACCCGCCAGACCGGCACCGGCGATGACGAACGTCCCCTCGGGCATGGCGACCTCCTGTAGTTGACCTGTAGCCATCCCTACAGCGCGGTCTGGGGCGAGACAAGGGCCGCCGCCGGGTGGGTCGCGGCATATCCCGCCCGGTGCGCCAACCGGAACCGGTCAGGACCCGCCTTCGAGCAGGCGGTGCCGCGCCATCGCCGACAGGTCGGTCAGCGAGGCGATCTGGTCGATGACCGCGCGGAGCCGGCCCGCGTCGTCGCCGGCCTCCTCGAACGCGGCGCGGAACCCCGGCTCCAGGGTGCCGGGCGCACCGGCGAGCATCATCTCGGCCAGCTCGGTGATCAGCGTCCGCTGCCGGGCCCGGACCTCCTCGTGGCTGATCCACACGTAGTGCGCCGTGATGCCCTTGAGCAAAGCGTTCTCCAGCCGCTGCGCGCGCGGGACGATCAGCTCGGCCGCGTACCGGGTCAGCGGCCGGTCGCCGTAGGCGTCCCGGGTGGCGTTCTCGGCGGCCACGCAGAACCGGCCGATCAGCGTGCTGGTGAGGTTCTTGAGGGCGGCCAGGCTGCGCGGCGTGCCGTCGTACCGGTCGGGCCAGTACGGCTCGGCGAGCAGCTCGGCGAACCGCTCCTCCAGCTCGGCGAGGTCGGCGTCGGGGCAGTACAGCTTGGTAGCGGTGGCGGCGACGAGGCGCCGCTCGGCCGGGTCGGCGAGCCGGGCGAAGTCGATGTGCCCGGCGACGAGCGCGTCCTCCAGGTCGTGGACGGAGTAGGCGACGTCGTCGCTCCAGTCCATGACCTGGGCCTCGAAGCACGTGCGGCCGGGCTCGACGCCCTCGCGGACCCAGTGCGCGACGTCCGCGTCGTCGTCGTAGACGCCGAACTTCCCGTTGACCGCGTCCGCCTGCGTCCACGGGTACTTCATCGACGCGTCCAGCGCGGCGCGGGTCAGGTTCAGGCCGACGCTGCGCCCGTGCAGGGGCGGGCCGTCCGCCGCGAACGACTTCGGCTCCAGCCGCGTCAGGATCCGCAGGCTCTGCGCGTTGCCCTCGAAGCCGCCGCAGTCGCGGGCGACGAGGTCGAGCGCGGCCTCGCCGTTGTGCCCGAACGGCGGGTGCCCGATGTCGTGGGCCAGGCACGCCGTCTCGACCAGGTCGGGATCGCAGCCGAGGGACTTGCCCAGCTCGCGGCCGACCTGGGCGCACTCCAGCGAATGGGTCAGCCGGGTGCGCAGGCTCTGCACGGTGTCGGCGCCGGCGTCCGCGCCGGGCGAGGCGACCTGCGTCTTGGCGGCCAGCCGGCGCAGCGCCGCGCTGTGCAGGACGCGGGCGCGGTCGCGCTCGAACGCGGTCCGGTCGCGGCGCTTGGCGGGCTCGGGGGCCCAGCGCCGCCTGTCGCCTGCGGAGTAGCGGCCGGGGCCGCCGTCGATCGGGTTGCTCGTCATGTCCCTATCCAGGGTAAGCGGGCGCGATGACGTTCCGTTGACCTTGGGGCCGGCGGGAGTGTCAGCGGCTCGGCGGCGGATCCGTCACCGGCGGGGACGGCGCCCGGGACGGGTCGATGTTGATGCGCCTGATGGTCTCGTCCGGCACCCGCACGCTCTTGCCCAGCAGGACGTACGAGAGGTAGGCGCCGGTCTCCCGGACGATGTAGTCGAACTGGGTCTCGCGGGTCTGCACGCTGGGGCCGCTGCGGGTCGGCGACGCGGCCGCCTCGATGCCGTGGTCCGCGGCCATCTTCTTCGACCGCAGCCCGTGCCACGGGTCGCTGACGATCACCGCGGAGGACCAGCCGCGCCGGTCGAACTCCGCGCCGACGGCGCGCATGCTGCCGAGGGTGTCCCGCCCGAGGGGCACGGCGACGACCCGGCCGGCAGGCACCCCGCCCTTCTCGACGAGCCAGGTGCGGCCCGAGCCGGCCTCGGTGTAGTTGTCGCCCGGGGCCTTGCCGCCGACGGTGACGATGGCGGGCGCGACGCCCGCCCGGTAGAGGTCGAGGGCGTGCTGCAGCCGCCACCGCAGCGTCGGGGACGGCTGGCCGTTGTACTGCGCGGCGCCGAGGACGATGATCGCGTCCGAGCGGGGCCGCTCGTCCTGGCGGGCCTGGTACCAGACGCGCGCCCCGACGGTGAGCGGCGTCAGCACCGCGATCAGCAGCAGCCCGAGGACGACGCCCACCGGGACCGTGACCCAGGGCGACCGCCTGCGCCGTCCGCGCGTCCGGCCGCCGGATCCGTCCCGCCCGTGGTCGTCCCCGCGGGACCGCCCGTGGTCGTCCCGGTGGTCGTGCCCGTCGTCGTGGTTCTCGGGTTCCGGCATCTCGGCTTCCAACGTCATCGTTTCCGACACGTTAGTTGGATGGTCCGCCGGACGTGCGAAGTTCGCGGCGCGGGCGGCCGGCCTCCCGGAAGAGACCGGCCGCCCCCGCGGTCAGCGGCTGTCGCTCCCGCCGCCCTCGCCCGCCGCGATCGCGGCGCGGCCGGCCTCCAGCCGGGCGACGGGGACGCGGAACGGCGAGCAGGACACGTAGTCGAGCCCGACCTCGTGGCAGAAGTGCACCGAGTCGGGGTCGCCGCCGTGCTCGCCGCAGATGCCGAGCTTGATCCCGGGGCGCGCTTTGCGGCCCTCCTCGGCGGCGATGCGGACGAGCCGGCCGACGCCGTCCCGGTCGAGCGTCTCGAACGGCGACACACCGAAGATCCCGAGCTCCAGGTAGCGCCCGAAGAACGACGCCTCGACGTCGTCGCGGGAGAAGCCCCAGGTGGTCTGGGTGAGGTCGTTGGTGCCGAACGAGAAGAACTCGGCGGCCTCGGCGATCTGCCCGGCGGTCATCGCGGCCCGCGGCAGCTCGATCATGGTGCCGATCAGCGCCGGGACGTCGACCCCGGTGGCCTCCTTGACCTCGGCCAGGATGGCGCGGGCCTCGTCGCGGACGGCCTCCAGCTCCTGGACGGCACCGACCAGCGGGATCATGATCTCGGGACGCGGGTCCCCGCCGGCCTCGCGGCGCGCCGCCGCGGCCTCCGCGATCGCGCGGACCTGCATGCCGAACAGCCCGGGGATCGCCAGACCGAGCCGCACGCCGCGCAGGCCGAGCATGGGGTTCTGCTCGTGCAGCCGGTTGACCGCTTCGAGCAGCCTGCGGTCCTTCTCGTCGGCCTCGTCGCCCGCGAGCGCGACCCTGACCGACAGCTCGGTGATGTCGGGGAGGAACTCGTGCAGCGGCGGGTCGATCAGCCGGATCGTCACCGGCAGGCCGTCCATGGCCTCGAAGATGCCCTCGAAGTCGCTCTTCTGCAGCGGCTCCAGGGCGTCCAGCGCGGCCTTCCGCTCCGCGTCGTCCTCGGCCAGCACGAGCTTCTCGATGAGCTGCCGCCGGTCGCCGAGGAACATGTGCTCGGTGCGGCACAGCCCGATCCCGGCGGCGCCGAAGCGGCGCGCCCGCGCCGAGTCCCCGGGGGTGTCGGAGTTCGCGCGCACCTTCAGCGCGGCGCGCGCGTCGGCGTGCCGCATGATGCGGTCGACGGCCTTGACGAGGTCGCCGCCCTCCTCGGCCGCGAGCTCGCCCTCGAAGTAGCGGACGACGGGCGAGTCCTCGACCGGCACCTCGCCGAGGTACACGTCCCCGGACGTGCCGTCGATGGAGATCACGTCCCCCTCCCGGACGGTCACGCCGCCGGGGGCGGTGAACTGCCCGGACTTGACGTCGACGTCCAGTTCCTCCGCGCCGCAGACGCACGTCTTCCCCATGCCGCGGGCGACGACGGCGGCGTGCGAGGTCTTGCCGCCGCGGGACGTCAGCACGCCCTTCGCCGCGACCATCCCGGCGAGGTCGTCGGGGTTGGTCTCGCGGCGGACGAGGATCACGTCCTCCCCGGCCTGGGCGAGCTCGGCGGCCCGCTCGGAGTTGAACACGACCTTGCCGACGGCCGCGCCCGGCGAGGCGTTCATCCCCGTCGTGAGCTTCTGGACGCCGTCGACCCGGTCGGCGAAGCGGGGGAACATGAGCTGGGCGAGCTGGTCGCCGGTCACGCGGCGGGCGGCCTCGTCGAGATCGATGAGCCCCTGGTCGAGGAGCTGGCAGGCGATGCGGAACGCCGCGGCGGCGGTCCGCTTGCCGACCCGGGTCTGCAGCATCCACAGTTTCCCGCGCTCGATCGTGAACTCGATGTCGCACATGTCGCGGTAGTGGTTCTCAAGCGTCTCCATGATTTCGAGGAGACGGTCGTAGGACGCCTTGTCGATCCGCTCCAGGTCCTTCAGCGGCACCGTGTTGCGGATGCCGGCGACGACGTCCTCGCCCTGGGCGTTCTGCAGGTAGTCGCCGTAGATGCCCTGCTGGCCGGACGCGGGGTCGCGGGTGAACGCGACGCCCGTCCCGGAGTCCATGCCGAGGTTGCCGAACACCATCGAGCAGATGTTCACGGCGGTGCCGAGGTCGACGGGGATGCGCTCCTGGCGGCGGTACAGGATGGCGCGGGGGGCGTTCCAGGAGTCGAACACGGCCGCGACGGCGAGGTCCATCTGCTCGCGCGGGTCGGTCGGGAACTCCCGCCCGGCGTGCTCCCGGACGATCGCCTTGAACCGCTCGACGAGCGCCTTGAAGTCGTCGGCGGTGAGGTCCACGTCGTCGTCGCTGCCGCGGGCCCGCTTGGCGTCCTCGACGGCGTCCTCGAACAGGTCGCCGTCGATGTCCAGGACGGTCTTGCCGAACATCTGGATCAGCCGGCGGTAGGAGTCCCACGCGAACCGCTCATCGCCCGCCTGCGCGGCAAGGCCGTGCACGGACTCGTCGTTCAGCCCGACGTTGAGCACCGTCTCCATCATGCCCGGCATGCTGAACTTGGCACCGGAACGCACGCTGACCAGGAGCGGGTCGTCGCTCTGGCCGAGCTTCTTGCCCATCGCCGATTCGAGCGCGGCGAGGTGCTCGTTCACCTCGTCCGCCAGCCCCTCGGGCAGGTTCCCGTGCTCGAGGTAGTGCCGGCAGGCCTCCGCGGTGATCGTGAAACCGGGGGGGACGGGCAGTCCGAGGTTGGTCATCTCGGCCAGGTTGGCGCCCTTGCCGCCCAGCAGATCTTTGAGGTCCTTGTTGCCCTCAGTGAAGTCGTACACGAACTTCGGCACGGGGAGCTCCTTCTCGCTCCGATTCCAACCAGCGGCGGTTCCGGTCCCGCGCCGGCGGGGACGCGGTGTCGCGTCTCCGCAGGCGGCGCCGGACCCGCTGCCCTGTTTGCCGGGACTGTACCCGCGCCGGACGCTCTTGCTCGGCGCCCGGTGCACGAAGGGGCATTTCCCCAGGTCAGAGGCCAGATAGTGGTCTATTCCAATGGAGCCCGGGAGGAACCCGGCACCGCCGGCGCACCCGCGGCGGGAAGCGGGAATGACGGATCACGGAGATGCGGCCGTGCGGCCGAAGGCCGCCGGCGGCCGGGCAGGGGAAGTCGGGTTTGTCGCTCGCCGCGGCACGCGCGCTGGAGGCAGAGCGCGGCCCGCGCGCTGGAAGCAGAGCGAGTCCCGTTCCCGCGCATCACAACCCGGCGACAACTGTCGGAAATGCCTTATTAGTAGGGAATTTCCGATCTACCGTGCGGCTGTGAGTACGCCACCACCTGCTGACAACGACCCCGGCGCCCCTGGCGAATGGACGCCACCAGGCCCGCCG
>NZ_SMKM01000158.1 GCF_004348665.1 Actinomadura sp. GC306 | reverse complement strand
GTAGACGCCCTGGTAGGGCGGCGGCCGCCCGGTGGTGGGCTCGCGGTCGCCGTCCGCGGCCGCCGGATCGGGCTTGGGGTCGGGAGGGAGTTCGCTCATGAGGGACAAGTGTGCCGGTAACCGGACAGGCCGGCACCGGCGGCCGGGCCCGGTGCCGGCCTGTCCGGTGCCTAGGCCCGTGTCACATGCCCGTGTCACAGGCCGTGTCAGAGGTTGCCGCGGCGCTCCTGCTCCCGCTCGATCGCCTCGAACAGCGCCTTGAAGTTGCCCTTGCCGAAGCCGAGCGAGCCGTGCCGCTCGATGAGCTCGAAGAACACCGTCGGGCGGTCCTGGACGGGCTTGGTGAAGATCTGCAGCAGGTAGCCGTCCTCGTCCCGGTCGACGAGGATCCGGCGCTTCTGCAGCTCCTCGATCGGGACCCGCACCTCGCCGATGCGCCTGCGCAGCTCCGGGTCCTCGTAGTACGAGTCGGGGCTCTCCAGGAACTCCACCCCGGCGGCGCGCATCCGGTCGACGGACGCCAGGATGTCGTTGGTGGCGAGCGCGATGTGCTGGACGCCCGGCCCGCCGTAGAACTCCAGGTACTCGTCGATCTGCGACTTGCGCCGGCCCTCCGCGGGCTCGTTCAGCGGGAACTTGACCTTGCGGCTCCCGTCCGCGACGACCTTGGACATCAGCGCGGAGTACTCGGTGGCGATGTCGTCGCCGATGAACTCGGCCATGTCGGTGAAGCCCATGACCCGGTGGTAGAAGCCGGCCCACTCCTCCATGCGCTCGACATTGCCGACGCAGTGGTCGATCGCCTGGAAGAAGCGCTTCTCCGCCGGCTCGACGATCGGGTCGGCGGGCACGAACCCCGGCAGGTACGGGCCGCTGTAGTTGGAGCGGTCGACGAGCGAGTGGCGGGTCTCGCCGTAGGTGGCGATCGCCGCGATCGTCACCTTGCCGTAGTCGTCCTCCAGGACGTGCGGTTCGGCCACGCCCGTCGCGCCGTTCGCGAGCGCGTGCCGGTAGGCGGCGTCGACGTCCGGGACCTCGATCGCGAGGTCCACCACGCCGTCGCCGTGCGCGGCGATGTGCCGGCCGATCTCCGTGCCCGCGCGCACCGGGCCGCGGAACACGAACCGGGCACCGCCCGACTCCAGCACGTGCACCGCCTCGTCGGGGCTGCCGTTCTCCGGGCCCCGGTAGGCGACCCTGCGCATGCCGAACGCGGTGGAGTAGTAGTGCGCCGCCTGCTTGGCGTTGCCGACGGCGAAGACGACGGCGTCCATGCCCTTGACCGGAAACTCATCCATGCCACCCAATGTCGACATGCACCTACAAGGTGCGCAAGAGTGGCTTCAAACACTGGACAATTTGTACAGTAGAAGCGGCGAAAGGCGTGGCTCTCTGTACAGGATGACCACGAGGCTCGGAGGGTGCCGTGGCGATCGACGAACTGGACGGCCGGCTGATCGAGCTGTTCACCGCCGAACCCCGCGTCGGCGTCCTGGAGGCGTCCCGGCGGCTCGGGGTGGCGCGCGGCACCGTCCAGGCCCGGCTCGACCGGCTGAGCCGGGACGGTGTCATCGCGGGCTTCGGCCCCGAGATCGACCCCGCGGCGCTCGGCTACGGGGTGACGGCGTTCGTGACGCTGCAGCTGCGGCAGAGCCGGGGGCGCGGGCAGAGCGGGCACGATCCGGTCGCCAGGCGGCTGGCGGAGGTGCCCGAGGTGATCGAGGCCCACACCATCACCGGCCCGGGGGACATGCTCTGCCGGGTCGTCGCGCACAGCAACACCGACCTGCAGCGGGTCATCGACGTCCTCGTGGACGTGGCGGGCGTGGAGCGCGCGTCCTCGGTGATCTCGCTGGCCACCCAGGTCGCGCACCGCACGCTCCCGCTGGTCCGGGCGTCGGCCCGCCGGGCGGGCCGCACGGCCGGGCGGCGGCCGGGGGAGGGCGGCGCAGACGGAGCGAAGCCCGGGGATCGCTCCCCGGGCTGATCGGAAGCGGGGTACCCGGCAGCACCCCGTTCCGCGGACCTGCGCCGTCCTCCGCGGACGAGCGGGGCTAGTCGGCCCCGTAGGGGGTGGCGTCGAGGATCTCGACCGTCATGCTCCGGCCGTTCGGCAGCGAGTAGGTGGCCTTGTCGCCGACCTTCTTGCCGTTGATGGCCGCGCCGAGCGGCGACTTGGGGGAGTAGACGTCGATGGGGGCGCCGACCTCCTCGCGGGACGCGAGCAGGAACGTGACCTCTTCGTCGTCGCCCTCGAAGGAGACCGTGACGGTCATGCCGGGGCCGACGACGCCCTCGGTGCGCGGCGCTTCACCGACGCGCGCGTTCTCCAGGATGCCCTGGAGCTGGAGGATGCGGCCCTCGATCTTGCCCTGTTCCTCTTTGGCCGCGTGGTAGCCGCCGTTCTCGCGCAGGTCCCCTTCCTCCCGCGCCGCCTCGATCTTCTGAGCGATCTCGATGCGGCCCGGGCCCGACAGGTGCTCCAGCTCAGCCTTGAGCCGGTCGTACGCCTCCTGGGTCAGCCAGGTGACGTTGTCAGCGCGGGTCTCGGTCACGGGTACTCCTCATCCACATGTGGTGAACCTGGCCCGCGCGCTGCGGGCCGACGTCACATCGACATGAAGTGGCGGCCGGGTGAAACCTCTAGCCTATCCGGTGTGTGCGGTTAAAGGTTCCCTGAACTCGGCGTCTGCAATCCGCCAATCCTCTTTCGCTCCGCACCCGGCCGGCGGCGCCGGGCGAGGCGGTACCGGGAGGTCAGGCGGGACGGCAGCCGTGGATCCGGGCACCGGTCGCGCGCTGCGGCGTCTGCAGCGTCTCGGTCCCCTTCACGCTGGACGTCCCGGCCGGCACGACGACCTCTTTCTCCGCCAGGATCGCGAATTCCTTGTCGAAGGCGTCGACGGTGCAGTGCACCACGTCGTCCTCGCCCTTGGCCACCGAGTAGTTGATCACCACCGAGGTGTCGGTGATGTCGTAGGTGACCGTTTGTGACACGATTCCGGGCGTCTGACCGGCGTACATGGAGATGACCCCGAAACCGCCCGCGGCCAGGGCGACGACGACGCCGATGACCACCAGCCCGAGCCGGCCCTTCTTCCGGGGCTCGGCGGGGACCGTCGGCTTCGACACGCTCGTCGTCATGGCGGGGAATCTCCGTGCGGTGTGCGGACGTTGTCAGGGACAATTCTCGTCTGTCAGCGCGCGTGCCTCGAACCGGGGGCGCCCGAAGGTGCGATTAGGGAGAACCCAGGTGTCCGAGGTCATCGACGGTGCGGCGCCCGGCCGGCCCCGCGGCGGCGGCGAAGCACTGCGGCTCATGGCGGTGCACGCCCACCCCGACGACGAGTCCAGCAAGGGCGCGGCGACGATGGCCAGGTACGTCGCGGAGGGCGTCGAGGTCCTCGTCGTCACCTGCACCGGCGGAGAGCGCGGCGACATCCTGAACCCCGCGATGGACCGTCCCGAGGTCAAGGCCGACATCGGCAAGGTCCGCGAGGCCGAGATGGCGCGGGCGCGCGAGATCCTCGGCGTCCGGCAGAGCTGGCTCGGCTTCGTCGACTCCGGCTTCCCCGAGGGCGACCCCCCGCCGCCGCTCCCGGAGGGCTGCTTCGCGCTGGAACCGCTGGAGTCCGCCACCGAACCGCTGGTGCGCGCCGTCCGCGAGTTCCGCCCGCACGTCATGCTCACCTACGACGAGCGCGGCGGCTACCCGCACCCCGACCACGTGAAGTGCCACGAGGTGTCGGTGGAGGCGTTCGAGGCGGCGGGCGACCCCGAGCGCTACCCGGGCACCGGCGACCCCTGGCAGCCGCTCAAGCTCTACTACCACATGACCTTCAACAAGGAGCGCATCCTCGCCCTGCACACCGCGATGCAGAAGGCCGGCCTGGAGTCGCCCTACGACGACTGGATCAAGCGCTTCGACGAGGAGAGCGAGCGGCGCGCCAAGTGGGACGTGACCACCCGCGTCCCCTGCGCCGACCACTTCGAGACCCGGGACCGCGCCCTCCTCGCCCACGCCACCCAGATCGACCCCAACGGCTTCTGGTTCGTCGTCCCGCTGGACGTCCAGCGCGAGGCATGGCCCACCGAGGACTACCATCTGGCCAGGTCCCTCATCGACACCGAGCTGCCGGAGGACGACCTGTTCGCCGGCGTCCGGGAGAAGGTGTGTCTGTAGTGCTCTCTTTCACCGCGGTGCAGGTCGGTGCGTTCCCCCTGAACGACGACACCGTCACCCCGGGCTTCCTGGGGTTCGGCGTCGTCGTCGCCCTCGGCATCGCGACCGTCTTCCTCATCCGCTCCATGAACAAGCGGATGCGCAACATCCAGGCGCCGAGCGAGGCGGAGCTGATCCAGCGCCAGTGGGAGCGCGCCGAGGCGGAGAAGGCGGCCAAGGCCGCGACGCCCGACCCGGAGGCGCCCCCGGCCGGCGGCGCCTGACACGCCCCGGCTCGGTTGGATTCGGCCGAGTCCGGGGAAGACCCCGTCGTGCGCGCGAACATCGAGGACTCCTACGGGGAGCTCGACCCGGCGGCGGCCCGGCTGCTGCGGCTGCTCGGCCTCCATCCGGGCGACGGCCTGGACGGCGGCGCGGCCGCCGCGCTGGCCGGCGTCCCCGAGCCGCGCGCCCGTGAGCTGCTGGACGTCCTCGCCGCCCGCGGCCTCGTCACCGAGCAGGACGGCCGCTTCACCCTCCCCGGCCCCGTCCGCGCGTTCGCGCTGGAGCGGGCCCACCGGGAGGACGCCGAAGCCGACCGGGACGCCGCGCTCCGCCGCGTCCTCGACCACCATCTCGCCGCCGGCGAGGGCGAACTCGGCGGCGAAGGCCCGGCGCTCCTGGAACGGGAGCGCTGGACGGAGGCCGCCGACGTCCTGGAGGAGAGGCTGCGCCTCGCCGAACGCGAAGGCGACCGCCACGAGATCCTGCTCGCCCGGCACGACCTCGCCCGCGCGCTGGTCCGCGCGGGCGGCACCGCCCGCGCGATCGAGCTGCTCGGCCCGCTGCCCGACGAGTTCGCCGCGCTCTCCGTCCCCGACCAGGCCGCCCGCGCCGCCGCCCTGGAGGACCTCGGCGAGGCGTACCTGCGGTCGGGCCGCCCCGTCGCGGCGACCAACTTCTTCGGCCAGGCTCTGGAGATCCACCGCAGGGAGAACGCCGTGGAACGCCAGGGCGACGTCTTCGTCCGCATCGCCGCCGCCGCCCGCGACCGCGGCGACGGGCCGGCCGAGAACGCGGCCCTGGACGCGGCCGCCGCGCTCTACGAGTCGGTGCTCAGCCCGAAGGCCGCCGAACTCGCGGAACGGCGCTCCACCCGCTGACCGGGGTCACGCCTTGCGGTGGTCCCAGCTGACGACGCGGTCGGGCTCCATCACGATGAGGACGCGCTTGGAGATCGCCTGCTCGATGCCCTCGGCGACGACGGGGTCGATCGGGGCGCCCATCTCCGGGACGGGCAGGCCGGCCATCCGGGAGCCGACGACCATGCCGACCTTGCTCCGGGGCTCCGGGTCCTCGATGACGAGGCCGCGGCCGTAGAGGGCGACGCCGCGCAGCTCGTTGTACTCCACGCCGTCCTCGACCAGGCACGTCATCGTGGGGTTGCGGCGCAGGTTCAGCACCTTCTGCGACTTCTGGTACGTGGTGAAGGCGATCTTGCCGTCGAGCAGCGCGTAGAACATCGTCACCAGGTGCGGCTCGCCGTCCTTCCCGACCGTGGCGACCTGGACCTTGTAGTTCGCGGCGAGGAAGGACGCGACCTCGTCCGGGGTCATCTTGATCTTCTCGCGCTTGCTGCTCCCGGCCACCGGGGCCTCCCTAACGCTTGCTCGCCAACGACGCGCACAGAATAACCAGCAGCTTTCCGGGCACCGTACCCGGCACCATGGGGCCATGTCGGTTCGCGAACTGATCGTCCTCGGCTCCGCCAGCGCGGTGCCCACCAAGGCCCGCAACCACAACGGCTACCTGCTGCGCTGGGACGGCCACGGCGTCCTCTTCGACCCGGGGGAGGGGACGCAGCGGCAGATGACCCGCGCGGGGGTCGCGGCGAACGACGTCACCTGGATCTGCGTGACCCACTTCCACGGCGACCACTGCCTCGGCGTCCCCGGCGTCGTGCAGCGCATCGCCCGCGACGGCGTCGAGCACCCGGTGGACGCGGCGTTCCCCGCGAGCGGCCGGGAGTACTGGGCGCGGCTGCGGCACGCGGCCGCCTTCCGCGACACCGGCGTCATCCGCGAACGGCCCGTCTCCGGCGAGCAGGCGACGCTCGACACGGGCGACGCCCCGTTCACCCTCCTCGCGCGCCGCCTCTCCCACCCCGTCGAGGCGTACGGCTACCGGCTGGAGGAGCCCGCCGGCCGGACGATGCTGCCCGCCGAGCTCGCCGCGCGGGGTGTGCGGGGCCCGCTGGTCCGCCGGCTGCAGGAAGAGGGACGGGTCACCGCCCCCGGCGGCCGGACGGTCACGCTGGAGGAGTGCAGCGTCGACCGCCCCGGCCAGAAGGTCGCGTTCGTCATGGACACCCGGCTCTGCGACGGCGTGCGCGAACTGGCGGCCGGGGTGGACATGCTCGTCATCGAGTCGACCTTCCTGCACGAGGACGCCGCCCTCGCGACCGAGTACGGCCACCTCACCGCGGCCCAGGCGGCGGCGGCCGCCGCGGAGGGCGGCGTCCGGCACCTGGTCCTGACGCACTTCTCCGAGCGGTACCGCGCCGACGACGAGCACCGGTTCCTGGACGAGGCGGCCGCCGTGTTCGATGGCGAGATCACCCTCGTTCACGACCTAGATCGCATTCCGCTGCCGCCGCGCCGCCTAACCGGCCGCGAACGTGGGCAGGAGTCACTGCATGGCTGACGAAGTCGATGTCGTGGTGATCGGTACGGGTCCGGGTGGCGAGGACGCGGCGGGGAGGCTGGCCGAGGCGGGGCTGTCCGTCGCCGCGGTGGAGTCGCGGCTGGTCGGCGGGGAGTGCCCGTACTACGCCTGCGTCCCCACGAAGATGATGGTGCGCGCCGCCGGGCTCCTCGCCGAGGGCGGCCGCGTCCCGGGGATGGCGGGGGAGTCCTCGATCCGCCCGGACTGGGCGCCGGTCGCGGCCCGGATCCGCGACGAGGCGACCGACGCCTGGGACGACAAGGTCGCCGCCGACCGGCTCACCGGCAAGGGCGCCGAGCTCGTCCGCGGCGAGGGCCGCATCACCGGCCCCGGCGAGGTGACGGTGAACGGCCGCGTGCTCCGCGCCCGCCGCGGGATCGTCCTCAACACCGGCACGAGCCCCACCGCCCCGCCCATCGACGGCCTCGCCGGCACCCCGTACTGGACGAACCGCGAGGCCGTCCAGGCCACCTGGGCGCCGGAGTCGCTGATCGTCCTCGGCGGCGGCGTCGTGGGCGTCGAGATGGCGCAGGTGTTCTCCCGCTTCGACTGCCGCGTCACCGTGGTCGAGGCCGGCGACCGCCTCCTCGCGAACGAGGAGCCCGAGTCCGGCGAGCTGCTCCGCGAGGTCTTCGAGCGCGAGGGCATCGGTGTCCGCACCGGGGTGCAGGCCACGTCCGTCGCGCACGAGAAGGGCGAGTTCACCGTGGACCTCGGCGGCGAGACCATCGCCGCCGAGCGCCTCCTGGTGGCCACCGGCCGCCGCCCCAACCTCAAGGGCCTCGGCCTGGCGAACGTCGGCCTGGACGAGGACGCCCGCCGGATCGAGGTCGACGGCCACATGCGCGCCGCCGAGGGCGTCTGGGCGATCGGCGACATCACGGGCCTGGGGCAGTTCACCCACGTCTCCATGTACCAGGCGGCCATCGCCGTCCGCGACATCCTCGGCGAGGAGGGCTCGCCCGCGAACTACCGGGCCGTCCCCCGCGTCACCTTCACCGACCCCGAGATCGCGTCCGTCGGCCTCACCGAGGCCCAGGCCCGCGAGCAGAACCTCCCGATCCGCACCGGCATGGCCCGGCTCCCCGACACGGCCCGGGGCTTCATCCACAAGGTCGGCAACGAAGGCTTCATCAAGCTCATCGAGAACACGGAGTGGGGCACGCTCGTCGGCGCCACCGCCGTGGGCCCGGCGGGCGGCGAGATCCTCGGCGCCCTGGCCGTGGCCGTCCACGTGGAGACCCCCACCGCCACCCTCCGCGACATGATGTACGCCTACCCCACCTTCCACCGGGCGCTGGAACCAGCTCTCCACGACCTCACCTCCTAACGCCCCGCCCCGGCGTTCCCGGCGGCGGCGTGAGGTGAGGGCCGAATCGGGCAGGATCGGTGTCATGAACCGGCTCAAGGACGCGACAAGCCCGTATCTGCTGCAGCACGCCGGCAACCCGGTGGACTGGTGGGAGTGGTGTGACGAGGCGTTCGCCGAAGCGCGCCGGAGAGATGTCCCTGTTCTCCTTTCTGTCGGATATGCCGCTTGCCACTGGTGTCACGTGATGGCGCACGAGTCGTTTGAGGACGACGACGTGGCGCGGGTCATGAACGAACTGTTCGTGAACGTGAAGGTCGACCGGGAGGAACGGCCGGACGTCGATGCCGTCTACATGGAGGCCACCCAGGCCATGACGGGCCAGGGCGGGTGGCCGATGACGGTGTTCATGACTCCGGAGGGGCATCCGTTCTACTGCGGGACGTACTTCCCGCGCGCCCAGTTCCGGGCGCTGCTGCAGGCCGTCCACAAGGCGTGGACGGAGCAGCGCGATGTCGTCGTCGAGCAGGGGCAGCAGGTCGTCGCGGCGCTCACGTCGCGGGGGCCGGGGCTCGCGGGGGCGGAGGCGCCCGGCGAGGAGATGCTCGCGCACGCGGTGCAGGTGCTCGCCGGTTCCTATGACGCGGCGCGCGGCGGGTTCGGCGGCGCGCCCAAGTTCCCGCCGTCGATGGTGCTGGAGTTCCTGCTGCGCCACCAGGCGCGGACGGGCGACGAGCAGGCGCTCGCGATGGCGGGCCACACCATGGAGGCGATGGCCCGGGGCGGGATCTACGACCAGCTCGGCGGCGGGTTCGCCCGGTACTCGGTGGACGCGGGGTGGGTCGTCCCGCACTTCGAGAAGATGCTCTACGACAACGCGCTGCTCGCGCGGGTGTACGCGCACTGGTGGCGGACGACCGGCTCGCCGTTCGCGCGGCGCGTCGCGCTGGAGACGTGCGACTGGATGCTCCGCGACCTGCGGACGAACGAGGGCGGCCTGGCGTCGGCGCTGGACGCCGACAGCGAGGGCGTCGAGGGCAAGTACTACGTGTGGACGCCGGAGCAGCTCCGCGAGGTGCTCGGCGCGGAGGACGCGGCGTTCGCCGAGCGACTGTTCGAGGTCACGGGGACGTTCGAGCACGGGACGTCCGTGCTCCAGCTCCTGCGCGACCCCGGCGACACCGAGCGATACGAGCGGGTGCGGACCGCCCTGCTGTCGGCGCGCGCGCAGCGGGTGCCGCCGGCGCGGGACGACAAGGTCGTCGCGGCCTGGAACGGGCTCGCGATCGCCGCCCTGGCCGAGTGCGGTGCGCTGTTCGACCGGCCGGACCTCGTCCGCGCGGCGGAGGAGGTGGCGCGGCTCCTGGTCGGCGTGCACCTGCGCGACGGGCGGCTCACGCGGACGTCCAAGGACGGGGCGGCGGGCGCGAACGCGGGCGTCCTGGAGGACTACGCCGACGTGGCCGAGGGCCTGCTCGCCCTGCACGGCGTCACCGGTGACCCGGTCCACATGCGGGTGGCGGGCGAGCTGCTGAACACCGTCCTCGACCGGTTCGGGGACGGCGAGGGCGGCTTCTACGACACCGCCGACGACGCGGAGCGCCTGTTCCGGCGGCCGCAGGATCCGACCGACAACGCGACGCCGTCCGGGCAGTTCGCGGCGGCGGGGGCGCTGCTGTCGTTCGCCGCGCTGACCGCGTCGGACCGGCACCGGCAGGCCGCCGAGGCGGCGCTCGGCCCGGCGGCGGCGCTCGCGGGCAAGCACGCGCGGTTCGCCGGCTGGGGGCTGGCCGTGGCGGAGGCGCGGGCGGCGGGCCCGGTGGAGGTCGCGGTGATCGGCGCCCCGGACGACGAGCGCACCCGGTCGCTGCACCGGACGGCGCTGATGGCGGGCGCCCCGGGCGCGGTGGTGAGCGTCGGCCCGCCGGACGCGGCGGGCGTGCCGCTGCTGGAGGGGCGCGGGCTGGTGGACGGGGTGCCCGCGGCGTACGTGTGCCGGGGGTTCGTGTGCCGCCGGCCCGTGACGTCCACGGCCGAGCTGGCCCGTGAGCTGCGCGGTCAATTGGACTGAAAGTCTACTTTTGTGGCACTGTGACGTTGATCTCGCCGCCACTTGGTGTTACCACTGAGTAGCAGGGGTGAAGCTGACCCATCGGGGCGACGCGGCCGAGGGTGGCGGGGGGTCCGCCGGGTATCTGGACGGTGACCCGCCATCTGAGCCATAGTCGTTTCCCGGGCCGGGTCTTGGCGCGGGGCGACCGTCGAGGGAGTGTGGCAGTGGGAAAGCCGAACCGCCGGATACTACCGACGATCATCGGCTTCTCGGTCGTCACCACGCTGGCCGCCAACATCACGGTCCTGGTGGTGCGCGGCGGCGACGCACCGGCCGACTCGGCGCGCGGTGAGCAGCGGGCCCGCTACGTGGCCGCCTCGGGGAGCATGAGCGTGTCGCCCGCGGCGGTGGCGCCGCTCGGCAAGCGGCTCACCCCGCACGTCCTGGTCGCCGCGCCGTCCACGCTCCCCGCCGGGCTGGTGGAGAAGGTCCGCGGCGCCAAGGGCGTGAAGGGCGTCGAGGTCGTGGACGCCGTCAAGGGCATGGTGTCCGGCAAGCAGGTCGGGCTGATGGGCGTCGACCCGTCCACGTTCCGCAAGTACACGCCGAAGCCCACCGCCAAGTCGGACGCGCTGTGGCGCAACGTGGCGTCCGGCGACGTCGCGATCTCGTTCACGATGGGCAACGACGGCGGCGTCGAGCTCGGCAGCCGGATCCCCGTCGGCGGCAAGCAGGAGCAGTCGCGGCTGCGCGTCGGCGCGTACGCGACGATGGGCATCAGCGACGTCGACGCGGTCGTCTCCCGGGACACGGCGCGCCGGCTCGGCATGCCGTCCGGCAACGCGATGCTGATCAGCGTCCCGAAGACCGAGCCGAAGACGTTCATCAAGAAGCTCCGCAAGGCGCTGCCGAAGGGCGCCAAGGCGGTGGCGGTGAATCCGGAAATCGACTTCCCGCAGGCGGGCGAGATCCCCGACGCCAACGGGCAGGTCATGACCGCCAAGCAGGTCCGGACGGTGATCCAGGCGGCCTACACCCGGCTCGGCTGGCCGTACGTGTGGGGCGGCGAGTCCGAGGCGGAGGGCGGCTACGACTGCTCCGGCCTCATGCAGTACGCCTTCGCCAAGGCAGGGATCCACCTCCCGCGCGTGGCCGCCGACCAGGCCCGGACGGGTTGGGTGATCCCCTACAGCAAGGCCGAGCCGGGCGACATGCTGATCTGGGCCAACGACCCGACCGCGCCGGGCTACATCTCCCACATCGCCCTCTACCTGGGCAAGGGCAAGATGATCGCCGCGCCGCGCAGGGGCACCGTGGTGCAGGTCCAGAACGTCTACACCAAGAACATGCGCGGCGCCGTCCGCGTCAGCCCCAAGCTGCTCGGCTCCCAGCGGCGGTAACACGCGCCCTCCTTCCCTCTTCGCCCTTCCGCGGACGCTCTGCGGTTCTGGGAATCCTCGCTTCACGCAAAGGCTGGCCGCGCGCCCCGGTGCCCTGTAATTTTGATTACATGCATACGAGTGAAGCGGCGGAGCAGTTGCGGGGCTGGTTCTCCGGACGGCTCCCCGAGACGTGGTTCACGGGGCCGCCCGACGTCGTGCTCGACCGCGAGGAGGTCAGCGTCGTCGGCCACCTGCCCGTCCCCCCGGCCGCGGCGCAGGCGTCCGAGGCGGAGCGCGCCGGCGTCCTCGCCGGACACATCCGGCGCTTCCGCGAGGACACCCGGGAGCGCCGCATCGCCATCGCCCGCGAGGCCGAGCAGCGCTACGGCTACAAGGTCTCGTGGGGCGTCGAGTGCGGCGGCGAGCAGGAGATGTTCACGACGCTGTCGGTGCCGGTCATGACGCGGCTCCGGCAGCCCGAGCGCCGCGTCCTGGACACCCTCGTGGACGCCGGGGTCGCCCGCAGCCGCAGCGACGCGCTCGCCTGGTGCGTGCGGCTCGTCGGCAAGAACACCGACGAGTGGCTCTCGGAGTTGCGCACCGCGCTCCAGCACGTCGAACGCGCCCGCGCCGCGGGCCCGCGCGCCTGACCCGCCGCGCCGCCCCGCACCTCCGTCCCGCGACTCGCGAACCGGAGCGAACGGCCGCTTTCCGCCGCTGCGCCGCGCCGACCTGGCACGCCACAACCGGTCACCGGGGCATGAACCGGACCGGATTGAACCTCGGGCCATAATTGAGCGTCTTTCCAGCAGGAAGAGTCGCTCGAAAGGAAGCCCACATGGCGGTTCGGCGTACGGGGAGGCCGCGGGGCGCTCAGTCGCGCGGCGCGCGGAGGGACGGCGTGCGCCGCCGCCCCGCCGAAGGCGGGCGGCTGCTGTCCGCACTGCGCCGCACCGGCCCGTACGCGGCCGTCCGCGACGCCGTCTACCGGCTGTACGAGCGGCGCGTCGAGGCGGAGCTGCCCAGCGAGGTCACGCCCCGGCACGTCGGGGTGATCCTCGACGGGAACCGCCGCTGGGCCCGGACGATGGGCCTGGCCGACGTCAACTCCGGGCACCAGCGCGGCGCCGCCAAGATCTCCGAGCTGCTGCAGTGGAGCACCGAGGCCGGGGTCGAGGTCGTCACGCTCTGGCTGCTGTCCACCGACAACCTGAACCGCCCGGCCGCCGAACTCGACCCGCTCCTGGAGATCATCGAGAACACCGTCACCAAGCTCGCCGCCGACGGCTGGCACGTCAAGCCCGTCGGCGCCCTCGACCTGCTGCCCGATAAGACGGCTCGTGTCCTTAAAGATGCGGGTGAGGCCACATCAGGAGTACCCGGGCTGATTGTGAACGTCGCCGTTGGGTATGGAGGTAGGCGTGAGATCGCTGATGCGGTGCGCTCACTGCTCATCGAGCAGGCGAGCCGGGGCACCAGCATCGAGGAACTCGCCGAGTCCCTCGACGTGGAGCACATCGCGGAGCATCTCTACACGCGCGGCCAGCCGGATCCGGACCTGGTCATCCGCACCTCGGGGGAGCAGCGTCTCTCCGGCTTCATGCTCTGGCAGAGCGCCCACTCGGAGTTCCACTTCTGCGAGGTCCACTGGCCGGACTTCCGCAAGGTGGACTTCCTCCGGGCCATGCGCTCCTACGCCGCGCGGCACCGGCGCTACGGCACCTGACGGCCGGCCTTCCGATCCTTCCGGTCTGTCCTCGACCACCGGCCCCAGGCCGCCTGCGCGTCACCGGTACGTCCCCATGAACAGGGAGATCGAGTGGCCACAACCTCCGCGCGCCGTCCTGGTACGTCCGGGAACACCACCGGGACCCACGTCCCGGACCGGCGCACGTACGTCCTCGACACCAGCGTCCTGCTCGCCGACCCGGGGGCGATGACCCGGTTCGCCGAGCACGAGGTCGTACTCCCCATCGTCGTCATCTCCGAGCTGGAGGGGAAGCGTCACCACCCCGAGCTCGGCTACTTCGCCCGGCAGGCGCTGCGCACGCTCGACGACCTCCGGCTGCGGCACGGCCGGCTGGACGAGCCCGTGGCGGTCGAGGGGCCGCTCGGCGACCAGGGTGGAACGCTCCGGGTGGAGCTGAACCACTCCGACCCGAGCGTCCTCCCGGACGGGTTCCGCCTCGGCGACAACGACACCAGGATCCTGTCGGTGGCGGCGTGGCTGGCCCACGAGGGCCGCGACGTCGTCCTGGTCTCCAAGGACCTGCCGATGCGGGTGAAGGCGTCCGCCGTCGGCCTGGCCGCCGAGGAGTACCGGGCGGAGCTCGCGGTCGTGGAGTCCGGCTGGACCGGGATGCGGGAGCTGGAGGTGCCCGCGAGCCTCGTGGAGGAGATGTTCGAGACGGGCAGCGCGGACATGGCCGAGGCGCGGGACCTGCCGTGCCACACCGGCCTGCGGCTGCTGTCGGAGAAGGGCTCGGCGCTCGGCCGCACGCAGCCCGACAAGTCGGTGAAGCTGGTGCGCGGCGACCGCGAGGTGTTCGGGCTGCGCGGCCGGTCCGCCGAGCAGCGCATCGCGCTCGACCTGCTGATGGACGAGGACGTCGGCATCGTCTCGCTCGGCGGGCGGGCCGGCACCGGCAAGTCGGCGCTCGCCCTGTGCGCGGGCCTGGAGGCCGTGATGGAGCGGCGGCGGCACCGCAAGGTCGTGGTGTTCCGCCCCCTGTACGCGGTCGGCGGGCAGGAGCTCGGCTACCTGCCGGGCACCGAGAACGAGAAGATGTCGCCGTGGGGCCAGGCCGTCTACGACACGCTGTCGGCCGTCACGACCCCGGAGGTCATCGACGAGGTCGTCGACCGGGACATGCTGGAGGTCCTGCCGCTCACCCACATCCGCGGGCGCTCGCTGCACGACGCGTTCGTGATCGTGGACGAGGCGCAGTCGCTGGAGCGCGGCGTCCTGCTGACCGTCCTGTCGCGGATCGGCGCGGGCTCGCGGGTCGTGCTGACCCATGACGTGGCGCAGCGCGACAACCTGCGGGTCGGCCGGCACGACGGCGTCGCGGCGGTGGTGGAGCGGCTGAAGGGCCATCCGCTGTTCGCGCACGTGACGCTGACGCGGTCGGAGCGGTCGCCGATCGCCGCCCTGGTCACCGACATGCTCGGCGACGTCGGCGCCTGAGGGGCCCGGAACCCCCGGTGGCCGCCGGCCACCGGGGGTTCGCCATGCCCGGAGAAGGGCTTCCGATTCTCCACACACGGTGATCGATAAACACCGCAATGTGATCACGTGATGAAGGTCACACGATGGCGGCCGGGGGTGCGGATCCCCTGGTCCACTCGGAGTTTCGGCAACGTTTTGGTCAAGTTGACAAGAGCCCCACCCGCAGCATTTGTCTCGTTTCGGTTGCGAAGCCTCCCTCGGCCTCGGGCATTGTGGCTCCCGGTAAGCACCCCCGAGCGGTGCCGGCCGTGGCGCGGCCCCCAGTGAACGCGCGGCGGACACGGCGCGGCCCGGATCCGGAGCCGCCCGACCGCGGCCGGCCGGACCGGGGGTGGAAACAGTTCGCGCGCGTGCCCATGTGCGTGCGACCGTCGGAAGGACCGCCTTGTACGGAGACCGTCCCGGGTCCCCTAGGCGAGACGAACGACAGAGCTTTGCCCCCCACGAGCCGCGGCCGGCCGGCGCGCACGACGCGTTCGTCCCCGCCGCCCAGCCCCCGGC
>NZ_SMKM01000157.1 GCF_004348665.1 Actinomadura sp. GC306 | reverse complement strand
AGGTAGGGGCGCGGGGTGCCGGGGTGGTCCTCCGCCGGGCAGGGCCAGAACACCCCGCCCTCCGCCTCGATCCGCTCGTAGGTGATGCCGGAGTAGTCGGCGGCGCCGCCCGCGCTGGCGCGGCGCAGCTCGCCGAACACCTCCGCCGGGTCGGTGCTCCACTTGCCCGGCGCCCCGAGCCGCCCGGCCAGCGCGGCGATGATCTCCAGGTCGGTGCGGACGCCGTCCGGCGGCGGGAGCGCCCGGCGCCGCCGCAGGACCCGGCCCTCCAGGTTCGTCATCGTCCCGGACTCCTCGGCCCACTGCGCCGTCGGCAGCACCACGTCGGCGAGCCGCGCGGTCTCCGAGGGCACGAAGTCGGCCGCCACCAGCAGGTCGAGGGCATCGAGCCGGTCCCGCACGGCCGCGGCGCGCGGCGCCGACACCACCGGGTTGGACCCGAACAGCAGCAGCGCCCGCGGCCCGCCGTCGGTGCCCAGTGCCGACAGCAGCTCGTACGCCGAGCGGCCCGGCCCCGGCAGGACGTCCGGGTCGACGCCCCACACCTCCGCGACGTGGGCGCGGGCCGCCGGGTCGTCGATGCGCCGGTAGCCGGGCAGCTGGTCGGCCTTCTGCCCGTGCTCGCGGCCGCCCTGCCCGTTGCCCTGCCCGGTCAGGCACCCGTAGCCCGAGCCCGCGCGGCCCGGCAGCCCGAGCGCCAGCGCCAGGTTGATGAACGCGCCCACCATGTCGGTGCCGCGGGCGTGCTGCTCGGCGCCCCGCGCGGTGAGCACGTGCGCGCGCGGGGCGCGGGCCAGCAGCCGGACGGCCTCGCGCAGCCGCGGCACGGGCACGCCGGTGATCCGCTCGACCCGGCCGGGCCAGTAGGCGTTCACGACCGTCCGGACGGCGTCGAACCCGCTGGTGCGGCCGGCGATGTAGTCCTCGTCGGCCAGGCCCTCGGCGAGCACCAGGTGCAGCAGCCCGTTGGCCAGGGCGATGTCGGTGCCGGGCGCGGGCTGCAGGTGCAGGTCGGCCCGGCGGGCCGTGGCGGTGCGCCGCGGGTCGACGACGATCAGCGCGCCGCCGGCCTCCTGCATCTCGGTCAGGTGCCGCATGAACGGCGGCATCGTCTCGGCGACGTTCCCCCCGGCGAGCAGCACGGCTCCGGACGCGGCCAGGTCCGTGACCGGGCCGGGCAGCCCCCGGTCCATGCCGAACGCCCGGCCGGACGCCGCCGCGGCCGACGACATGCAGAACCGGCCGTTGTAGTCGATCTGCGAGGTGCCGAGCGCGATCCGCGCGAACTTGCCGAGCTGGTACGCCTTCTCGTTGGTCAGGCCGCCGCCGCCGAACACCGCGACCGCGTCCGGGCCCCGCAGCGCCCGCAGCCGCGTGATCTCCGCCGTGATCCGGTCGAGCGCCTCGTCCCACGTGCAGGGCTCCAGCGGCGCGTCCCGGGTGCGGCGCATCAGCGGCGTGGTCAGCCGGTCGGGGACGGTCAGCACGTCCGCCGCCGTCCAGCCCTTCTGGCACAGCCCGCCGCGGTTGGCGGGCACGTCGTCGCGAGGCGTCACCCGCAGCGCGGTCCCGCCCGTCCCCGCGGCGTCCGGGGTCAGGGTCATACCGCATTGCAGGGCGCAGTACGGGCAGTGCGCAGGAGTCCCCATCATGCGCCCGAGACTCGGCGGGCGCCGTTTCGCACGCGGGTCCCCGGTGTGACCCGGGCGTTAAATACGGTTCACGGCCCCCGTTCACCCGGGGCCGGACGGCCTTGACGGGCTCGTGTCAAGCGTTGTCGACCCCGGTCATGGCCGTTTCGTCGCCGTTCACCCGGTTCTCGAACGGATTCACGGCGCCGCGGTGATCTTCCGAACGGAAGCGGCCCCGGCCCCCGCCCGGCCCCGGCGACCCGGTGATGATCACGCCTAATCTCGGTACATGCCCGACCTTGCTTACTACGCCTCCCTGCCGCGCTCCCGCGGCGCCGCGGCGGCGCTCCTCCTGGACGACCTCGGGCGGGTCCTGCTGGTCAAACCCACCTACAGCGAGGGCTGGTACCTGCCCGGCGGCGTGATCGAGGCCGACGAGTCCCCCCTGTCGGCCTGTGTCCGCGAGTGCATGGAGGAGCTCGGGCTCGTCCCCCGGCTGGACGGCCTCGCCTGCGTCGACTGGGGCTCCCCGCGCGCCGACGGCGTCGACGCCGTCAACGTGTTCGTGTTCGGCGGCACGATCACCGGCGCGGAGATCGCCCGGATCCGGCTGCCGCCCGAGGAGCTGTCCGACCACATCCTCGCCGCCCCCGAGAAGATCCCCGAGCTGGCGCCGCCGCACGTGGCGCGCCGGATGGAACCCAGCCTGCGCGCCATGGCCACGGGCCGCGCCGTCTACCTTGAAGACGGCCGCGAGCAGCCCTTCGGCGCCCCGCCGGGCCGACCGCCCGGCTGACCGCCCAGCCCACCGGCCGTACCGTCCGCGAGGACGAGTCCGGCCGGGGCGGACACGCTCCGGCCGGCGCCGGGCCCCGCACCCCCGGACCCGGCTCCCCGTGCCGGTGCCGCGTCCCTCAGGCGGGCACCGCGTCCCTGGCCTGCTTCCCGCGCTCCGGGTCGGCGGCGCGGGCGCAGTGCGCGCAGCAGTAGAAGTGGCCGTCCACGTCCACGCCGTGCCCGATGATGCGGCACTGGCAGTGCTCGCAGACCGGCGCCATCCGGGTGATCGCGCACTCGAACGAGTCGAACGTGTGGACCTCGCCCTGCGCGTGCACCTCGAAGGCCATCGCGTAGTCGTTGCCGCACACCTCGCACTTCGCCATCGGTCTCGTCTCCGTTCCCCCGCGCGTCGCGGTCTCCGTCCCGCCCGGGCGGTCCCGGGCCGGTCCCGCCTCACAGCCAGCGGAGTCGCGCTGTGCGGCGGAGTTATCCGATCCGTATGACCGCTCACACGGCGGTGAAACTCCGCGCTCCTACGGTCGTGCCCGCTCAGCGACCCAAGGGAGAAGCGATGACCCTCACCACCCCGCCCGGCCTCCGCGAGGGCGGCCGCCCGCCGCGAGGCCGCCGGATCGGCGACTGGCGGCCCGAGGACCCCGCGTTCTGGGCAGCCGGCGGCGCCCGCGTCGCCCGCCGCAACCTCGCCTTCTCGATCTTCGCCGAGCACATCGGGTTCTCGGTGTGGACGCTGTGGTCGGTGCTGGTGCTGTTCCTCGGCCCGGCCTACGGCATCGACCCGGCCGGCAAGTTCACCCTCACCGCCGTCCCGGCGCTCATCGGCTCCGCGCTGCGGATCCCCTACACCCTCGCCGTCGCCCGGTTCGGCGGACGCAACTGGACGGTCTTCAGCGCGGCGCTGCTGCTCGTGCCCGCCGTCGCCGCCGCGTTCCTCATCCGGCCCGGCGTCTCCTACACCACGCTGCTGATCCTGGCGGCCACCGCCGGCGTCGGCGGCGGGAACTTCGCGTCCTCGATGGCGAACATCAACGCCTTCTACCCGCAGCACCTCAAGGGACGGGCGCTCGGCATCAACGCGGGCGGCGGCAACCTCGGCGTCGCCGTCGTCCAGCTCGTCGGCCTGCTCGTCCTCGCCACCGCCGGCAGGGACCACCCCGGGCTCGTCGCCGGCGTCTACATCCCCCTCATCGTCCTCGCCGCGCTGGCCTCCGCGCTCTACATGGACAACCTGACCCAGGTCCGCAACGACCGCCGCGCCATGCGCGACGCCTGCCGCGACGCCCACACCTGGATCATGTCCACGCTCTACATCGGCACCTTCGGCTCGTTCATCGGGTTCGGCTTCGCGTTCGGGCAGGTCCTGCAGGTGCAGTTCGCCGCCGAGTTCGACACCCCCGTCAAGGCCGCCGGCCTGACGTTCCTCGGCCCGGCGCTCGGCTCCGTCGCCCGGCCCGCCGGGGGCTGGCTCGCCGACCGGCTCGGCGGCGCCGCGGTCACCTTCTGGACATTCGTCGCGATGGCCGGGTCCGCGGGCCTGGTGCTGACCGCCTCGCTGCGCGGGTCGCTGGCGCTGTTCCTCACCGGTTTCGTCCTGCTGTTCGTCTTCAGCGGCGCCGGCAACGGCTCGACCTACAAGATGATCCCCGCGATCTTCCGCGCGAAGGCCGGCCGCGCCGTCGCGGACGGCGGCGACCCGCGGGCCGCCGAGCACGAGGCCCGCCGCCTCTCCGGCGCGCTCATCGGCATCGCGGGCGCCGTCGGCGCCTTCGGCGGCGTGCTGGTCAACATCGCCTTCCGCCAGTCGTTCCAGGCCTACGGGACGGGCGACGGCGCGTACCTGGCGTTCATCGCCTTCTACGCCGTGTGCTGCGCCATCACCTGGCTGGTCTACCTGCGGCCCCGTCCGGGGCGGCCGGAGGGCGTCTGACGCCACGCGCCGCCTGCGCCGCCCGGCCCGCGCGCCGGCCCCGCACCCGGCCGGGCCCCTCCGCGGGGTCCGGCCACCGGGGCGACCGGCCCGACGAGCGCAGCACCGACTCCCACGCGTCCCCCGCCGCCAGCGGCAGGTGCGGCACGCCCCAATGCCACGCCGACACCAGCAGGTCCGGGTCGCGCGGCTGGTACGTCTCCCCCATGGCGCGCGCCATGTCCCAGGCGTGCAGGTGCCACTCCACGCAGGCCGCGCCCGCGTGGTCGCCGACGGTGTACTTCGTGCCCCGGTAGATCAGGTGCGTCCGGTCCCACATGTCGGGCATCAGGTCCGCGTAGGCGCCGGCCGACACCCCGAACGCCATGATCCGCGCCGGGCCCGGCTCGGGCGGCAGCACCGCCAGCTCGGCCGCGTTCTGCCGCGCCTGCTGCCGGATCAGCACCGCCGCCGCGGCGTCCCGGGCGAACAGGGTGGCCAGCCTGCTGTCGGGCGCGTCCTGCAGGTACTCCAGGAAGTTCTCCGCGACGCACCGCAGGTGCCCGGCCAGGTCGACCAGCCGCCAGTCCGGGCACGGCGTCGGCGCCTCCCAGTCGGCGGCCCGCTCCGCCAGCTCCCGGATCGCGCGCACCCCGTCCTGGTAGCACTCGAGAACGCGGCACCGGTCCGGTGGCGTGCGCTCCACGTGACTTCCCCCCGCGTCCAGAGCAGCGTGTGCCCTCTCCGCCGGGGCGCGGCCGCGCCCGTCGCGGTGGTGCGACATGCGGCGCGGGGCTCCCCCGGCGTTCCCCGAGAGGGCAGACTCTCAAAGTTCGGTGGCCCGTGCCACCCGGTGACGCTGTGTCGTCACACGTCCGGGCGGCTCAGGCGAGCACCTCGGGCCGCGGCCGGTACCCGAACCGGTGCACCTCGCGGGCCGTGCGCAGCCGGTCGACCTCGTCCGTCCACGGGCGCACCGCCGGGCGCGCCTTGGCCTTGCGGGCATTGATCTCCGCGGTGCGGCGGGTCTTGGCGTCCTGCTTGTCGGTGGCGTACGTCCGCGGCCCCATCGCGACCCGCTCGGCCGCCTCCGCCGCGGCCAGCGCCGCCGTCAGCGCCTTGTCGAACGCGACCGTCAGCTCGCGCAGCTCCCGCTCGGGCACGCCCTCGCCCTGCGCGTCGCGCAGCACCCGCTCCGCCTCGCCGGCCGCCGCCACCCGCGCCTCGTACTCGTCCGCCAGCCGCCGGTCGGCCTCGTACAGCTCCGCGACGTCCTTGCTCACCCGTCGGCCCAGCGGCATGGTGGTACTCCCTCGGCGGTCTTCGACAACAGGTCGAGGGCCAGCGTACGCGGGCCGCGGGCGTGTCGCGGCCCCGGACACCCGGCTTCGGCCCTTTACGCAGTAAGGTCAGTGCTCATGGTCAGGCAGCCGAGCATCAACGCGCAGCACCGCACGCCACTGTCCACCGAACGCATCATCGAGGCCGCCCTGCGGATCGTCGACGGCCAGGGCCTCGGCCGGCTCACCATGCGCCGGCTCGGCGACGCGCTGGAGGTCGAGGCGATGGCGATCTACCATCACCTCCCCCGCGGCAAGGAGCAGCTCCTCGACGGGCTCGTCACCCACGTCGCCTCCGCCCCCGCCGAGCCGGACGGCACGTCGGCGGCGAACTGGCGGGACGTCCTGCGCGCCTGGGCGGCCGGCTACCGCGAGCGGCTGCTGGCGCACGCCGGCGTCCTGCCCCTGCTCGTCACCCGCCGCAACCCCACCGCGCTCACCGTCACGGCCGCGTCCCTGCGGGAGGTCCTGCGCCGCGGCGGCGTCGCCGACGCCACGGCCGGGGTCGCGGCGCACACCCTGCTGGGCTACGTCATCGGCCACGCCGCGCTGGAGGTCCGCGACACCCGCGAGGACGGCGCCGACCGCGCCGTCGACTGGGACGCCCGCTTCACCGCCGGCCTCGACCTCGTCATCGGCGGCGTCCGCTGACCGCCGGAGATCGCAGCGGTTTTCCGTCCCGTCGGCGTGTCGTTCTTCGTCCGTTACGTCGGGGAGGGACGCTATTGCCTGGCACCTCAGGGTGAGCGGGGTCACAGATCACCGGTACCTCCGGACCAACGGACAACCCTCCCAACGGGCTATGGCCGGTGACTGCGAACCAGATCACACTTGGGTGCGTCAATACAGGCAAGCACCACGACCGACCAGTGACCGAGACCGGAGGCACACGATGTGCCCGCACCAGCCGCCCTGTCCCTCGCACCACGCACCCGACCGCGACGCCGCCCGGACGCTGGCCTCGCACCCCGAGCAGGGGTGGAGCCTGCTGTGCAACGGCGTCGTGCTCTTCGAGGACACCGGTGAGCTGCTGCCCGACGGGGGAGTCATCGCACCGCACCGGCCGACGGACCTGCAGGCTCCGTCCGCCGCCTGAACCGTCTCCACGGGGGACTAGTTCGTACGGGTGATCATCCTCGGGGGCACGCCGCCCACCCGCCGCGTCCGGGCCCGCACCGGGCCCGGAGCAGACCCACCGCAAGCCGGCCGATCCGCTACCGCCCGCCGCCCGCCCGCACCGGACGGGCCGCCCATCTGCGCAGCCACGGCTCCGCCGCCCTCCCGACCGCGGCGGGGTCCCGGCTCAGCTCGTGCCGCTCCCCCGCCAGCACCTCGACGTGCGCGGCGTCCGCCGCGTCCGGGACGCCGAACGGGTCGCGGTCGCCGTTGACGACGAGGACCTCCGCCCCCGCCGAACGCAGCTCGTCCGCCCGGCTCTTCGCCGGGTTCCGCGGCGGGTGCAGCGGGAACGCCAGCGCCAGGACGCCCACCGCGCCCGCGGCCCGCGCCGTGCGGCACGCGACGCGGGCGCCGTTGCTCCGGCCGCCCTGCACGAGCGGGACGCCGCCCACCCGTTCCCGGATCCGGCCGACGACCTCCAGCCACGCCTCGTCCTGCTTGGCAGCGGGCCCCGGCGCGCGGCGGCCGGCGAGCCGGAACGGCTGCGTCACCCGCACGACGGCGCCGCCGAGGCCGAGCGCGGTCTCCCGGACGGCGAGCAGGTCGGGCGCGTCCACTCCCCCGTTGGACCCGTGCGTCAGCACCAGCAGGAACGCCGGGGCGGCGGCCTCGTCCAGCGCCACCCGCGCGGGCCCGTGCGCCGTCACGATCTCCATGCCGCTCACCGTAGCCCCGCCCCCCGGCGGGTCAGGCGCCGGGACCGCCCATGGCGAGGCGGAGCCGCTCGGCGAAGCTCTCGTGCAGCAGCGGGCCCCACGGGTAGGCGTCCGGGACCCGCACCGCCCTCCCGAGCACCTCGTGCGTCTCGCCCGGCCGCCGCTCCGCCGGGTCCTCCGCGTACCGGACGGCGAGCAGCGCGTACATGTGGTCGAGGGCGCCGAACGCCTCGCCGGTGACGGCCGGGAGCGTCCCGTCCGCCGCGGCCTCCTCCAGGACCGGCTCCCACCACAGGTCGGCCGGGTCGGCGGCATCGGCGTCCTCGCCGAAGTCGCGGCGCAGCCGGGCCCGGACCTGCCCCGCGATGCCCGGGTCGGCGAGCCCGCGCCGCCACACCTCGCCCGCCTCGGCGGCGCGGCCCCGCAGCGGCAGCGTCCGCGCGAGCAGCTCGGTCGCCAGCGGCCCCACCTCCGCGTCCGGCGGCTCCTCCCCCAGCGCGGCGCCGAACGCGCCGATCGCCTGGTCGAGGTAGGAGATCCCGAGCGCGACGGCGAGCCGCGCGTACGCGTACGGGGCGGTGGCCCGGTCGATCAGCTTGAGCCCCGCGGTCAGGACCCGCTGGGCGCGCGCCGGGTCACCGCGCTCCAGCAGGCGCTGCGCGAGGTCGTGCGCGGCGGGCGGCCCGTACTCGGGGTCGCCGGTCGCGACCACCGCCTCCCAGTGCTCGCGCGCCGCGCCGAAGTCGCCGGCGTCGTCGGCGATCCGGGCGAGCGCGAGGTGCGCGGGCGGGAGGTAGGCCGCGTTGCCGAAGTCGACCACCACCCGCCAGGCGGGCGCGGCGAGCTCCTGCTCGCCCGCCCGCTCGTAGGTGAGGGCCAGGTGGTAGGCGGCGCGCGGCCCGTACTCGGGGTCGCCGGTGGCGATCGCCGCCCGGTCCGCCTCCCGCGCCCGCTCCACGTCGCCGGCGTCGTCCAGGACGACCGCGAGACCGAGGGCGGCCTGCGCCCTGCAGTCGGTCTCGCCGAGGGCGAGCACCTCCTCGAACAGCACCGCCGCCCGTTCGGGCTCGCCGTTCTCCGCGAGGTTCCGGGCCTCCTCGCACACCTGCGCCGGGTCGTCGGACACGCGCTCCGGTGACTCGCTCATCGGTCTCTCGCCCTCTGGAGGTCGGGGTCGCCGGAAAGCCTAGCGAGCCCGCACCGCGGAGTCCCACGACGACACCCGAAACCCCACCAAGATCACAAAACGCAGTGTCCGCCCAGGGGGCGGCCCCCTGGAACCGACCGCCTCACCGGGATCATTCCTCGTAGGCGTCAGGGGGCGGGCAGGAGCAGACCAGGTTGCGGTCGCCGTAGGCCTGGTCGATCCGGCGGACGGGGGGCCAGTACTTGTTCTCGCGCAGCGCGGGAAGGGGGTAGGCCGCCTCCTCCCGGCTGTAGGCGTGCTTCCAGTCGTCGGAGACCAGGGCGGCGGCGGTGTGCGGGGCGTTCTTGAGGGGGTTGTCCTCGCGGTCGTAGGCGCCCTCGGCGACGCGGCGGATCTCCCGGCGGATCTCGATCATGGCGTCGCAGAAGCGGTCGAGCTCGGCGAGGTCCTCGGACTCGGTGGGCTCGATCATGAGGGTGCCGGCGACGGGGAACGAGAGGGTCGGGGCGTGGAAGCCGTAGTCGATGAGGCGCTTGGCGACGTCCTCGGCGGTGACGCCGGTCTCCTTGGTGATCTTGCGGAGGTCGGCGATGCACTCGTGGGCGACGAGGCCGTTGCGGCCGGTGTAGAGGATCGGGTAGTGCGGCGCGAGCCGGGCGGCGAGGTAGTTGGCGCCGATGATGGCGCCCTCGGTGGCGGCGCGCAGCCCGTCCGGGCCCATCATCGCGATGTACGCCCAGGAGATCGGCAGGATGCCCGCGGAGCCCCACGGGGCCGCGGAGATCGGGCCGACGCCGGTCTCGGGGCCGGCCTCGGCGCGCAGCGGGTGGTTCGGCAGGAACGGGGCCAGGTGCTCGCGGACGCCGATCGGGCCGACGCCGGGGCCGCCGCCGCCGTGCGGGATGCAGAACGTCTTGTGCAGGTTGAGGTGCGAGACGTCGGAGCCGAACTCGCCGGGCCGGGCGAGGCCGACGAGGGCGTTGAGGTTGGCGCCGTCCACGTAGACCTGGCCGCCCGCGTCGTGCACGGCCGCGCACACGTCGGTGATCGTCTCCTCGAAGACGCCGTGCGTGGACGGGTACGTCACCATGATCGCCGAGAGCCGGTCGCCGTGCTTGGCGATCTTGGCGTGCAGATCGTCCACGTCCACGTTGCCGCCCTCGTCGCACGTGACGACGACGACCCGCATCCCGGCCATGACGGCGCTGGCGGCGTTGGTGCCGTGCGCGGACGACGGGATCAGGCACACGTCGCGGTGCGCCTCGCCGCGGGAGGCGTGGTACCCGCGGATCGCGAGCAGGCCGGCCAGTTCGCCCTGGGAGCCGGCGTTCGGCTGGACGGACACCTTCGCGTACCCGGTGATCTCGGCGAGCGCGTCCTCCAGCTCGCCGATCAGCTCGATGTACCCGGCGGCCTGGTCGGCCGGCGCGAACGGGTGGACGTTCGCGAACTGCGGCCAGGTGATCGGCTCCATCTCCGCGGTGGCGTTCAGCTTCATCGTGCAGGAGCCGAGCGGGATCATGGAGCGGTCGAGCGCGATGTCCTTGTCCTGCAGCCTGCGCAGGTAGCGGAGCATCGCGGTCTCGGAGCGGTGCGCGTGGAAGACGGGGTGGGTGAGGTACGGGCTTTCGCGGCGCAGGTCCGCGGGGATCGCCTCGGCGGCCCCGGCGGCGCCGTCCGCGGGGACGCCGAACGCCTCCAGGACGGCGGTGACGTGCGCGGGCACGGTCGTCTCGTCGCAGGCGATCCCGACGTGGTCGGCGTCGGCGCGGCGCAGGTTGACGCCCCGCTCGCGGGCGGCGGCGACGACGTCCGCGGCGCGGCCGGGGACGCGGGCGAGGACGGTGTCGAAGAACGCCTCGTGGACGACCTCCACGCCGCCCGCGCGCAGGCCGGCGGCGATCTCGGCGGCCCGGCGGTGCGTCCGCTGGGCGATCGCGGCGAGGCCCTCCGGCCCGTGGTAGACGGCGTACATGCTCGCCATGACGGCGAGCAGCACCTGCGCGGTGCAGATGTTGCTGGTGGCCTTCTCGCGCCGGATGTGCTGCTCGCGGGTCTGCAGCGCGAGCCGGTGCGCGGTGGCGCCGTCGGCGTCGACGGACACGCCGACGAGGCGTCCCGGCAGCTGCCGCTGGATGCCCTCGCGGACCGCCATGTAGCCGGCGTGGGGGCCGCCGAACCCGTACGGGACGCCGAGGCGCTGCGCGGAGCCCACGGCGATGTCGGCGCCGGACTCGCCGGGCGGGCGCAGCAGCGTCAGCGCGAGCAGGTCGGCGGCGGCGACGACCGCGGCGCCGCGCTCGCGGGCCTGCGCGATGACCGGCTCCAGGTCGCGGACGGCGCCGGACGCGCCCGGGTACTGCAGCAGCACGCCGAAGAAGTCGCCGTCCGGCAGCCCGCCGGACAGGTCGGCGGTGACGACCTCGATGCCGAGGGGGACGGCCCGCGTCCGCACGACCTCGATCGTCTGCGGGAGGGCGTCGGCGTCGATCAGGAACGTGCCGGGGTCCTTGCGCTTGGAGACGCGGTGGGCGAGGGCCATCGCCTCGGCGGCGGCGGTCCCCTCGTCCAGCATGGAGGCGTTCGCGACCGGCAGCCCGGTCAGGTCGCTGACGACCGTCTGGAAGTTGAGCAGGGCTTCGAGGCGCCCCTGGGAGATCTCGGGCTGGTAGGGGGTGTAGGCGGTGTACCAGCCGGGGTTCTCCAGGACGTTGCGCATGATGACGCCCGGGGTGATCGTCCCGTGGTAGCCGAGGCCGATCATCGACGTCAGCACGGTGTTGCGGGCGGCGAGCTCCCGCAGCCGGTCCAGCGCGGCGCTCTCGCTCAGCGCGGGCGGCAGGTCGAGGGGGCGGGCGGTGCGGATCGCGGCGGGCACCGCGGCGTCGATCAGCGCGTCGGCGTCGGAGTAGCCGATGGCGGCGAGCATCCGGGCCCGCTCGTCCGGGGACGGGCCGACGTGCCGGTCGGCGAACGCGGTGCGGGGATGCTGCGGCGAGGCCACGGGGGCGAAGAACTGGGCGGTCATGGAGAGCCTCCTGGCTGCTGCGGTCGCTCAGGTCCCGGCGCCGGCGCGGGCCCGGCGGCCGGTCTCCCCCTCTGTCGTCGGCACCTGAGAGCTTCACCCGCGCGGCGGGGTTTCCCCTTCGGTGAGCCGCCCTTCCCCGGCTGCGGGGATCGACGCCTGCTTTCCAGAGGTGCCTCGCCCGGGCGGTCCTTTTGCCTGAGAGGTTCCGGGGAGGTTGCCCCTTCGGCGCCCCGCGCCGGCTGCGCGAGGGCTCTCCCGCCCAGGGTCGACGGCATGTCCACCACGAACCCTACCCAAATGCGGTCGAATAGACCGGCGCGGCCCGGCGCCCCGGAGCGCGCCACGCGGTACCGGCAAGTAGGCTATGTACGTTTGACCTGGGATATGACGGGCCGCGGGCCGCTGGACGAACCGGGCCGCGACGTGCCGACGCGGGCGCGCGAGGGCGCCGGCCGCTCGACTGCGCGCCGCCGGTTCTGGGACGCTGATCAACGATGACGGACGGTCAGGGCGGCGGTGGCGCGTGACGCAGACCCACGACGAGGCGGTGCGCCCGCGGCGGGGCGCCGCCGCGGGCGTGCCCGTCGACGAGCCCGCGCAGCCGTACCGGATCCGCCGGTCCTCCGACGCGATCCGGTTCGCGGCGTCGCTGACGGGCCTGGCGGTGGTGATGCTGCTGGTGTCGTTCGCGCAGGGGACGACGCACGGCCTGCACTCCGACATCCAGGAGGGCACCGCGCACGCGCCGCGGATCCTGCTGTCGCTGGCCACGCTCGTGTCCAGCTTCGGCGTGCTGGCGGTCCCGATCGCGTTCGGGATCGTGCGGCTGTTCCACAAGGACGGCACCCGCGTCGGGATCGCGCTGCTCGCCGCCATGATCGCGTTCGGGATCACGGTGGGGCTGGACGACCTGTCGGTGCGGGCGGCTCCCGGCGGGGTGCTCGACTCCCTGATCTGGGGCGGCACCGAGACGGCCCCGATCCACACCGACATCGCACCCGTGATCGCCTTCGTCAGCGCGGTGGGGATGGCCGGGCGCACCCGGTGGCAGGCTGCGACCTGGACGATGATCGGGCTGGCCGCGCTGACCGGGCTGACCGCCGCCTACGCCTCGGTCGCCGCGCTGGCGGCCACCTACTTCCTCGGCCGCGCCATCGGCCACGGCACCCTGTACGCGGTCGGCACGCCGAACCCGCGCCCGCCCGGCACCGCGGTCGTCGCGGCGCTGGAGCGGCTCGGGCTGCGCCCGGTGCGGGCCGTCCGGCTGGACGACTCGCCCGACAGCGGTGAGGAGACCCGCCGGTACGGCGTCGTCCTCGGCGCGGCCGCCGCGGACCCGGACGACACCGCAGACCGGGACGCAGACCGGGACGGGCGCGGTGAATGGGACCTCGAGGTGCGCGTCCTGGACCGCGACCAGCAGACCGCGGGCCTGCTGTACCGGGTCTGGCGGCTGCTGCGGCTCCGCTCCACCACGACCGGGCGGGCGCTGCGGTCGCTGCGCCGGTCCCTGGAGCAGGAGTCGCTGATGGCCTACGCGGTGGCCGCGGCCGGGGTGCGCACCCCCCGCCTGGTCGGCACGTCGGAGGTCGGCACGGAGGCGGCGCTGCTGGCGTACGAGCACGTCCCGGGGCGGCGGCTCGCGGACGTCCCCGACGACGAGATCACCGACGCGCTGCTGGCCGACGTGTGGCGGCAGTTCCGCGCGATGCAGGCCGGGCGGCTGGCGCACCGGCGGCTGCAGGACGGCGCGATCGCCGTCGGCGCGGACGGCCGCGCCTACCTCACCGACCTGCGGTCCGGGGAGACGGCGGCGGGCGACCTGGCGCTGCGGCTGGACCTGGCGCAGCTGCTGACGACGCTGGCGCTGCGGGCGGGCCCGGAGCGCGCGGTGCGCACGGCCGCGGCCGCGCTGGGCGAGGAGGCGCTGGCGGCGGCGGTGCCGCTGCTGCAGCCGGTGGCGCTGTCCCGGGCGACCCGGACGGCGCTGCGCCGCGACCGGGAGCCGCTGACCCGCATCCGGGAGCAGATCGTCCGGCTGAAGCCGGAGACGGAGGTCGCGCCGCTGCGGCTGGAGCGGTTCCGGCCCCGGACGATCTTCAGCATCGTGGCGCTGTCGATCGCGGCGTACATCGTGATCCCGCAGGTGGCGAGTCTGGACGTGGCGGCGATGGCGGCCGCGGCGAGCTGGCACTGGGCGGCCGCCGCGCTGGGCGGGGCGGCGCTGACCTACCTGGCGGCGGCGTTCATGCTGATGGGGTTCGTGCCGGAGCGGCTGCCACTCGGGCGGACGGTGCTCGTCCAGCTCGCGGCGTCGTTCGTGAAGCTGGTGGCGCCGGCGGCGGTCGGCGGCGTCGCCGTCAACACCCGCTACCTGCAGCGCTCCGGTGTGCGGCCCGCCCTGGCGGTCGCGAGCGTCGGCGCGTCGCAGCTGGTGGGCCTGGTCACCCACGTCCTGCTGCTGGTCCTGTTCGGCTTCCTCACGGGCTCGACGACCAGGGCCACCCAGGACCTCGCGCCGTCCCGCACGATCGTGATCGTGGTGCTGTCGCTGGGGCTGCTGGCGGGGCTGGCGCTGACGGTCCCGCGGGTCCGGCGGGTGGTGGCCTCGCGGCTGCGGAGCATGTTCTCGGGCGTCCTGCCGCGGCTGGTGGACGTCCTGCAGACACCGCGGAAGCTGCTCACCGGAATGGGCGGGACACTTCTGCTCACGGTGGGGTTCGTCCTCTGCCTGGACGCCTCGATCCGCGCGTTCGGCGGCTCGCTGCCGCTCACGACCGTGGTGGTCGTCTTCCTGACGGCCAACGCGGTGGGGTCCGCGGCGCCGACGCCCGGTGGGCTCGGTGCGGTGGAGGGCGCCCTGACGCTGGCGCTGACGATCTCGGGGCTCACCGCGGAGACGGCGACGTCCGCGGTGCTGCTCTACCGGCTGCTGACGCTGTGGCTGCCGGTCCTGCCGGGCTGGGGGGCGTTCGCGTATCTGCAGCGCCGTGAGGCGCTCTGAGGGGCGGTCAGCCGGTGCGGCGGGCGCGCCGCCGGCCGGCCAGCTCGTCGTGGGGGTGCTCGGCGGGGGCGTCGCCGGTGGCGGCGCGCTCACCGGGTAGTTCCGCGAGGCTGCCCTCCACCTCCTGCCACACCCGCCCGAGCGCGATGCCGAACACGCCCTGCCCGCCCTGGAGCAGGTCGACGACCTCGTCGGCCGAGGTGCACTCGTACACGCTGACCCCGTCGCTCATGAGCGTTATCTGCGCCAGATCCTCCACGCCCCGATCACGCAGATGCGTGACGGCCGTTCGGATCTGCTGCAACGACACCCCGGTGTCGAGCAGCCGCTTCACGACCTTCAGAACGAGGATGTCGCGGAAACTGTAGAGCCGCTGGCTGCCCGACCCGTGCGCCGCGCGCACGCTCGGCTCCACCAGCTTGGTGCGCGCCCAGTAGTCGAGCTGCCGGTAGGTGATCCCCGCGGCCGCGCACGCCGTCGGGCCGCGGTAGCCGACATCCTCCGGCGGCACCGACACCTGCGTGTCGAAGAGCAGCCCCTGCTCTCCGGCACGCCGGGACGCCATGTGCCTCTCGGGGGTCGCCTTGCCCTCGCCGCTGCTCACCGCCACGCGGACCTCCGGCTTCTATCATCCCGTGGCGCTTCGTCAAGGGGGTTTGACGAATTACACCACGGGTGTTCCACCAGCACGGTAGGTGCCGGTCAGGGTGTGGTCAACGTTCACCGTCGGCGCGTCGCATGCCCGGATGAACCGGCTTCACGTGGGCAAACTGCGCACCTTGGCCGCCAAACCTCTCCTACCCCGATGCTCCCCCGCGGAAAACCGCCAGGTCCAGGGCGATGCAGAACCAATCGCGCCACGGTATGAACATACACCCGAGAGTGACATTCCCCACGCTCCCCGACCTAGTCCCAGCTCAGGC
>NZ_SMKM01000156.1 GCF_004348665.1 Actinomadura sp. GC306 | reverse complement strand
CCCTCCCCGATCCCCACCGCCGTAAACATCGGGACGTGACCGCGCGATCTCGCTCGGCGAGCAACGACGGAGGCGCCCGCGGGGCGTCAGCCGGCGTTCGGGGCGAGCGCCCGCACCGCCTCCTGCGGGGAGAGCCCGCCGCCCGGGACGACCGCCAGCACCGGCGTGGTGAGGCCGCTGTCGACGTACTCGCGGACGCGGGCGCGGCACTGCTCCGGCGTGCCGTGCACGATCAGGTCGTCCACGACCTCGTCGGGGATGACCTCCAGCGCCTTCTTGCGGTCGCCGGCCGCCCACGCCTCGTTCATCGGGCGCAGCGCCTCGCCGCGGCCGAGCCACTCGTGGAACGCCCGGTAGACGGGCACCGTCATGTACGCGGCGATCATCCAGCGGCCGATCGCGCGGGCCTCCGCGGCGTCGCCGGTCGGGCAGACGAACAGCCGCGCGATCAGCTCGGGGTCGTCGCCGATCTCGCCGCGGACCGTCCGGACGTCCTTCGGCGCGAGCCAGTTGGTGATCGCGCCGTCGGCCTCGCGGGCGGCGAGCCGCAGCATGCCGGGACGAAGCGCCGCCAGCACGATCGGCGGCGGCTCCGCGGGCGCGTTGTCCAGCTTGAAGCCCTGGACGGTGAAGGTCTCGTACTCCTCCTTGACCTTCTCCCCGGCGAGGGCCTTGCGGAGGAAGCGCAGCGTGTCGCGGGTGCGCTTGTAGGGCTCCTCGAACGGGATGCCGTTCCAGCGCTGCACGATCGTGTCGGACGAGGTGCCGATGCCGAGCACGAACCGGCCGGGCGCGAGGCCGGCGAGCGTCGCGGCCTGCTGCGCCAGCAGCGCGGGCCCGCGCGTGTAGACCGGCACGATCGCCGGGCCGAGGCGCAGCTCGGGGGCCCACTGCGAGGCGAGCGCGAGCGGCGTGAACGCGTCGGTGCCGTTGGTCTCGGCGGACCAGGCGTCGGTGTAGCCGAGGCCCGGGAGCTCCTCGACGATCTCGCGCTGCTCGCCGAGCGCGAGCCCGGTCATCGGAATGGTCAGTCCCCAGCGTGACATGTCGTCCTCCTCAGGCGAGCGATGCGCGGATGGTGGCGCCGCCGTCGATGACGACGGTCTGCCCGGTCATCCAGGCCGACATGTCGCCGGCCAGGAACACCGCCGCGTTCGCGATGTCCTCGGGCTCGCCGAGCCGGCCGAGCGGCGTGTGCTTGCTGATCTCGGCCTCGTGGGGCTCCCACAGGGCGCGGGCGAGGTGCGTCTTCACCAGGCCCGGCGCGATGCAGTTGACCCGGACCTTCGGCGCCAGCTCCATCGCGAACTGGCGGCTCAGGTGGATGACGGCGGCCTTGGTGGCGTTGTAGTAGCCGATGCCGTGCTCGGTGATCATCCCGCCGACGGACGCGATGTTGACGACCGCGCCGCCGCGCTCGGCCAGCGACGCCTTCAGCGCGAGCTGGGTCCACTGGACGACCGCGAACTGGTTGACCTCGACGGTCTTGGCCGCGGCGGCGGGCTCGATGTCGGCCATCGGGCCGTAGTAGGGGTTGGTCCCGGCGTTGTTGACCAGGACGTCCAGGCCGCCGAACTCGGCGACGGCGGCGTCCACGCACGCGGCGGCCTCCTCGGCGCGGCCGACGTGCGCGGCCTTGGCGAGCACGCGCGCGCCCGGGTGCGCGGCGGTGATCTCCTTGGCGACCTCGTCCAGCGCCTCCTGCTTGCGCGAGGAGATCACCACGTTGGCGCCCTCGGCGGCGAAGGCGGTGGCGATCGCCTTCCCGATCCCGCGGGAGGCCCCGGTGACCAGGGCCGTCTTCCCCTCGAGTCCCGTCCGCATCCGCACTCTCCCTACTTTTTCGCACCCTTTGGGCAGCCTGAGCAGAATCCGACTCGGCTCACTGTACAACAAGTGACTGACGAGTCAGTTACCTGGTGCCGGGACGCCCGTCCCGCTCACCGGACGGGCCCCTTTCTAACGATCGTTTGCTTGTTACGCTGCGCCGGTACCGGATCAGGGAGGAGCCGCGTGACCACGACCAAGGAACGCCGTCCGGCCGTCGAAGGGTGGTTCGCCACCGAGGACGGCGGCGCGCGGCTGCTCGGCACCCGCTGCGCGTCCTGCGGAACGCCGTACTTCCCGCGCAACGAGCTCGCCTGCCGCAACCCCGGCTGCACGGGCCCGAAGGACGGCTCCGAGCTGGAGCCCTACACGTTCTCCGCCCGCGGCCGCGTCTGGTCCTACGCCGACTCCCGCTACCAGCCGCCGCCCCCGTACGTCTCCCCCGACCCGTTCGTGCCGTACACCGTCGCGGCCGTCGAGCTGGAGGCCGAGCGGATGGTCGTCCTCGGCCAGGTCGCCCCCGGCCACACCGTCGACGACCTCGCCGTCGGCATGGAGGTCGAGCTGACGGAGGGCGTCCTCTACGAGGACGACGAAGCCGAATACACCGTCTGGATGTGGAGGCCCGTCCGATGAGCGACATCGCCGTGCTGGGCGCCGGGATGCACCCGTGGGGCAAGTGGGGGCGGAACTTCGTCGAGTACGGGCTGGCGGCCGCGCGGGCGGCGCTGGCCGACGCCGGGATCGCCTGGACGGACGTGCAGTACGTGGCGGGCGCCGACACCATCCGCAACGGGTACCCGGGGTTCATCGCCGGGGCGACGTTCGCGCAGGCGCTCGGCTGGTCGGGTGCGCGGGTGTCGAGCTCGTACGCCGCATGCGCGTCCGGCGCGCAGGCCATCGACAACGCGCGGGCGCGGATCCTCGCGGGGCTGTGCGACGTGGCGCTGGTCGTGGGCGCCGACGCCGCGCCGAAGGGCTTCTTCAAGCCGGTCGGCGGCGACCGCCCCGACGACCCGGACTGGCTGCGCTTCCGGCTGCTCGGCGCGACGAACCCGATCTACTTCGCGCTGTACGCGCGCCGCCGCATGGCGGTGCACGGCGCGACGCTCGACGACTTCGCCGCGGTCAAGGTGAAGAACGCGCGGCACGGGCTGGCGAACCCGAACGCCCGGTACCGCAAGGAGGTGACCTTGGAGGACGTCCGCGAGTCCGCCGTGGTCGCCGACCCGCTGCGGCTCCTGGACATCTGCGCCACCAGCGACGGCGGCGCGGCGCTGGTGCTGACGTCGATGGACTTCGCGCGGCGGCACGGCATCGCCGATCCGGTGCGCATCCCGGGGCTGTCCACGGTGACGCCGACGTTCCCCAAGACCGTCCTGGACCTGCCCGACTTCGCGACCGACTCGGCGATGACGGCGGCCGAGCCGGAGCGGCCCTTCCGGTCCGCGATCGCGCACGCCGCCTACGAGGAGGCGGGGATCGGCCCGGAGGACCTGTCGCTGGCCGAGGTGTACGACCTGTCCACGGCCCTGGAACTCGACTGGTACGAGGACATCGGCCTGTGCGAGCCGGGCGGCGCGGAAGAACTGCTCCGGTCCGGCGCGACGGCGCTGGGCGGCCGGGTACCGGTCAACCCGAGCGGCGGCCTGGCGTCCTTCGGCGAGGCGATCCCGGCCCAGGCGATCGCACAGGTGTGCGAACTGACCTGGCAACTACGCGGCCAGGCGGAGGGCCGCCAGGTGGAGAACGCAAGAGCGGGCATAGCGGTGAACCAGGGCCTGTTCGGCCACGGCTCAGCGGTAATAGCCGTCCGCTGAAGCACCCCCACCCACACCCCCGGTCGAATCGTTGACTTGCGGCGTGTTGCCCTTATGGAGCGCTCCATAAGGGCAACACGCCGCAAGTCAACGGGCCCCGGGCGGGTGTTAGGTGGCGGTGAAGCCGTCGCAGCCTATGTAGTAGGCGTCGCCGTTGTCGTGGACGTGGAGCCAGACGATGGTCCACACGCCCTGCCTTAGTGGCTCGGCTCCCTCGAAGTCGTCCGGGTAGGTGAGATAGACGCCTGGGTCCTCTCGGTACGGGTGGGGCTTGCTGTGGACCCAGCCGGGGCCGGCGCTGCCGTGCGGTCCCGGCGGGCGCACCTGCGCGGCCACGCGGTAGCCGGACGGCGCCCCGTACTTGAAACGCGCGCCGAACTCCACGGTGTCGTCGCCGTGCGGCTGCCGCGGCGCCGAGACCTGGAGCTGGCTGGACAGCGCCTCGTCCTCGGGACGGACCGCGGGCAGGCAGGTGAGGTCGCTCTGGGAGAACTCCATGGCGCGGAAGTCCGCGGTGGGCTGCTTCACCAGGAGACCCTCCGGCGTGCGGCCGTCGGCGCCGGCCGCGCCGGCCGGGGACGTCCCCTCCGGGGCCGCGGTGGCGCCGTTCGCCTCCGCGCCGGTGGCCGGCCCGCCGCTTTGGGTCACGTTCGCGGACGGCCCGCGGTCGTCGTCGGTCAGGACGGAGCGCGCGACGAACGCGCTGCCCAGGACGACGGTGACCACCGCGGCCACCGCCGCTATGACGGCGGCGCGCGACCGCAGCGCGGAGCCGCCGGCCGGCGCGATCGTCCGGGTGCGGTCGGGCGGTGCGAGGCCCGACGCGACGGCGTCCGGAAGGCTGGCGGGGGCCGGGTGCGGGGTCCCCGCGACCCGGAGGTAGGCGGGGTCGCCGGCGAGTCCGGGCGGGGACCCGGCCAGCTCGATGAGCTGGTCCGGCGTGACGCGGGCGGCGGGGTCCTTCGCGGCGCAGCGGCGGACGAGGTCGGCGACCTGTCCGTCGACGCCGTCCAGGTCGATCTCGCCGTCGAGCGTGCGGTGGATGATCGCCTCGATGCGGCCGCCGCCGAACGGCGGGCGGCCCGTGGCGGCGTAGGCGACGGTCCCGGCGAGGGAGAACATGTCCGAGGCCGGGACGGGCTCCTGCTCGCGGACGACCTCCGGCGCGACGTACCCGGGGGTGCCGTTCCACGCGCCGGTCTGGGTGATCTGCGTCTGGCCCTCGCCGCGGGCGATGCCGAAGTCGATCAGCCGGGGGCCGTCCGGGGCGAGGATCACGTTGCCCGGCTTGAGGTCGCGGTGCTGCACGCCCTGCGCGTGGATCTCCCGCAGGCCCCGGGCGAGGTCGGCGAGCAGCCGCAGGCAGGTGTCCGGCGGCAGCGGCCCGTGCCGGGCGACGGCCTGCCGGAGCGTCGGGCCCGGGACGTACTCGGTCGCCAGCCAGTACGGCGGCGCGTCCAGCCCGGCGCCGGCCATCGCGGCGGCGAACCGGCTGCGCACCCGCTCGGCGGTGGCGACCTCGCGGCGGAACCGGGCGAGCGCCTGCGGGCCCTCGAAGTCCTCGCGGATCACCTTGAGCGCGATGTGCCGACCGGTGCCGGTGAGGCCGAGGTACACCTGGCCCATGCCGCCCGCGCCGAGGCGGGCGAGCAGCGGGTACCCGCCGATGTCCGCGGGGTCTTCGGGACGCAGTGGCTCCACGTCAGCGGCCGTCCGATCGTTCGCACATGTCGGGCATGATGCCATCGCGCGGGCCACGGGCGCCGGATCCGGACCGCGATCGGCCGATGTGACCTAAGTCACCGTCCAGAAGTCGTGTGACCTGCGGCGTAGCGGTCAGGTGTCCCTGTGTCTCGCGGATGCGCGCCGTCCGCCTGACGAGACTCCAGGGACGGTCGCACGGCCGGGGGGACCGCGGCGGCCGTTCCTGGACCCGCTCCGATCGGTGCCGGGACGCACGGGGGTCGTCCCGGCGCCGATCGGGGCGACGAGGCGCCGATCGGGGCGACGCGCTCAGGGCAGCTTCCGGGTCTCCGCGATGACCTGCGGCATGCTCGCGTTGTTGCCGCGGAACCAGTCCAGCAGGAAGGCGACCTGCTCGTCGGTGCAGTTCGCGAGCCGCTCGCGGAAGGCGCGGCTCATCGGCTCGAAGTACGCGGTGAACTGGCCGGCGTTCTCCTCGACGAGTTCCACGATCACGCGGCGCCGGTCGTCGGGGTCGCGGGTGCGCCGGACGTAGCCGGCCTTCTCCAGCCGGTCGATCACGGCGGTGATGGCGCCGCCGGTGGTGATGCCCATCAGCCGCGCGAGCCGGCCGGGGGTCTGCGGGCCGTCCATCGCGAGCGCGTTCACGCACTGCGCGTCGGTGACGTTCATGCCCGCCTTGGTCGCGGTGGCGTGGTGCAGGAGCACCGTGAACATGGTGCTCCGCCGCATCGCCTCCTGCAGCTCGGCCGCCATCCGATCGCGCTCCGAGGTCGCCACGCGCCACCCACCCCTTCTCTGCGCCGGAGAGACTCGGAAGGAGTGACTCTCCCCGAAAAGTCTAGGGGGACACCGCCGCGTGTGGCATACCTGACACCTGCGCTGATCAAAGCACGCTTGGAACGCTCCTAGGATTGAGTCGTCCGGGCCGAAAACAGAGGTCCGCTCCTGGCCCCGAATCCCACGAAGGTTCGGGGCCGACCTCTACCCCTGCCCACCGGCTCACCCATCGGCCTCCTGCGCGACCTCCTTCGCCCACCGGTAGTCGGCCTTGCCCGCCGGGGAGCGCTTCATCTCGTCCACGAACGCGTAGACGCGCGGCACTTTGTAGCCCGACAGCGCCTTGCGGCAGTGGGCGTCGAGGTCCTCCGCCGCGGGGCGGTCACCGGCCGCGGGCTCGATGACCGCCGCGACGCGGTTGCCCCAGCGCTCGTCCGGGACGCCCGTGACCACCGCGTCGTACACGCCCGGATGACCCTTGAGGACGGCCTCGACCTCCTCCGGGAACACCTTCTCGCCGCCGGTGTTGATGGCCTGCGAGCCCCGCCCGTAGACGGCGATCGAGCCGTCCTCCTCGACGGTGGCGATGTCGCCGGTGAGCAGCCAGCGCCGGCCGTCCACCATGGGGAACGTCCGCGCCGTCTTCTCCGGGTCGTTGTAGTAGCCCATCGCGATGTGCCCGGTGCGGGCCACCTGGCCGATGACGCCCGAGCCCGGCTTGACCGGCTGGAACGCGTCGTCCAGGACGGTGACGTCCGACACGTCCGGCGCGAACCGCAGGCCCTTCTCCGGCGTCGACCCCGCCACCGCCTCGGCCGTCGAGCCCGACTCGGTCGACCCGAACCGGTCCAGGACCATCGCGTTCGGCAGGAGCTCCTGGATCCGGTCGCGGACGGTCCCGGTGAAGATCGCGCCCGTGGAGACGAAGACGAACAGCGACGACGTGTCGTAGTCGCCGCGCGCCAGCTCCTCCGCCATCGGGATCGCCATGGCGTCACCGGTCACGGTCAGCGAGTTGACCTTCTCCCGCTCGATCGTCCGCCACACGTCCGCCGCGTCGAACTTGCGGGTGTAGACGAGCGTCGCGCCCATGAGCCAGCCGATCCACGTGGCCATCTGCGCCGCGCCGTGCATCAGCGGCGCGATCGGCATCATCACCAGCGGGCCGCCGTTGCGGGCGTTCTCGACGACGTCCTCCGGCTTCGTGGGCACCGGCAGCGACGGGTTCCAGAATCCGAGCAGAAGCTGCTCGGTCGTCCACATCACGCCCTTCGGCATGCCGGTCGTGCCGCCGGTGTAGATGATGTAGAGGTCGTCGCCGGAACGCGCCGGGAAGCCGCGCGTTCCGTCGGCGTCCCGCAACGCCTCCTCGTAGGCCACCGCGCCCGGGATGGACGGCGTGCCGCCCACCGCGAGCAGGTGCTTGATCGCCGGCACCTCCGGGACGGTCGCGGCGACCCGGTCCTCGAACTCGACGTCGTATAGCAGCGCGACGCTGTCGGAGTCGCGGAACACGTAGAGGAGTTCGTTCTCCACGTACCGGTAGTTGACGTTGATGGGCACCGCGCGGATCTTCAGCGTCGCCAGCAGCGCCGCCGCGTACTCGATGCCGTTGTAGAGCTGGATGGCGACGTGCTGGCCGGGCTTGACGCCGGCGTCCGCCAGGTGGTGCGCGAGGCGGTTCGCGTGCTCGTCCATCTCGGCGTAGGTGAGCCTCTGGTCGCCGCACACCAGGGCGACACGCTCCCCTATCGCGTCGGCGATTCCCTCGAACAGATCAGCGTGGTTGTACTCCATCGGACGTCCCTTTCGGGGGTATGGGTCGCGCCCAGGGAATAGGAGGAGAAACTAGGGTTTGTCGCTGCCGACGATCCACATCGCGAAGAACTGCGCGCCGCCGCCGTAGGCGTGGCCGAGGGCGCGCCGCGCGCCGTCCACCTGGTGCTCGCCGGCCATCCCGCGCACCTGCAGCGCCGCCTCGGCGAACCGGATCATCCCGGACGCGCCGATCGGGTTGGACGACAGGACGCCCCCGGACGGGTTCCACGGGATGTCGCCGTCGAAGGCCGTCGCGCCCGCCTCGGTGAGCTTCCAGCCCTCGTTCTCGCCGCAGAACCCGAGGTTCTCCAGCCACATCGGCTCGTACCAGGAGAACGGGACGTACACCTCGGCGCAGTCGAGTTCGCTCCGCGGGTCGGTGATGCCGGCCTGGCGGTAGACGTCGGCCGCCGCGTCCTTGCCGCCCTGCGGGCTCACGCTGTCGCGGCCCGCGAACTGCATCGGCTCCGAGCGCATCGACGTCCCGTGCACCCACGCCGGCGGGTTCGGCGACTTCTTCGCCGCGTCCTCCGAGGCCAGCACCATCGCGCACGCGCCGTCCGACGACGGGCACGTCTCCAGGTACCGGATCGGCTCCCACAGCATCGGCGTCGACTCGACCATCTCCCGCGAGATGCCCGGGATCTTCAGGTGCGCGTACTCGTTGCGCAGCGCGTTCTCCCGGTCCTTGACCGCGACGAGCATCCCGATGTGGTCGGGTGCGCCCGAGCGGGCCATGTAGGCGCGGATGTGCGGCGCGAAGTAGCCGCCCGCCCCGACGACGAGGGACGTGGTGAACGGCCCGTTCACCGTCAGCGCCCACGTCGCGTTCGACTCCGACTGCTTCTCCCACGCGAGCGTGAGGACCCGCTCGTGCACGCCGGACTGGATCAGGTTGGCCGCGACGATCGCCGTGGACCCGCCGACCGACCCGGCCGTGTGCACGCGCATCAGCGGCTTGCCGGTCGCGCCGAGCGCGTCCGCCAGGAACACCTCCGGCATCACCACGCCCTCGAACAGGTCGGGCGCCTTGCCGACCACGACGGCGTCGATGTCCTTCCAGGTCAGCCCGGCGTCGTCCAGGGCGCGGCGGGCCGCCTCGCGGAGCAGGCCCGGCATCGACACGTCCAGCCGCTTGGTCTTGTACTGGGTCTGCCCGACGCCGACGATGGCGCACGCGTTAGCCATTGTTCTCTCCCGACATCACGCAGACGAGGTTCTGCTGGAGGCAGGGGCCGGACGCGGCGTGCCCCAGCGTCCGGGACGCCGTCCCGTCGTGGATGCGGGCCGCCGCCTCGCCGATCCGGATGAGGCCCGCCGCCATCACCGGGTTCGCCGACAGCGCCCCGCCGGACGGGTTGACCGCCACGCCGTCGCCCAGGCCGAGCGCCTCGCGCAGGATCAGCTCCTCGTGGCTGAACTGCGCGTGCAGCTCCGCGACCTCGACCCCGGCCGCGCCGGCCTTCTCCCCCGCGATGCGGGCGGCCTCCGACCGGGTCAGGTCGCGCACGCCGAGCGCGTGCGGCTCGGTGCGGTGGTCGATGCCGGTGATCCACGCGGGCCGCTCGCACAGCTCCCGCGCCTTGTCCCCGGCCGCGAGGACGATCGCCGCGGCGCCGTCGGTGACGGGCGCGACGTCGTAGGGGCGCAGCGGCGCCACGTCGTACTCCTGCTCGGCGGCGGAGTCCTCCGGAGCCGGCAGGTGCAGCGCGAACGGGTTGGCGCGGCCCGACTCCCGCGAGCGCGCCGCGATCGCCCGGAGGTCGTCCTCCTTCACGCCCGCCTTCTCCATGTAGGCGCGGGCCTGCATGGCGGCCATCGACACCTGGTCGACGCCGAGCGGTGCCAGGTAGTACGGGTCGAGCTGCTGGGACATGATCGCGCGGAGGTCGCCCTGGGACGACTTGCCGAACCCGTACACCAGCGCGGTGTCGATCTCGCCGATCTGGAGCTTGACCCACGCCTCGTACAGGGCCCACGCCCCGTCCATCTCGACGTGGCTCTCGGAGATCGGCGGCCACGCGCCCAGCGTGTCGAGCGCGGACACGAACGCGAACGGCGCGCCCTGCAGGTAGTCGCACGACCCCGAGCAGGTGAAGCCGAACCGCGACAGCCCCGTCCGCTCCTTGATCTCGTTGATCACCGGCAGGACCATCTCGGTCTCCGCGAGCCCCTGGTCCTCAGCGCTGTGCTCACTCTGCACGAACGCAACGACTGCGATTTCGCGCATTACATGTAGTCCTTGATCTCTTCGAAGGGCACGTCGGGCTCGTCGATGGGCTCGAACCACTTGATGTTGGACATCGAGTGGGTCCACTCCTCGCGGGGCCGCCACGCCGCCTTCACGCGCATGCCCATCCGGACCTGGTCGGCCGGGATGCCCGCGACCAGCGTCAGCATCGTCAGGCCGGCGCCGTCCAGCAGGACGTAACCGGACACGAACGGCACCTCGGGCGCGCGCGGGTCGGGGATGTTGTTGACCGCGAAGGTGGTGACGGTGCCGGTGTCGGGCAGCTCCACCTCCTCGGTGGTGGGGACGCCGTCGCGCGTGCAGAACCCCTTCATCGGGACGATGACCTTCTCGCACACCGGGCAGCGGTGGCCGATGATCCGGCCCTCGGCGATGCCCTCCAGGAACCGGCCGAGCGCCCGCCCGCCCTTCAGCCGGTACTCCAGCGCCGCCTGCGGGTTGATCATGGTGACCTCGGGCAGGAAGCACTCGATGTCGCCGATCGTCCCGGTCCGCTCCGCGCGGTACTTCGGCCGCACCCGCATCCCGGTCTTCAGGAACTTCGGCGGCTGCGCGCCCTCCTCGAACAGGCCGAGGTCGAGGGCGTGCAGCAGCGCGGTGTCGGCGCCGTCCGGGCGGATCAGCGCCCACGCGAACGGGCGGTCGAACGGGTGCTCCTTCGCCGGGCGCGGCACCCACGACCACGTGGTCACGGTCCCGGCCGGGCCGACCTCGACGAACTCGCCGGTGACGTCCTCGCCGGTCTCGGGGTCGCACTCCGCCGGCGGGACGAGCACCCGGCCGCCCGCGGTGCGGACGCCGACCATCCGGCCGTCGCGCAACTCGCTCAGGAAGCGCCCGATGACCGGGCCGACCGAGCGGGTGTAGCCGCCGGGGAATCCGACGACGTGGTTCGGGGCGTCAGATGGCACTCTCGCGGTCCTTCCAGTACGGGTCCCGCAGCTTGCGCTTGAGCAGCTTGCCGTTGGGCTCGCGCGGCATCGCCTCGATGTAGTCGATCGACTTCGGCCACTTCATCTTGGCCAGCCGCCCCTCCAGCGACGCGAGGATCTCGGCGGTCAGCTCCTCGCCGGGCTCCACGCCCTCGGCGGGCTCCACGACGGCCTTGATCTGCTCGCCCCACTCCTCGTCGGGGATGCCGAACACGGCGACGTCCGCGACCTTGGGGTGCAGGGTGATCTCGTTCTCGATCTCGGCCGGGTAGATGTTCGCCCCGCCCGAGATGATCATGTCGGACTTGCGGTCGGACAGGAACAGGAACCCGTCCTCGGTGAGGTAGCCGATGTCGCCGACGGTGAAGAAGTCCTTGAGACGGTTCTGCTCCGTCTTCTCCTTGTCGCCCTTGTACTCGAACTCGACGCCGGCCATCTTCATGTAGATCGTGCCGTGCGTGCCCGTGGGAACCGGGTTGCCGTCGTCATCGACGATGAGCAGCTCACTGATCGGCCACGCGTTGCCGACCGTGCCGGGGTGGGCGCGCCAGTCGGCCGGGCTGGCGATCGTCCCGCCGCCCTCGGTCGCGGCGTAGTACTCCCAGATGCAGTCGCCCCACCATTCGAGCATCTGCTGCTTGATCGGCACCGGGCACGGCGCCGCCGCGTGGATGGCCCACTTCATGCTCGACACGTCGTAGCGGGAGCGGACGTCCTCGGGCAGGGCCAGCAGCCGCTTGAAGTGCGTCGGCACCATGTGGGTATTGCTGATGCGCTGCTCTTGGATCACCCTAAGGGTGTCTTCGGCGTCCCACTTGTCCATGTACACGACCGTGTGGCCCATGTGCAGGGCGGTGCCGCCGAACTGGGTGACGGCCGTGTGGTAGTTCGGGGAGGTGATCAGGTGGGCCTGGTGCTCGCCCCCCGCGGGGCGCCCCGGCGGGATGCCGAACAGGCTCAGCAGGAACGTCATCAGCTCGGCGCTGTCGTCGGGGTCGATGCCCATCAGCGCCCGCTTGACGCCCTTCGGACGCCCGGTCGTCCCGGACGTGTAGTGCATCGTCGCGCCGTTGGAGCGGTCGTCCGGCAGGGTGTCGGGGTACCCCTCGACCAGCTCGGCGTACGGGCGGAAGCCCGCGACGTCCCCGATCGCGAACCGGCGGTGCGGCTCGATCTCCTCGCCGGCCCGGACGCCCTCGGCGGCGTACCGCTCGTGGACGATGAACGCCTTCGCCTCGGCGTCGGCGACGATGTAGCCGATCTCCGGGCCCGCCAGGTGCCAGTTGATCGGCGTGTAGTACCAGCCGGCCTGCAGCGCGGCCAGGTACAGGACGAGCCCGTCGACGCCGTTCGGGACGAGCCCGCAGATGCCGTCGCCGTTCTTGAGGCCGAGCGCGCGGAGGCCGTGGACGAGCCTGTTGGAGCGGGCGAGCAGGTCGCCCGCGGTGTACTGCGTCCCATCCGGATCAACGGCCGCGACCCACTCGGGATCGGCCTGCGCCAGCCGCCAAAAGCCCAATGACCCCATCGGATCTCCCTACGTGAGCACGGTGAGCGCCGTCACACACGGCACCCCGGCGAGCAAAGTAGATCACGTTCTCGTTTTGCTAATCAACCCCTACCGGCCAGGTGCCTGCTTAACTAGAATCTGTTCTCGTTTGACATCTGAGCTGGAGGAAACATGGCGGAACGGCTGCCGATCAGCACCGAGCACTGCGACGTCGAGCGCGACGGTCCCGTCGTCATCGTCACGATGAACCGGCCCGAGGCGCGCAACGCGCTCAGCTCGTCGATGCTGGTGGGTCTGGCGGACGCCTGGGCCTACATCTCCGAGACCCCCGAGGTCCGTGTCGGCATCCTCACGGGAGCGGACGGGACGTTCTGCGCGGGCGCCGACCTGAAGGCCATGGGGCAGCAGCCCTCCGCCCCCCGCGTCCAGGAGCGCATGGCGCAGATCCCCAACTTCCACTGGAAGGGGCTGCTGCGCGACGGCCGTCCCACCAAGCCGATCATCTGCGCCATCGAGGGGTACGCCGTCGCCGGCGGCACCGAGCTGCTCGTGGGCACCGACCTACGCGTGGTGGCCGAGGGCGCCACGCTCGGGCTGTTCGAGGCGAAGCGCGGGCTGTTCCCCATGGGCGGCTCCGCGATCCGGCTCACCCGCCAGATCGGCTACGCCAACGCGATGGACATCCTGCTCACCGCCCGCGCGGTGACGCCCCCGGAGGCCCTCGCCATGGGCCTGATCAACAAGGTCGTCCCGGACGGGACCGCCCTCGACGCGGCCCGCGAGCTGGCCGGCCAGATCGCCGAGAACGCCCCGCTCGCCGTCCAGGCCATCCTGCGCACGCACCGCGAGACCGAGCACCTGTCCGAGGAGGACGCGCTCAAGATCTCCGACGAGCTCGGCTGGCCCGTCATCGGCTCCGAGGACGCCAAGGAGGGCTCGCGCGCCTTCAAGGAGAAGCGTCCCGCCGTGTACAAGGGCAAGTAACGGTCTGTCCGAAACCCGGTGGCGGGTTTTCGGGTTCTCCTCCGTGGCACTTTGCTCCCGAGCGAAGTCACGGAAGGACTGAGCAGGCCATGGCCCCTCTCATAGGACGCAGGCGGCACCAGACCACCGATGAGACCACCAGCGAGACGCCCCGGCGGCGGTTCCGGCTCCGCGGATCGGAACCGGCCCCGGCCGGCGACGCGGCGGCCGGCCCGGCGAAGACCGTCGTGGTCGAGCGCAAGCCGCGGCGGTGGATGCGCAGCAGGCCGAACCCGATCAGCATGATGATCATGGCCGCCGGCTGGGCGGCCGCGGCGATCCTCGCCCTCGGGATCCTGCTGACGTGGGGCGGCGCCAACCCGGGCAACGTCCTGGTCGACGCGACGCTGGACGCGGGCCGCTGGCTGGCCACGCCGTTCCACGACGTCTTCACCCGCCAGAACCCCGACGAGCAGCTCTACATCAACTGGGCCCTCGCCGGGGTCGTGTACTACGTCCTGGCCCGCGCCCTGTCCTGGATGACGCGCTTCTGACGCGTTCTCCAAGGCGGCTCTGAGGCGGTACGGGGGCGGCACTGACGCTGCTCGGAGGCGACTCTGAGGCGGTACTGACGCGGCTCTGTCGCGCTTCCGGCCGGGCCCCGTCCCGGCCGGGAACCGGCCCGCCGCCGCGCCCTGGGGAAGCGGCGCGGCGGCGGGCTCCGGTGGACGGGCCCCGAGGGTCAGTCCGCCTCGGTGATGGCGTTGAGGCGCTCGATGGCCTCCACGTACTCCTCGATCAGGTCGTAGACCACCTGGGCGGCGGGCTTGACCTGGTTCATCGACCCGACGATCTGGCCGACGGGGAAGGTGACGAGCTCGCCGTCACCGGAGCGCTGGATGCGCGGCAGCGCGTCCGCGATGAGCATGAACTGCAGGGGCATCGGCAGGTAGCCGGGCGACTTCTCGCTCTCCCACGCCTCGGTCCACGCGGACTTGAGGAAGCGGGCGGGCTTGCCCGTCCAGGCGCGCGACCGGACGGTGTCCCGGGACGTCGCGTCCAGCAGCTTCGGCAGAGCGCGCTCGGGGGTGTCGGCCTCGTCCACGGTCAGCCAGATGGAGCCGGTCCACACGCCGTCCGCGCCGAGGGCCATCCCCGCCGCCATCTGCCGGCCGCGCCCGATGCCGCCCGCGGCGAGCACGATCGTGTCCTCGCCGACGGCGTCCACGACCTCGGGGATCAGCACCATCGTGGCGACGTCTCCGGTGTGGCCGCCCGCCTCGGTGCCCTGCGCGACGATGATGTCGACGCCCACGTCGACCTGCTTGCGGGCGTGCCGGGCGTTGGAGGCCAGCCCGGCGACCTTGACGCCGTGCCGGTGGGCCTCCTCCACGATGTCGGCCGGGGGCGGGCCGAGGGCGTTGGCCAGCAGCGCGATCGGATGCCGGAGCGCGACCTCGACCTGCGGCCGGGCGGTCTGGTCCGTCCAGCCGAGCAGCGCCTTGCCCGCGCTCTCGGTGGACGGCTCGACGCCGTGCTCGGCGAGCAGGTCCTCAAGGAACCGGCGGTTCTCCGCGGGGATCATGCCCTGCAGCTTGCCGAGCAGCTCCTCCGCGTCGCCCAGGTCGCCGCCCTCGTACTTGGCGGGCATCACCGTGTCGACCCCGTAGGGTTTGCCGCCGACGTTCTCGTCGATCCACTTGAGCTCCAGCTCAAGTTCCTCGGGGCTGAAATGGAGGGCGCCGAGGACGCCCATGCCGCCGGCGCGGCTCACCGCGGCGACGACGTCGCGGCAGTGACTGAACGCGAAGATCGGGTATTCGATGCCGAATAGTTCGGTGACTCGTGTCCGCACACCCCCGACCCTAAGCGCGCTGCGGCCAAACTGCAACAGGTTCTAGTTACGAGATCCCCCGCACCTCATCCACTTCTCCGTTGACTTGCGGCGTGTCGTTGTTATGGCAGGCCGGATAACAACAACACGCCGCAAGTCAACGGAGAAGTGGATGAGGTGCGGGGGATCTCGTAACTAGAACCT
>NZ_SMKM01000155.1 GCF_004348665.1 Actinomadura sp. GC306 | reverse complement strand
CCCCGTAACCCCGTCGCAAACCCCCCGGCGATCTCGGTACCCTTGCACAACGGGTCGCTAGCTCAATTGGCAGAGCTCCGGACTTTTAATCCGTAGGCTGTGGGTTCGAGTCCCACGCGACCCACCACCCCTCACCAGGGCAAACACGAGGATGCCCCGGTTTGCCCGCCGCCAGGTTCGTCCCGTTCCGTCCCCCTGTCTGCTCGATGTTTGCTCGCGGGCGCGGATCGGGCCTGGTCACCCCCGATTCACATCGATGTTGCCCGGCCGGCAGACACAGTGGTGAGTGCGAGCCCCACCGCCTGCGGGATTGCTGGCACCTATGGGAGGTGGTGCCCTGTAAGTCTCCGCTTGTGGCCGACGCACCAGGAATGGGAGGGCCGCTGCGCCCACTGATCATCGAGCCCGTGGACGACGCCGCCCTCACACGGGTCCTTGGCAAATCGGAGCCGCGGCGAGGTTGGCCATCCTGATCCTCCGCTGGGATGCGGGCATCATCCAGGCGAACATGGTGTCCTCCCGCCGCGAGCCCACACCAACAAGCCCCCTAGACAAGCGGACCAGCGTGCGCAGAGGGGGCCATGACCCGTCGAGATGACGAAGATCATTCCCCTCATCGGTTCTTGCGCTGGTTGAGCCAGGGTGATCCCGGGGCGGCCACGGGCCGCCCCCGGGACCAGCGTCCTTCTAGGAGGGAAGCAGGGCGTTCAATCTGGCGAACAGCTGTGCGGCGCGGTTGATGGTGGCGTCGTCGATCGGCTGCTCGGCGAGGACCTCGTGCTGCTTCCGGAGAAGAACGGCGGCAGGCTTGAAATGATCCAGCTTGCCGCCTGCGATGTTGTGCTTGCGGAAGTGATCTTCAACCTGCCGGACGATCCGGGGGTCGTTGGCGTTGAGGTCACCGGTGGTGATCGGGCTCGTCAGGTGCTGTTCGTAGGCGCGGTTCACCAGTTCGACATAGAAATCGCGCTCGAAGAGGTCCTCGATGTCGGCGTCCGCGGTGCCGGTGAACTCGCTGATCTGGACGAGCCCGTTGGCGGCGAGCCGGTCGTTGTCGCGCAGGTGCTTGACAGCCCCGACGTCCTTGGTGCTGGAGTCGACCAAGACCGCGACGTGGAGTTTGTTAGCACCCAGGAGGGTGACGAAGGTGGACAGCTTGCCCGACCCGCCGATCGGCGTCTTGACCCAGCGGGGGTCGAGTCCCTCAAGCCCCTTGGCCTGGGCCAGGTCGGACAGGACGTCGAGGTAGATGAGGTCGCTGGGGCCCTCGAGGAGCAGCGTGTGCTCGCCGACGAACAGCGTCTGGCTCATCTCGATGCCCATGGACGTCAGCAGCGGGAAGACGGTGTCGCTGTCAGCCTTGAAGATCTCCGAGGAGATCTTCGTGCCGACCTTCTCGCGGTCGATGACAGTGCGGACGCGGTGCAGACGGTCCGGCGAAACCATGAAGGGCGAATGCGTGGTGTAGAGGACCTGGTGCTTGGGCGCCAGCCGCTTGTCGATCAGACGCAGCAGGTCGTGCTGGGCGCGGCCGTGCAGGGACAGGCCAGGCTCGTCCAGCAGCAGGATGAGGTTGCTGGTAGCCGCCTCCTCCAGGTCGGTGAAGTAGGCCAGGAAGGAGAAGAACCAGACGAAGCCGCGGGAGCGTTCGTCGAACGGGACCGAGGCGCGGTGGCGCCGGTTGAAGACCCGGATCTGCAGGATCGGCCCCTCGTTGTAGGGCGGGGCGGCCCCGGTCTCGGCCGGCAGGACCTGGAGTTCGACCTCGAGCTCGTCGTTCTGCGACCAGTACTCGAAGACTTCGTCGGAGATCACGTTCCCGGAGTTCTCCAGCTCCCTGATCAGTCGTTCGTGCTGGTCAGTCTCGTGGAAGTCCTCCAGCGTGACGTCGGCCATGGCCAGAAGGCTGAGCAAAGCGCGCTCGCCCCGGTCGATGTCCTCGGCGTCGCGCCGGCGGATCAGATCCGGGATGGAGATCTTGCCGGGCATCGAGTCGTAGTCGTCGAAGTACACGAACTTCGGCATGTTGGGGACCGCGTACTGATCGATCAGGTAGAGGTTGACGTCCTCACCCCGCCAGTCGCGGATCCGTTCCACCAGCTCCTGTGCGGTGGACGGCGGCTCCGCCAGGTTGTCGAGCGCTTGCAGGAGTTCCGCGATCGTGGTCGCGGCGTTGACGTCCTGGGCCGCCGTGCGCGGAAGGTCCACTCCGGCGCGCAGGTGCTTGACGATCACCTCCTCGTCATAGTCGTGGACGATGCTCCGGCGGCTGTTGCGGTACCCGATCGTCACTGTGAACTCCGGGCTGCGCAGGGCACCGGCACCGAGATCCTCCTCGATCTCGAGGATCTTTTCGGGCTCGTAGCGGAAGGTGGCCACCACCACGGGGATCCGGCGTCCGTCGGGGTACTCCTTGCGCTTGCGGGTGAGCCGGGCCGGAAAGTCGATCACTTCGTCGAACGTCGCGGCGGCTTCGACGGGGTTGAGCCGGTAGAGCCCCTGAAGGGCGGTCGTCTTCCCGGACTCGTTCTTGCCGACCAAGCAGGTGACGTCGGGTTCGACGTCCAGCCGGCCCGAGTCCTCGATTGACCGGTAGTGGGTGATGTGCGCTCCGAGGAGCTGCATCCGAACCTCCATGAAGGGTGGTCCGGCGCAAGAGGGTGAGGACACATAGGTGTAACAGGTCGGTAGCCGGGTGTGGCTCACCTGCTGACCTCGGGATATGGTCTAGGTGCGAATCAAGACGGAACCCCGGTGCTCGCGGAACCCGCGTGCGCCGGGTTTTCGCGTTCGAACTAGCGTACTACTCCGCGGCGGCACTTTCGATTCACATAGCTGGACCCGGAAATTCGCCACAATCCCGCTATGGATAGCTCACAAACCCGACGTCAACCGAACGCCATTCGAATCATATTCGGGAATCCATCATGGCGAAGTGATCAAAGGGGTCCTGCTGAGAGCCTGCGGGGCAGGGAGTGAGTCAGGTTGGCGGCACGACCGGCAACCACCAAACGTTCCTTAGGTCGACCCCATGCTGCAGCCCCATCCAGTTCGGGTGCGTCCGGCCGGATTGGCCTCACAACGGCATCCGGCAGCCATTGTGCGCCCGTACCAAATGGCTCGGCAGCCAGGATCCGAGGCCAGGACGTCATGGCTGGGCGGCAGCCATCGTTGAGGAGCGGCCAGACGGCGGCACCGAGCCCGCGCCGCAGACAACGCCGAGTGAGGACTCGGGCTGGACGTGTTCGAAGAATCGCAGTTGTCCGCCGGGCCTCGGTACACCGAGGCCCGGCGAGCGCGGCGTCGAGATCGGGGAACCACTTGTCCCCCAGCAAGATCACCTTTTACGCCTGGGGAGACATCTCCACAGACCGGGACCCAGATGGGTCCCGAGCATCACTGGCCTCCTTGCAATGACTGCGACGCCTGTGGGACGTCGGCGCCTCGTTTATGGGCATGCGGCGCTAGGTCCGCAGGCCTCAGTTGCTGCAGGAGCGGTTGCACTCGAGACGGAGAGGAATTGGCGGAGGTACGAGGAAGGTCCTCCGTGGAAGAGGTAGTCACTGAGTTGCCGGCTGCGGGCGGTCAGGGCTTGGAGGACGAAGTCGAGTGCGGCTTGGAGCTGGAGCGAGTTGGTGGTCTCGCCGCGCCAAGTCCACAGGCGGGTTTCGGTGCCGTCCGGGTGGGAGGGGCACAGTTCGCTTCCCTCGGCCCGGATGGTCGGCGAGGCGGTGATCTGGTGTTCCAGTGCCTGGTCCCAGGTAGAGATGGTTCGCGGCGTGATCTTCAGGGCGATGCCGAGCTGGTCGGCGAATGGGCGGACGGTGTCGATGGCCCGGTCGAGCACGGTGAGCGTCTCATCGCAGGAGCCGCATGAGGCCTCTTCTCCCATTGCCACAGTCCAATAGTCGATGACCAGGGGTGTTCTGGGGGCGGAGCCGGCGGCGTCGGATGCCGTGGCGGCGTGCGCGGTGGTGGTCACGAGGTTCCTTCCTTCTGGTCGTTGGCCGACGGGGCGCAGGAGGCGCTTGTGGTGAAGTCGTCGCGGGCGCGTTCGAGCGCGTCGGCGATGCCGCGCAGTGTCTCGGCGAGTGGGTCGAATTGGATCTCGTAGAGGACGCTCCGCCCGGTCTTGGTCGCCCGCAGGACGCCTGCAGCCCGTAGAAGGGCGAGGTGTCGGGAGACGACGGACAGGTCTACGTCGAGGCATTCGGCGAGTTCCGAGACTGAGCAGGCGCGGCAGCGCTCGGCGAGCAGATCCACCAGGCGGACACGCGTGGGGTCGCCCAGAGCGCGGAAGAGCTGGTGGCCCAGCACCGCGCCAAGATCGCCCGTCGACTCAGGGTTGTTCATTTGCACAAGTATGCAAGTGTCAGGCTTGTGTGGCAAGCAGAAGCGTTTGTGGGGTTCGTCAAGCGATACCCGGTAGCGACGGGGTCAGCAGAGCGCGTCCCAGGGCGGCGAGGTCGTCGTCAAGGTGGGGGCGTCGGCGCAGGTGTTGGATGCGGGCCAGGTCGTTGACGATGGCGAGGACGGCCTGGGTGATCACGCGGGCTTCGGGGTCGGTGAGGTCGGGTTTCTCGGTGGTGAGCAGTTGGACCCATTCGCCGACGTAGTCGTGTTGCAGGCGGCGGATTGTGCGTCGTTGGTCGTGGGGTAGGTGGACGACCTCGGTGATCAGTGCGCCGGTGAGGTGGCTGGAGGTCAGGGTCAGGTCGATGTAGGACCGGAGAAGTCGGGTGAGTGCCTGGCCGGGGGTGGACGCGGTGGCGAAGATGCGGCTGGCGTCCATGTGCAGGGCGTCGGCGGCGCGGGTGAGGGCCGCGACGAGGAGTTCGGACTTGGCGGGCACGTGGTTGTAGATGCCGGCGCCGCTGATGCCGGCGGCGGCGCCTATGTCCTCCATGCTGACGGCCTGGTAGCCGTGTTCGCCGAACAGGCGGGCGGCGGCGTCGAGGACGGATTCTCTGCGGGACGCGCGGGAGAGCCCGGTGTTGGTTTCGGTGTTGGGGCGGTCGGGCCTCTCCTGGGAGTCGGGGAGCGCGGTGTGGATCACGGCACCTCCGAGTTGCTGCAGGAGGGCGTGGAAGCGTGCGCGGGGAAGTTGGGCGCTGTGGTGGGAGGGGCTGGCGAAGACGGCGAACAGTGCCCAGGTCAGCAGGTCGGCGTCGGCTGTGGTGAGGCCGGGTCTGGCTGCTTGGATGACCGGGGCGGTGTTCTCGGCGACGCCGCGGAATCGGTGGCGTAGCCGGTCGCGGTCGGCGTCGGGAAGGTTCCGGGATTCGCGTTGCCAGAGGACTCCCAGGTCGCGGCGGTCCAGTGTGAGGGAGGCCATGACGTCCAGGAGGGTGTCGATGTCTCCTGGTGCGGTGTCGCGGACGGCGGTCTCGAACGCGGAGAGGCCGTCGTCGACGGTGCGGGAGAGCAGTTCCTGTTTGTTGCGGAAGTGGCGGTAGAGGGCCCCGGCCGTGATGCCGACCGCGCCGGCGATCTGGTCCATCGTGACGGTGTGGTAGCCGTGCTGGTGGAACAGGTCGGCGGCGGCGGTCACGATCTGCGCCTTGCGGTCGCGTGGGCGCCTGCCGCGTGCCGGATGCGTGCTCGTCCGGGTCATCGCGGTCTTGTCCTCGATCGGCATCACGTGGGGAATGTTAGGTCCGTTCAGGAGTAGCCGCCGCTGCAGACGACGACTTGGCCGCTGATGTAGTCCGACTCTGGCAGGCACAGCAGGTAGACCGCTCCGGCGGCTTCCTCGGGGGTGCCGGCCCGGCCGAGCGGGATCATCTGCTCCATGGCGGTGAGCAGGCCGGGGTTGACGCCGACCTTGATTTGGCGTCCTTGCACGTCGATGGTGGAGTCGCTGTCGGCGGCGGTTTCGGTGAGGCGGGTGCGGATGAGGCCGTAGGCGACGGCGTTGACGTTGACCGCGTAGCGGCCCCATTCCTTGGCGAGGGTCTTGGTGAGGCCGACGATGCCGGCCTTGGCGGCGCCGTAGTTGGCCTGGCCGGCGTTGCCGCCGAGCCCGGCGATCGAGGAGATGTTGACGATCTTGCGGTGGACGCGCAGGCCGTCGGCTTGTTCGGCCTTGGCGCGGGCGCTGATGACCGGCTGGGCGGCGCGCAGGATGCGGAACGGTGCCTTGAGGTGGACGTCCAGGATCGCGTCCCACTGTTCGTCGGTCATCTTCTGGATGACGCTGTCCCAGGTGTAGCCGGCGTTGTTGATCACGATGTCGACACCGCCGTAGTTGTCGACGGCTGTCGCGACGAACCGGTCGGCGAAGTCTTCGTCGGTGACGCTGCCGACGCAGGCGACGGCCTCGCCGCCAGCGGCTTTGATCGCTGTCAGGGTCTCCTCGGCCGGTTCGGGGTCGAGGTCGTTGATGACGACGCGGACGCCGTGGCTTGCGAGTTTGAGGGCGATGGCGCGGCCGATGCCGCGGCCGGAGCCGGAGATCAGAGCGATCTTGCCGTCGAGTGTTCCCATGGGAGTCCTTTCCGGTGCTGTCATGCCAGTGCGATGAAGGCTTGGCCGCGCAGCGTGATGGTGCCGTCGTTCAGGGCCACTTGGAGGTCGAGGCGGGCGCGGCGTTCTCCGTCGCCGTCCTCGATCGCGGTGACCTGGCCTGTGCAGATCGGCTCGGCGTGCAGCGGGGTGATGGAGGTGAAGCGGACGCTGTAGGAGCGGATGCGGTCCTGAGGAACCCAGCCGGTCAGGAGCCGGCCAAGGTAGGCCATGGAGAGCATGCCCTGCGCGAAGACGTCGTCGAGCCCGGCGTTGCGGGCGGCGTCGATGTCGATGTGGATGGGGTTGTGGTCGCCTGATGCGCCCGCGTACAGGGCCAGCGTCGTCCGGCTGATCTCCGGTAGCCGCAGGGGCGGCAGTTCGTCGCCCTCGCGCAGGTCGGTGAGGGAGGTCATGCTTCCGCCTTCTCCTGCTGGACGACGATGACGTTGTTCAGGTCGGCGATCGGCCGGCCGGCTCTGGTGACATGGGTCTGGCGGACGAGGAACCGCAGCGCGCCGCCCTTGCGCTCGTAGTCGTCGGTGATGCGGGATTCGAAGGTCAGGCTGTCGCCGGCGTGGCAGAGCGCGTGGTAGGTGAAACTCTGCTCGCCGTGCAGGACCCGGTCGAGGTTGATTCCGGCCTCGGTCAGGAAGGCGAAGGGGTCCGGCCGGTCCATCTCCAGGCAGAACAGGAAGGTCGGGGGGACGGGCAGGTCGCGGTGGCCGGCGCCGTGGGCTGCGTCGAGGTCGGTGTAGACGGGGTCGGTTTCTCCGATGGCCTTGGCGAACAGCCGCAGCCGTCCGCGCTCTACATCGACGGTCGACGGCGGCGTGGACAAGCCGGTCGCTGGTGATCCGGCCATCTCAGCTGGTCCTCTCGTAGAGGGTGACCACGGCGGCGCCGCCGAGCCCGATGTTGTGCTGGAGAGCCAGCCGGGCGCCCTCGACCTGCCGGGCGTCGGCCTGGCCGCGCAGCTGCCAGACCAGCTCGGCGCACTGCGCGAGGCCCGTGGCGCCGAGCGGGTGTCCCTTGGACAGCAGCCCGCCGGACGGGTTGGTGACGACCTTCCCGCCGTAGGTGTTGTCGCCGTCCAGGACGAACTTCTCCGCAGTCCCCTCGGGGGTGAGCCTGAGCGCCTCGTAGCTGATCAGCTCGTTGGTGGTGAAGCAGTCGTGCAGCTCCACCACGTCGATGTCGTCGGGCCCTACGCCGGCGTCGGCGTAGACGCGCTCGGCCGCGGCCCGGCTCATGTCGTAGCCGACGACCTTCATCATGTCTCCGGCGTCGAAGGTGGACGCGGTGTCGGTGGTGAGCGCCTGGGCGCGGATGGCGACGGAGGCGTCCAGGCCGTGCAGCCGCGCGAAGTCGGTGCTGCAGACCACCGCGGCCGCCGCGCCGCAGGTGGGCGGGCAGCACTGCAGGCGGGTCAGCGGCCCGTAGATGCGCGGGGAGGCAAGCACCTCCTCCTCGGTCAGCGCCGTCCGGAACACCGCGTAGGGGTTCGCGGCGGCGTGGCGCCGCGCCTTGACCGAGATCTTGGCGAACGTCTCGGGGGCGGTGCCGTGCGCGTCGGCGTAGGCCTGGCCGGCGCCGCCGAACAACTGCGCGGCGACCGGTGCGTGCGCGTCCGCTCCCTGGATCTGCGCCATCGCCGTCTCGGAGCGTTCGAGGGGGTCGGGGCGGTCGTCCCAGACGCTGGCGAGGGCGCCCGGGCGCATCTGCTCGAAGCCGACGGCCAGCACGCAGTCCACCTCGCCGCTCTGGACGGCCTGGCGGGCCAGCCACAGCGCAGAGGAGCCGGTGGAGCAGTTGTTGTTGACGTTGACGATGGGGATGCCGGTCTGCCCGAGGCTGTACAGGGCCGCCTGGCCGCAGGTGGAGTCGCCGTAGACGTATCCGGCGTAGGCCTGCTGCACCTGGCGGTAGTCGAGGCCCGCGTCCGCCAGCGCGACGCGGGCGGCTTGCTCGGCGAGCACCGTGTAGGGGGTGCCCGCACTGGGCTTGGAGAACGGGGTCATCCCGACCCCGGCGATCTGAACGAAACGGTCCACGCAGAACCTCCGCACTGGTGTCATGCCGCTTGCTCTTGCCAACGGAGGTTAATCCATATTTACTTACGCCACCAAGTGCCCACTACAGACGCATGCTGCGATCTCAGGATCCACCATCGAATCTTCACTCTGGAGGGGTGATGGCGCTGCCTTCCCGGCTCGACCGCCTAGCGCTCCCACTCGTGGCTGCCCCGATGACCGACGTGTCGGGGCCCGACCTGGTGACCGCGGCGTGCCGCAACGGCGTGGTGGGCTCGTTCCCCACCCACAACGCGCGGACTCCGTCCGAGCTCGACGGCTGGCTGGAGCAGATCACCGCCGGCCTGGCCGACCTGGAGGACGAGGCCGCGCCGTTCGCCGCGAACCTGGTCGTGCACCGCTCGAACCAGCGGCTCGCGGGGGACGTCGCCTCCCTGACCCGCCATGAGGTGCCCCTGGTCATCACCAGCGTCGGGTCGCCCGCTCCCGTCCTGGCCCCGCTGCAGGACGCGGGCTGCCTGGTCTTCGCCGACGTCGCGAGCATGCGGCACGTCCAACGCGCGATCGACGCCGGCGTCGACGGCCTGGTGCTGCTGACAGCGGGCGCCGGCGGCCAGACGGGCTGGGCCAACCCGCTGTCGTTCGTCCGGGCCGTCCGCGGCCAGTTCGACGGGCCCATCGTCCTTGCCGGAGGCGTGTCGGACGGCGTCGCCCTGTGGGCCGCCCAGGCCCTGGGCGCCGATCTGGCCTATATGGGCACCAAGTTCATCGCGACCACCGAGAGCCTCGCCGACGACGCCTTCCGCCAGGCACTGGTCGAATCGTCCCTGGACGACGTCACCCTCACCACCGCCCTGAGCGGTCTACCTGCCAACTTCCTGGACGGATGGTTGAAGAAGGCGACGGCGGACGCCCCGCCGCAGGGCGCCGACGGGTTCGCGCAACAACGGCTCCTCAACCAGCGCAACGTATGGAGCGCTGGCCACAGCGTCTCGGGGATCGCCGGGATCCTCAGCGTCGCCGAACTGGTCGAGCAGACCCGCCGCGAGTACGACCAGGCCCGGCAGGCCACGGCCGAGGCGCTCCAGCGGGCCACCGAGCACCGGCACTCCGCATCACCACGGCAATCCACGGCCACCCCAGGATCAGGAAGGTAGACGCCATGTGGGGAACTCTGCCCAAGGTCTTCGACCGGACGTGCACCTACTACGCCGACCGCACCGCCCTCGTGGACGCCGACCGGCGCCTCAGCTACGCCCAGATGCGCCAGTGGGCCAACCGGGTCGGTAACGGGCTCACCGGCCTCGGAGTCGGCAACGGGCATCGGGTGGGGCTCCTGATGCCGAACTGCCTGGAATTCATCCCGACGATGTGCGGGATCTGGAAGGCGGGCGCGGCGGTCACCCAGATGCCCACGCGGGCCTCCGCCGAGGACTTCCACTACTTCCTCGACGAGGTCGGGGCCTCGACGCTGATCTACCACGAATCCTTCGACGGCCAGATCACGCAGATCCGCGACCGGCTCCCCGAACTCCAGCACGTCATCCGGCTCGGCGGCGGCACCCCCGCGGCGGACGTCCTGGACTACGAGACCGCCTTCGCGACGCAGCCCTCGACCGCCCCGGACGTGGACATCAGCGTCGACGACCTGGCCTTCGTCGGATTCACCTCGGGAACCACGGGCGTCCCCAAGGGCGTCCTGCAGACCCACGCCACCTGGTCGCACTACGCCATCACCGCCGGCCTGGAGATCGGCGACATCCGCCACGGCGAGGTCTTCGCGCACGCCGCGCCGCTCACGCACTTCACCCAAACCTTCGTGATGCCCGTCTTCATGCGCGGCGGCACGAACGTCCTGCTGCCCGGTTTCGACCTCGACCTGCTGCTGGACACCATCGAACGGGAGGGCGTGACGGCCACCGCCGTCGTCCCCACGATCGTGTACATGCTGCTGGACCACCCCCGCCGCGAGAAGGCCGACCTGTCCACGCTCCGCACGATCATCTACGCGGGCTCCCCCATGGCCCCCGACGGGCTCCGCCGCGCCCTGGAGACCTTCGGGCCCGTCTTCGCCCAGACCTACGCCGGAACCGAGCCCGGCTACATGACCTGCCTGCGCAAGGAAGACCACCGCCTGGACTCCCCCGAGTGGATCGCCCGGCTGGCCTCGGCCGGACGCGCGATGTACCACGTCGACCTGACCGTCCGCGACGCCGACGGCAACCTCCTGCCGCCGGGCGAGACCGGTGAGATCTGCGCGTCCCAGCCCGGGCAGATGGTCGGCTACGTCGACGCCGACCGGGACGCCGAGGCGATGCAGGACGGCTGGGTACGGTCCGGCGACATCGGCTACATCGACGACGCCGGCTACGTCTTCATCGTCGACCGCAAGAAGGACATGATCGTCACCGGCGGCTTCAACGTCTTCCCCCGCCAGATCGAGGACGTCCTGATCACCCACCCCGCCGTCGCCCAGTGCGCCGTCATCGGCGTCCCGGACCCGCGGTGGGGCGAGGCGGTCAAGGCGCTCGTGGTCGTCCGGCCGGGCAGCCCGGTCGAACCCGACGAGCTCATCGCCCTGGTCAAGGAGCACAAGGGAAGCGTCTGGGCGCCCAAGAGCGTCGACTTCATCGACTCCCTGCCCACCAACCCCGCAGGCAAGATCGACAAGAAGTCGCTGCGGGCACCGTACTGGTCCGGCCGCAGCCGCCAGGTCAACTGACCACACACCCTCCCCGCGACGCCCTCACCCGTTTCCGACCGCAGCAGAGCGGTCCTCTGCTGCACCCCCGGCGGAAGGACACCCACCCCACATGAGACGCGTAAGCCTGCCCAAAACCAGACCGGCACTCCTGATCGTCGGCACCCTCATGGCCGTACTGATGACGGTCACCGCCGCCCAGGCCCTCACCGGCAGAACACCGGCCAGAGCCGGCACCACCACACCGACGGCGGCGGCCGCCGTCGACTGCCAGCAGCTCACCGGCCTGGACCTCACCGCCCTGCCCGATGCCCCCACAAGGATCATCTCCGCGACGCACGTCGCCGCCACCGCCGACAAGCCCGCCTACTGCCAGGTCAAGGGCTACGTCTCACCCCAGATCCAGTTCGAACTCCGGCTCCCCGAGCAGGGCTGGACCGGACGCTACGTGCAGCTCGGCTGCGGCGGCTTCTGCGGATTCGCCGCACCCGACAACCCCAACCACTTCCTCCCCGGCGGATGCGCGCCCCCCGATGACGGGCGCGTCGTCCTCGGCGCCAGCAACGGCGGCCACATCGGCGTCGACTCGCGAGACGCCCTCTGGGCCCACTCGGACCCGCAGCTGCGAATCGACATGGCCTACCGGTCCGAGCACGTCACCGCGCTCGTCGCCAAGGCGGTCACCAAGGCCTACTACGGGCAGGCGCCCCAGTACTCTTACTTCGCCGGTTGCTCCAACGGCGGTCGGCAGGCGCTAATGGAGGCCCAGCGCTACCCCGACGACTTCGACGGCATCATCGCCGGCGCCCCCGGCAACAACCTCGTCGCACTGGCCGGCGAGTTCTTCCCCTGGATCGCCACCGTCAACACCGACGACAAGGGCCGCCAGATCCTCGGCCCGGACAAGTTGCCGCTCCTGCAGAGCAAGGTCATGCAGGCCTGCGACGCCACCGACGGGCTCACCGACGGCCTCATCAACAACCCGCGCAACTGCGACTTCGATCCCGGCACGCTGCGCTGCCCCACCGCCTCGCCCCAACCGACCTGCCTGACCAGAGACCAGGTCTACGTGGTCCGCAAGATCTACCAGGGACCGGTCGACGCCAAGGGCCGACGGCTGTTCCCTGCCGGACTCGCCAAGGGCACCGAAGCGGCCTGGCTCGGCTACGTGATCGCACCCCAAGGCCAGACCGGCGGCCTGGAGGCCCTCGGCTACAACTACCTCAAGTACTTCGCGTCCTGGAACAACCCACCCGCGTCCTACACCCTCAAGGACCACCGCTTCGACCTGCGCACCTTCAAGAAACTGCGCGAGATGAGCGGCATCTACGACTCCACCGACCCCGACCTCACCCGCTTCCGCGACCGCGGCGGCAAGCTCATCATGTGGCACGGCTGGGCCGACCCCGCCATCCCGACCGAGAGCACCCTGGCCTACCACCACGCCCTCACCCAGCGGATGGGCGGCCCCGAGGCCACCGGACGATTCGCCCGAACCTTCCTGTTCCCCGGCGTCTACCACTGCGTCCAGGGATACGGACCCGACACCTTCGACCTGTTCACACCCATCTACGACTGGGTCGAGAAGGGCGCCGCACCCGAGAAGATCATCGCCGCGAAGAAGGACGGCGACCGGACCGTCCGGACCCGGCCCGTCTACCCCTATCCGATGCAGACCAAGTACACCGGCACCGGGAGCATCGACGACGCCGCCAACTTCACCGGAGTCATGCCCACCGAACAACCCGACGACCGCTACCCCTGGGTCGGCGCCCCTGAGCTTCCCCCGGTTCCACGGACACCTCATCTGAGTTGACCTTGATCAACTTGGGAAGGAAGTGTCTCGTGCCACCACCTCATCCGCCGGAGTTCCGGCGCCGCGCCGTCGAGCTGGCCGGGTCTGTCCAGTTAACGGCTCTGTCGCTCTTTCGGCTCTGTCGCTCTTTCGGTGGTAGCGGAGGGTGATGGCTTATCCGAGGAGGATGCGGTGGCGTAGGAGGTGGAAGCCGGCTCGGCCGTACATCTGTCTTTTGATCAGTTTGGTCTTGGTGTTGACGCCTTCGGTTCCGCCGTTGTGGTATTCGCTGGTCACAGCGGCGCGGACGGCCTCGTGGTCGAGTCGTAGGCCGCGGACGAACGAGTGCACGTGCGGCAGGTTCGCCTCTTCGGCTGCGCTGATCCACTCGTGCAGCCTGTCTGCGTTGTCGGCAGCGGGGGCCAGGAGCCGGGCGAAAGCGCGGACCAGCGCGGCGAGGCTGCTCATCTCCGGGCAGGCGCTGGTGGTCTTGGCGAGGAGTTCGTGCTGGTCGGGGTTGAGATCGTCGGGTCGGGCGAGCAGGAGCCGGGCGAGGCGGCGGGGTGACAGGCCGGGGCGGTCGTCTTCGACACGGCCCTGGGTGATGTAGCGGTAGAGCAGGTTCTGGCTGCCGGTGTAGCCGCGTTCGCGGATCTCGCGCAGAAGCTGCAGGACCGGGACCGCAGGGTCCTCGGCCCGCCGTTTGCGCAGGTATTCCCGGTAGGGATCGACAAGCGTGGGACGGTATTGAGGCGCCCGCCGCATCTGCTCGGGCTTGTCGACCCGCGCATAGCGTTTGACGGTGTTCAGGGCCAGGTTCAGCCGCCGGGCACATTCCAGCAGGCCCACGCCCGCACCGAGTAGGTCGTGGACCTGCTGCCACCGAGCCAGGGTGGTGGTCCTTCCGCCATCCAGTCTGCGCAGGCGGGAGGCGCTGGCCCAGCAGCCGCTGTGGACGGCGACCTCCTTGCCGGCGGCTTGGGCGAAGTTGTGCCAGATGTGCCACCGGTCCCCGACCTGCAGGGCATCGGGCAGGGCCTGGTGCACGGCGTCGGCGTAGCCGGCGGCACCGTCCCGGCACACGACCTGCACACCCGGATGCTCGCGCAGCCACGCCGCAACGGTGTCGGACCTGCGGTCGGGCAGCACATCGACACGACGGCGGGTCTCAGCGTCGATCAGGATCGTCGCGTAGGTCCTGGAGCGCCGCAGACAGAAGTCGTCCACGCCCAGCACCCGCGGCGTCGCCACCACCGGTAACGGGATCCGCAGCAGAGCCCGCAGGGCGGTGTGACGAGAGATCGGCGCTCCCAGCACGGCCAGCATCCGAGCCCCGGCCCGGCCGGCCAACTCCCGCACCACCGCCCCGACCTGGGCGGTCAGCCGGACGGTTCGCCGCTGGTACCGCTCCAGCAGCCCCGGAAACTGTTCCCGGAACGTCCGCCGGGGACACCGCCAGTCCCGGCACGCGAGCCGACGCACCCGCACATCCAGCACTACCGGCCGCCCATCGACGGGCACATCGGCCACGGTCCGCTCACACCACCCATGGACATGAGCGCTCTCGACCGCGCATACCGGGCAAGGCACCGGCATTTCCCGGCTGCGGGCCCGCACCCGAATCAGCTCGCCCTCGTCCGCCACATCCTCGATGACCAGGCCGGACAGGCCCGAGAACACCACACCAACAAGCCCGTCACCCTTGATCACCCTTCAGCGTGACGGGCTGACACCCTCCGCTACCACCGAAAGAGGGACAGAGCCGAAAGAGGGACAGAGCCGTTAACTGGACAGACCCCACCGTCCCTGAATGCCGCGAAGCGCGTCGGCGGGGGTGTGTAAAGTTAACGGCTGATCTTGTGGTGTTCAGTAAGCGGTCGGGGTGAGTCGGCCTTCGAACTCGATCTGGAAGGCGTTGAGAGGCGCCTTCCAGCGCGGGGCCGTGCCGATCTTTGGGGGCGCGGTCGCATCTCACGCGCGCCGGTTGGCCGGCAGGCGCGGACGGCTCTGAGAACGGTGGGGTCAGGGGGCCGGGAGAACCTTGGCGAGGCGGCTCGCGTAGTCGGCTGCTTCGGATTCTGAGGCGTATTTGTGGCGGGGCCAGAAGAAGCCGCGCAGGCCGTCCTTGGGGTTGCGCGGGACGACGTGTACGTGCAGATGCGGGACGCTTTGGCTGATGCGGTTGTTCATCGCGACGAACGAGCCGGCGGCCTCCAGGACCGACTCCATCGCGGCGGCCAGGCGTTGCGCGTGGCCGAAGAGCGGGCCGACCATCTCGGCGGGGAGGTCCGGGAGGGTCTCGTAGTGCACGCGCGGGATGAGCAGCGTGTGCCCCTTGAACAGCGGCCTCGTATCGAGGAACGCGACGGCGTCCGGCGCGTCCAGCACCACATGCGCGGGGCGCTCCCCTTTGGCGATCTCACAGAACACGCACGCCTTCGATTCAGCCATGGCCATATTCTCCCTCGCGTCACAGGGGCGGAGTGGGAAGCGGTGTCAGGCGGCCTGGAGGGCCAGCCAGCTTTGTTCGAGGGGCTCGTCCGGTCTGGAGCAGAAGTAGACGCGGCCGGGGTCGCCCCAATACCAGCCGAGGCGGTCGTCGGAGTCGAGTTGGAGTAGGAGGCGCCACTCGTCCACGGCCCGCTCCTCGTCGGGGGTCAGGGAGGGAG
>NZ_SMKM01000154.1 GCF_004348665.1 Actinomadura sp. GC306 | reverse complement strand
GTCCTCGGGGGCGGCGGCGAGCCGGTTTCGTCCTGGACGACGACGTTCGCGGTCGAGGACGCCGACGCCGCGGTCCGCGCGGTCCGCGACGGCGGCGGCACGGTCGACGCGGAGCCGGCGGACAGCCCGTACGGCCGGTTCGCCGCCGTCCGCGACCCGTTCGGGGTGCCGTTCAACGTGATGACGCCCGCACCGGAAGCCGGCACGTGACCGGGGCGGGGCGTCCCCGGGTCAGCTCTGGCGCTCGGCGGCGAGCCGCTGGGAGATCGTCTGGTGGAGCCGCTGCAGCCCGGACGTGCCGACCAGCCCGATCTGCCCTTCGAGGTCGCGCAGCAGGACGTCCTCGTTCATCACGACCTCCGACGACTGCATCAGCACGGTGCCGGCGCCGGTGAAGTCGAACTGGTGCTCCTCACCGGACCGCCCGCCGATGCCGAACGCCATCCGCGCGGCGCCGAACGCGCCGCGCATGTAGCCGTGGTCGTAGTGGTGGCACGGCGAGGGGCAGTCGGCCCAGCCGAGCAGCGCCTGCGGGTCGACCCTGATGGGCGGCTCCACGAAGTGGACGGGGCCGTTGGAGGCGGCGACGAACCGCCCCGTGCCGATCAGCGTCAGGAACCCGGGGATGATCGACTGCTTGAGCTCCAGGCCCGGCTCGAAGGCGAGGAGGTTACCGGCCCGGACGGTGAGGTTGCCGTCGTCGAGGTCGAAGGAGTTGACGTCGAGGCCGCGGTCGGCGAGGAGCAGCTTGCCCTGCCCCTGCGCGACGATCCAGTCCTGCGCGTACAGCGGGGAGTTGAAGGTGTGCGCGACGAGGGAGTCAAGCGGCCCGGCGGACAGCGCCTCGAACCTGATCTGCCCGTAGTAGGCGATCATCTTGCCCTTCTGCGCGAACCACTGCCCGTTGAGGTCGACGCTGAAGGCGTAGGGGTTGACGTTGTCGTTGGCCGGGAGCGTCCCGGCGTTCCACGTCTGCGTGCCGAACATGTCCACGGGTCAGATCTTCCTCTCACTGGCCTGGACGTAGACGACGCCCGTACCGCTCAGCTGGAGCTGGAAGCCCTCGCCGGAGCCCCGCCCGATCATGTCGCGCAGCCCGACCGCCGTGGTGAGCCTGTTCTCCACCTGGCCGCGGTGCGCGACGTACGCCTGCGGGTCGACGTGCACGGGACGCTGCGGGTGGATCGGCATCTCCATCACACCGCCGTGCGACAGCAGCGCGCAGGAGCCGTGGCCCATGAGCGTCGTGGTGAACAGGCCCTGCCCGGTGACCGCGCCCCGGACCATGCCCCGCACGCCGCCCTGCTCGCCCATGAACATCGTCCCCACCTGGAGGGACGCGTCGTGCACCAGGAGCCGGTCGGCCTCGGCGTAGAGGGTGTCGGCACCGTTCAGGTCGACGACGGTGACCTCCAGCCCGCCGTGCCCGAACAGGACGCTGCCCTGGCCGGTGACGTGCATCATCGCGGAGCGCTCGCCGGCGACGGCGCGCCCGATCGTGCCGCCGATGCCCTGCCCGGCGGTCGCGGTCGGGGTGAACGACACCGCCCCCGTGTAGCCGAGCATGGCGCCGCGCTTGCTGTAGACCTCCTGGCCCGGCCCGATCGGCACCTGGAGCATCTTCGAGTTGATCGCTTGATAGCCCGGCATCTATACCTCCCGAGGGGGGACGACCCCCCACGCCCCGCCAGCCGACTCCGTCGGCATCTTCACCTCCCGAGGGGGGACGACCCCCCACGCCCCCCGAGCCGACTCCGTCGGCATCAGATCTCCAGAATCCCGCCGCGTTCGGCGGGCTGGACGTACACCAGCCCATGTCCCGAGTACCGGAACTGCACGCTCTCCCCCGACCCCTGGCCGAGCACCGTGCGCCAGTTGACGTCGGTGACCACGTCCTGCTGGAGCTGCCCGTGGTGGCAGACGTAGGCGTGCGGGTCGACGCACAGCGGCGTCTGCGGATTCACCTCCAGCGCGATCGCCGGGCCGTCGGACAGGATCGCGACCGTGCCGTGCCCGTCGACCTTGGTCGTGGCGAGGCCCTGGCCGGTCCCCATCCCGCGCAGCCCGACGAAGTGGACCCCGGTCTGCAGGGTCCCCTCAAGGGCCAGCAGGCTCTCCGACTCCACGAACAGCGTGTCGCCGGTGAGCTGGACGAGCGTCACCTCGGCCGCCTCGTGCGCCAGGTGGACCGTGCCCTGCCCGGTGACCTCCATGAGGGTCATGCCCTCGCCGGCGATCCTGCGCTTGAGGGCGCCGCGCAGGCCCTCGCCGCCGGTCATGCCCTGCCGCTTGAACGCCATCTCGCCCTCGTAGGCGACCATGGACCCGTTCAGCGCCCTGATGGTCTCGCCCGCGAGGTCGACGGCGAGCATCTTCGAGCCGTTCATCCGAAACTGCGCCACGAAGCGAGAAGATACAGGCCCGGCGCGTTGGCGGACGCCTCGCCCTCGGATCGGAGAGGATGAGCACCATGTGGATCGCTCCCGAACGCCGCAGTCTCGGCCGGTGGGCCGTACCCGGGCTCGTGCTGAGCGCCGGAGTGGTGGTCGGGGCCGTGCTCGCCGCCGACGGGCGGTCCGGGACGGCCCTCGTCGCGCTCGCCGCCCTCGCCGGCTACGCGGCCTACCTCGCCTACCGGCGCAACGAGCCCGCGCTGCCGCTCAGCGAGGGCTTCGGGTCCGGCACCCGGGCCCGCGCCCATCTGCGGGCCGCCGCGATGACCGGGGACGTGCTGACCGTCGCGGTCGTGGGCGCCCTGATCGTCCAGGCGCTGCGCGGCGCCGATATCACGGCCTACGCCTGGCTCGCCGCCCTCGCGGGCGTCACCTACCTGCTGTCCGCCCTCGCCGGCGGCCGGGGCCTGTGAGCCGCGCGTTTCCCCCGCCGTCCCGGTGGGCGGACGGCGGCCCCGGCGCCGTCCGGCCGGGCGGCGGCGCCGCCGGCCTGTCCCGCTGAGATCGTCCCTGCGGCGCCGGACGGCCTCAGGGGTCCTCCCGGGGCGACCCGGCCCCCGTGACGCCGGTCTGGGCCGTCTCCTGGGCGAGGATGGCGGCCTGGACGCGGCTGGTGAGCCCGAGTTTGCCGAGGATGCGGCTGACGTGCGTCTTGGTCGTCGTCTCGGCCATGTTCAACCGGTCCGCGATCTGCCCGTTCGACAGGCCCTCGCCGAGGCAGGCGAACACCTCCCGCTCGCGCGGCGTGAGGTCGGCCAGGCCGGGCGGCTCCGCCGGGGACGCCGGCCGGGCCGCGAAGGCGCCGATCAGCCGCCGGGTGACCCGCGGCGCGATGATCCCCTCCCCCGCCGCGACGGTCCGCACCGCCTCCACCAGGTGGTCGGCGTCGACGTCCTTGAGCAGGAACCCGGCGGCGCCCGCCCGCAGCGCGCCGAACACGTACTCGTCCATGTCGAAGGTCGTCAGCACCAGCACGTCGGTGAAGCCCGCGATCTCCCGGGTCGCGGCGATGCCGTCCAGCCGGGGCATGCGGACGTCCATCAGCACCACGTCCGGGCGCAGCTCGCGGGCCATCGCCACCGCCTCCGCCCCGTCGGCCGCCTCCCCGGCCACCCGGACGCCCGGGGCCGCGCCGAGGATCAGCACCAGGCCCGCCCGCACCGCCGCCTGGTCGTCGGCGACCAGCACCTCGATCATGACGTCCGCTCCGCGGCGTGCAGGTCGACCGGCAGCTCGGCGTGCACCCGCCACCGGTCGCCGTCCGGCCCCGCCTCGAACCGCCCGGCGAGCATCGCCGCGCGCTCGCGCATCCCGACCAGCCCGCTGCCCGTGCCCGGCAGCCGCGGCGCGTCGCGCCCGAGCGGGCTCACCACGTCGATCACCACGCTGCGCCGCCCGTACTCCACGCGGACGTCCGCGCGGCCCGGCCCGGCGTGCTTCAGCGCGTTCGTCAGCGACTCCTGGACGATGCGGTAGGCGGCCAGCTCGACCGCGGCGGGCAGCTCGGCCGGCTCCCCGGCGATCTCCAGCTCCGCCGCCAGGTCCGACCGCGCCGTGTGCCGCACCAGCGGCTCCAGCTCCGTCAGCCGGGGCCGCGCCGCGGGGTCCGCGCCGTTGCCCTGCCGCAGCAGCCCGATCATGCGGCGCATCTCGGCGAGGCCCCGCACGCTGTTGTCCCGGATGACCTCCATGGCCCGTGCGACCTCCGCCGGGTCGAGGTCGCGCACCTTCAGCACGGCCGAGGAGTGCAGCGCCACGGCGCTCAGGTGGTTGGCGACCACGTCGTGCAGCTCCCGGGCCATCCTGGCACGCTCGGCGTTCACGGCGGCGAGCCGGTCCATCTCGGCCAGCCGCGCCACCTGCTCGGCGCGCTGGCGCTCCGACTCCGCCCGGAAGCGGTGCTCCCGGACCGCCATCGCGGTCAGCACCGGGCCCACCCACACCAGGCCGGCGACCGCGCCGCCCACGACGCCGTTGCCGAACCGGCCCAGCGCGATCCAGAGGCCCGCCGTCACCGCCAGCGACGCCAGGACGGTCGTCCCGAGCAGCCACTCCGCCGTCCGGCGCCGCCCGTACAGGCCCGCCGCGTACAGCGCGTCCCCGTAGATCATCGCGGTGGCGATGCTCGGGCCGATGACCACGTCGGCGAAGTTGAACGGGGTCGCCAGGGCCAGCCCCGCCAGCGGCGCGGTCCGCCGCAGCAGCATCGTCGAGCACAGCCCGAGCAGCGGGACGAGACGCACCCACACCGAGGGGTTCCACGACTCGGGCGACCACACCGTGTAGCCGCGCACGGCGAGCATCAGCAGCCCGCCCGCCAGGGCGGCCGCGGCGATGAGCGCATCCTGGCGGGTCGTGAGGCGTCGGACCGTGTCCACGGTTACATCTCAGCATCCCCGCGGGGGTCCGCGCTCCCCCCGGGAGAGGACGGCCCTGTACTTCCTTCGGACGACCCGCGAAACCTCACACCGGACGACGCCGCCGCTGCGGCACCGCGCGATCCTGGAGTGAGCCGAAAGGACACCACGTGCTCATCGCGATAATCGTCGCCTGCGAGATCGGCTTCTGGGTGGTGCTCGGCGCCGGGCTCCTCGCCCGCTACCCGCTGCGGCTGCGGCGGACCGGCGCGGCGCTCCTGCTGTGCGTCCCGCTCATCGACCTCGTCCTGCTCGCCGCCACGGTGCTCGACCTGCGCGGCGGCGCGACCGCCGGCACCGGGCACGGCCTGGCCGCCGCCTACCTCGGCTACTCGGTCGCGTTCGGCCACAGCATGGTGCGCTGGGCGGACGAGCGGTTCGCGCACCGCTTCGCCGGCGGCCCGCCGCCGCGCGGGAGGCCGAAGTACGGCCGGGCGCGCACCCGCTACGAATGGCGGGAGTTCGGCAAGGCGGCCCTCGCCACCGCCATCGCCTGCGGGCTCCTGCTGGCGATGATCGTCCTGGTCGGCGACCCCGACCGCACTGCGGCCCTCCTCGCCTGGCTCGGCCGCCTCGGCACGGTGCTGGCGATCTGGTCGATCTGGCCCATCAGCCACACCTTCTGGCCGGCGAAGCCCAAGGAGCCGGCCGCGGCGTCCCCGCCGCCCGCGGAGCACGCCGCGCGGAAGTAGGCGCGCAGGCGAAGGGGCCGCGCCCCGAACCGGGGTGCGGCCCCTTTCCGCCGCCGATCCGCGCCGGACGCGCGCGGCGGGTGATGCGGATCAGATGTTGAAGCCGAGGGCGCGGAGCTGGTCGCGGCCGTCGTCGGTGATCTTGTCGGGGCCCCACGGCGGGAGCCACACCCAGTTGATCTTGACGTCCTGGACCAGGCCCTCCAGCGCGCTGTGCGTCTGGTCCTCGATCACGTCGGTGAGCGGGCACGCGGCGCTGGTCAGCGTCATGTCCAGCGTGGCGACCTCGTCGTCGAGGTTCACGCCGTACACGAGGCCGAGGTCGACGACGTTGATGCCGAGCTCCGGGTCGACGACGTCCTTCAGGGCCTCCAGGATCTCCTCCTCGGGCACGGTGCCCGTGGTGGAGCCCGTGGTTGGCGAGTCCGTGGTGGGTGAGTCGGTCATGATGCCTCTCCGAGTGCGCGGGCGGTCGCGTCCTTCCACGCCATCCAGGCGAGCAGGGCGCATTTGATCCTGGCGGGGTACTTGGAGACCCCGGCGAAGGCGATGGCGTCCTCCAGGACGTCCTCGTCGAAGTCGGCGTCCCGGCCGCGCGACTGCATCAGCGCCAGGAACTCCTCACCGACCGCCATGGCCTCCTTGACGGACTTCCCGATCAGCAGCTCGGCCATCACCGAGGCGCTGGCCTGGCTGATCGAGCAGCCCATGGCGTCGTAGGAGACGTCGGCGACCGTGGCGTCCCGGCCGTCGCCGGACAGGTGGACGCGCAACGTCACCTCGTCACCGCACGTCGGGTTGACGTGGTGCGCCTCCCCCTCGAACGGGTCCCGCAACCCCTTGTGCTGGGGGTTGCGGTAATGGTCCAGGATGACCTCCTGGTACATCGCCTCCAGCTGCATGGCGTCCTTTCAAGCCTTTGTCACTACAACCGGGCCCCGGCCCAGGGTGTTCCGCGGTCCTGCCAGGGGCGCCTCACACGGCCCCCGGGGTCATGAGGTGCCGAAGAACTTCTGGGCCTGCCGCACCCCGTCGGCGAGGGCGTCCACGTCGGCGAGGGTGTTGTAGAGGTAGAACGTCGCGCGGGTCGTCGCCGGGATGCCGAAGCGGCGGCAGATCGGCCACGCGCAGTGGTGGCCGACGCGGACCTCGACGCCCAGGTCGTCGAGGACCTGCCCCACGTCGTGCGGGTGGATGTCCTCGACGGTGAACGACACGGCGCCGCCGCGGGCCTCGGTGGTGCCGGGCCCGATGACCCGGACGCCGGGGATCTCGGTGAGCCGCTCCAGCGAGTAGGCGACCAGCGCCTCCTCGTGCGCGTGCACGCGGTCCATGCCGATCTCGGCGAGGTACTCGCACGCCGCGCCGAGGCCGATCGCCTGCGCGGTCATCGGAACCCCCGCCTCGAACCGCTGCGGCGGCGGCATGAACGTCGACTCCTCCAGCCGGACGACCTCGATCATCGAGCCGCCGGTGATGAACGGCGGCATCGCCTCCAGCAGCTCCGACCGGCCCCACAGGACGCCGATGCCGGTCGGGCCGAGCATCTTGTGGCCGGAGAACACCAGGAAGTCGGCGCCCAGCGCGGCCACGTCCACGGGCTGGTGCGGCACGGACTGCGCGGCGTCCAGCAGCACGAGCGCCCCCACCGCGTGGGCGCGCTCCACGATCAGGTCGATCGGCGGGACGGTGCCCAGCACGTTCGACTGGTGCGTCACCGCGACGATCTTCGTGCGCTCGTTGACGAGGCCGTCCAGGTCGGCCAGGTCGAGCCGGCCCTCGTCGGTGATGCCGAACCAGCGCAGCGTCGCCCCGGTCCGCCGGCAGAGCTGCTGCCACGGGACGAGGTTGGCGTGGTGCTCCATCTCCGACACCACGATCTCGTCGCCGGGGCCGACCGCGAACCGCGCCGCCTCCGGGCCCGCGGTCACGGCGTTGCTCATCGCGTACGCGACGAGGTTGATGCCCTCGGTGGCGTTCTTGGTGAACACGATCTCACCGGGCGTCGCGCCGACGAACCGGGCGATCGACGCGCGGGCCTGCTCGTACGCCTCGGTCGCCTCCTCGGCCAGCAGGTGCGCGCCCCGGTGCGGCGCCGCGTTGTGCCGCTCGTAGAACTCCCGCTCGGCGTCCAGCACCCGCAGGGGCTTCTGCGACGTCGCGCCCGAGTCGAGGTACACCAGCGGGCGCCCGCCGCGCACCGTGCGCTGCAGGAGCGGGAAGTCCTTCTTCAGCTCCTCCGGCAGCAGGGCCGCGCTCACCCGCGGCGCGGCCTCCGCCGGCGCCCCCTGGGGCGCTCCGCTCGGTGTCATAGGGCCGCGCCCGCCTTGGTGTACTTCTCGTAGCCCTCTTCCTCCAGCTCGTCGGCCAGCTCGGGCCCGCCCTCGGCGACGAGGCGGCCGGCGGAGAAGACGTGCACGAAGTCCGGCTTCACGTACCGCAGGATGCGCGTGTAGTGCGTGATGAGCAGGACGCCGGTGTCGCCGGACGCGAACCGGGTGATGCCCTCTGAGACGACCTTGAGGGCGTCGACGTCGAGGCCCGAGTCGGTCTCGTCCAGGATGGCGACCTTCGGCTTGAGCATCTCCAGCTGCAGGATCTCGTGCCGCTTCTTCTCACCGCCGGAGAAGCCCTCGTTCAGGCTGCGCTGCGCGAACGCGGGGTCGATGGCGAGCGCGTCCATCGCCTGCTTCATCTCCTTGGAGAACTCGCGCAGCTTCGGCGCCTCGCCGCGGACGGCGGTGACGGCCGAGCGCAGGAAGTTCGACACCGACACGCCCGGCACCTCGACCGGGTACTGCATCGCGAGGAACAGCCCGGCGCGGGCCCGCTCGTCGACCGACATGGCGAGGACGTCCTCGCCGTCGAGCGTGACGGACCCGGACGTCACCTCGTACTTCGGGTGCCCGGCGATCGCGTACGCCAGGGTGGACTTGCCGGAGCCGTTCGGCCCCATGATCGCGTGGGTCTCCCCGGCCTTCACGGTCAGGTCGACCCCGCGCAGGATCTCCGTCGCGCCGCCGGCGCCCTCGCCGACGGAGACGTGGAGGTCGCGGATCTCTAGCGTGGCCATAAGTGCTCGTGGTTCCTTCGTCGTGGGGCCTAGTCTCCGGCGGCGAGCGACACGTAGACGTCGCCGTCCTCGACCTTGACCTGGTATGTGGCGACCGGCTGCGTGGCCGGCGGGTTGGTGGGCTTGCCGCTGCGCAGGTCGAAGCAGGACCCGTGCAGCCAGCACTCGATGGTGCCGTCGTAGACCTCGCCCTCGGAGAGCGAGACCTCGGCGTGGGAGCAGATGTCGTTGACGGCGTACACCTCGTCGCCGGTGCGCGCGACGGCGACGGGCGTGTCGTCCACCTCGACGGCGATCGCCCCGCCGTCCGGCACGTCGCCCAGCGCGCACACCTTCACGTACGTCATCCGGCCGCTCCCCGGTCGAGCTCCTCCTCGATCGCCTGGACGACCTTGTCGCGGACCTCCGCGACCTCGATGCGCTCGATCAGCTGCCCGAGGAAGCCCCGGACGACCATGCGGCGCGCCTCGTCGAACGGGATCCCGCGCGCCTGCAGGTAGAACAGGTGCTCGTCGTCCAGCCGGCCGGACGCGGAGGCGTGCCCCGCGCCGGCGACCTCGCCGGTGAGGATCTCCAGGTTCGGGACGGAGTCGACCCGCGTCCCGTCGGTGAGGACGAGGTTGCGGTTCAGCTCGTAGGTGTCGGTGCCCTCCGCCTCCGCGCGGATGATCACGTCGCCGATCCAGACGGCGTGCGCGTCCCGGTCCTGCAGCGCGCCGCGGTAGTCGACGCGGCTGCGGCAGTGCGGGACGGCGTGGTCGACCAGGAGGCGGTGCTCCAGGTGCTGGCCGCCGTCGACGAAGTACACCCCGTACAGCTCGGCGTCGCCGCCGGGCCCGTCGTAGGCCACCGACGGGGAGATGCGCACGAGGTCGCCGCCGAGCGAGATGTTGTGCGAGACGAACCGCGCGTCGCGGCCCAGCTTCGCGTGCTGGTGCGACACGTGCACGCCGTCGGCGGCCCAGTCCTGCAGGCTGATCACCGAGAGGCGGGCGCCGTCGCCGACGACGAACTCGACGTTGTCGGCGTAGGTCGCCGACCCGCGGTGCGCGAGCACGACGGTGGCCTCGGCGAACGGCTCCACCACGACCGTGGTGTGGCCGTAGGCGGCCGAGGAGGCGTCCTCGCCGCGCACCCGCAGCACGGTCGGCGCGGAGGCGACCGTCTCCTTCGGCACGGTGACGACGGTGGCGTGCGTGAACGAGTTCCACGCCTGCGCGCTGACGCGGTCGGCGGGCACGTACGCGCGGCCGAGCCGGGCGTCGTCGCGGCCGACGGTCTCGACCGTCACCTCCGGCGCCGCCTCGACCTCGACCAGGACCTTGCCGTGCGGCTCGGCGGTGCCGTTGTGCAGGCCGCGGAGGCGGCGCAGCGGGGTGAACCGCCACTCCTCCTCGCGGCCCGTCGGCACCTCGAAGTCGCCCAGGTCGTAGGACGACCTGTCGTGCAGCGTCGAGAGCGGCCGCTGGTCGGACCGGGTCTCCAGGCCCATCAACCCACGGCTCCTTCCATCTGCAGTTCGATGAGGCGGTTCAGTTCGAGGGCGTACTCCATCGGCAGCTCGCGCGCGATGGGCTCGACGAACCCGCGCACGATCATCGCCATGGCCTCGTCCTCGGTGAGACCGCGGCTCATGAGGTAGAACAGCTGCTGCTCGGACACCTTGGAGACGGTGGCCTCGTGGCCCATCTCCACGTCGTCCTCACGGACGTCGACGTACGGGTAGGTGTCGGACCGGCTGATCTGGTCGACGAGCAGCGCGTCGCACTTGACGGTGGACTTGCTGCGCTCGGCGCCCTCCTGCACCTGGACCAGCCCCCGGTAGGACGTGCGGCCGCCGCCGCGCGCCACCGACTTGGACACGATCGTGCTGGAGGTGTTCGGCGCGGCGTGCACCATCTTGGCGCCGGCGTCCTGGTGCTGGTCCTCGCCGGCGAACGCGATCGACAGGGTCTCGCCCTTGGCGTGCTCGCCGAGCAGGTACACCGCCGGGTACTTCATGGTGACCTTGGAGCCGATGTTGCCGTCGACCCACTCCATGGTGGCGCCCTCGTAGGCGACGGCGCGCTTGGTCACCAGGTTGTAGACGTTGTTGGACCAGTTCTGGATCGTCGTGTAGCGGACGCGGGCGTCCTTCTTCACGATGATCTCCACGACCGCGGAGTGCAGCGAGTCCGACTTGTAGATCGGCGCGGTGCAGCCCTCGACGTAGTGGACGTAGGAGCCCTCGTCCGCGATGATCAGCGTCCGCTCGAACTGCCCCATGTTCTCGGTGTTGATGCGGAAGTACGCCTGCAGCGGGATCTCCACGTGCACGCCCGGCGGCACGTAGACGAACGAGCCGCCTGACCACACGGCGGTGTTCAACGCGGCGAACTTGTTGTCGCCGACCGGGATCACCGAGCCGAAGTACTCCTGGAAGATCTCCGGGTGCTCGCGCAGGCCGGTGTCGGTGTCCAGGAACAGGACGCCCTTCTCCTCAAGGTCCTCGCGGATCCTGTGGTAGACGACCTCGGACTCGTACTGCGCGGCGACGCCGGCGATGAGGCGCTGCTTCTCCGCCTCCGGGATGCCGAGCTTGTCGTAGGTGTTCTTGATGTCCTCGGGGAGCTCCTCCCAGGACGTGGCCTGCTGCTCGGTGGAGCGCACGAAGTACTTGATGTTGTCGAAGTCGATGTCCGACAGATCGGAGCCCCAGGTGGGCATCGGCTTCTTGTCGAACAGCCGCAGGCCCTTCAGCCGCAGGTCGAGCATCCAGCCGGGTTCGTCCTTCTTGGCCGAGATGTCGCGGACGACTTCCTCGTTCAGGCCGCGGCGGGCCGACGCGCCGGCCTCGTCGGAGTCGGCCCAGCCGAACTTGTACCTGTCGAGCCCTTCCAGCTCAGGGTGGGCTGCAGTAGTCATGGGGACGTCCCTCCGGACTCCTCGTTATTTGTGTGTGTTCGTTCGGGGAACCGCTCCCCCGCGTCCCCGCCAGGGGTGACGCTCGCGGCGGGACCCTGCACCTCTCCCGCCCCGGGCAGGGACCGGGAGCTGACGTGGGTGGTGCAGATCCCGTCGCCGTGGGCGATCGTGGCCAGCCGCTGGACCGGCGTGCCCAGCAGCCGGCTGAACGCCTCGGTCTCGGCCTCGCACAGCTGCGGGAACTCCGCGGCGACGTGCGCGACCGGGCAGTGGTGCTGGCACAGCTGCTCGCCGCCGCCCGGCTGCGGCGCCTTGGCGGCGGCGGCCGCGTAGCCGTCGCCCGACAGCGCCTCGGCCAGCGTGCGGACCCGCTGGTGGGGCGGGGCGCCCTGCACGACGGGCCGGTAGCGGCGCTCCAGATCGGCGATCTGGCGCCGGGCGAACTCGGCGACCGCGTGGTCGCCCGCCGTCTCGGCGAGGAACCGCAGCGCGCTGGACGCCAGGTCGTCGTAGGCGTGCACGAACGCGCTGCGCCCCGCGTCGGTGATGGCGAACCACTTGGCGGGACGCCCCCGGCCGCGGCGGGCCTGGGGCGTGCGCGCCTTGCGGACCTCGATCATGCCCTCGGCCAGCAGCGCGTCCAGGTGCCGGCGGATCGCGGCCGGCGTGAGGCCGACCCGCTCCCCCAGCGCGGACGCCGTCACGGGCCCGTGCTCGAGGACCAGCCGCGCCACCCGGGCCCGGGTGTCGCGTTCGGTCCAGGGGCCGGCCGGCGCGGCGCCGGAGCCTGAGTGACCGCGGCCGGACGGCACGCCGGAAGGCCGCGCGGCGGCGGCCCGGGCATGCGTCTGATCCTCGCTCACGTATTTCACAACATCAGTGTGCCGTAATTCCTTCCCGGGAGACACCGGAACGCCGATGTCGTAGCTCACGCAGGTAAGCCTTACCTAACCTGGGAGTTCCCGCCGCCCGGCGGGCCCGCCGGAGCCCGCGCCGCGCGGCAGGACCAGCACCGGGCACGGCGCGGCCCGCACGATCTTGCCGGAACTCTCGCCGAGGAAGACCTTGCGCAGCGGCGCGTCGTGGCTGGAATGGCAGGCCAGCACTTCACCGGGCAGCATATCGACGCCGCCGAGGGCCTTGTCGATCCCGGTCCCGACGGACGTCAGCCGCTCCACCGGCGTCCCGCCGCCGAGGAACCCGGCGGCCTCGCGCAGGTCCTCGTCGGCCTGCGCCACCTGCCGCTCCAGCATGCCGCGAGCGGCCTGGAACCGCGCCGCGAGGCCGGGCGGCCGCAGCACCAGCGTGACCAGGCGCAGCGGCAGGCCGAGGGCCCCGGCGAACCCGGCGGCGGCGCGCAGCGGCTCCTCGACCTCGCGGCGGCGCCAGTACGCGACCGTCATCCGCTCCAGCCCGCCGGGCGCGTGCCCGGCGTAGCCGCGGGGCGCGAGCATCACCGGGACGGGCGAGCCGTGCAGGAGCTGGTCGGCGGTGCTGCCGATGGCGATGCGCCCGCGCCGGCCGCGCGGGGCCGAGCCGATCACGATGAGGCCGGCGCCGATGTCCCCGGCGACCTCGGCGAGCCCGCGGCCGCTGCCCCGGTGCGGGTGGGCGTGCACGGTGATGCCGTCCCGCGGCACCGACAGCTCGCCGAGCCGCCGGGCCCCGCGGTCGAGCGCCTCGTCCGCCTGGTTCCTCAGGAAGGCGACCCATTCTGCGTCCACCCTGCCGGGGCCGTGGGCGGGCCACGGGGGCGGGTAGACGTGCGCGACCGCGAGCGGCGCGCCCGCGCCCCTGGCGACCAGGGCCGCGAGGGCGAGCGCGTCCTCGCCCCGGTCGTCGGGCGAGTAGCCGACGAGGATCCGCATGGTGTCCGGTCCGCTCACGGCGACGTCCTTCCCCGGGGGCCGGCCGCCAGGCGCGAACGGCGGCGCCCGTACAGGAAGTAGGCGGCCAGGCCGACGAGGATCCAGAGCCCGAAGACCGTCCAGGTGATCCCGCCGAGCCCGACCATCAGGTACACGCAGAACCCGACGCCGAGCAGCGGCGTCACCGGGTAGAACGGCACCCGGAAGCCGCGCGGCAGGTCCGGCCGGGTGCGGCGCAGGACGATCACGCCCACGCTGACCAGCGCGAACGCGAACAGCGTCCCGATGCTCGTGGCGTCCACCAGCCGGCCGAGCGGGATCACCGCGGCCAGGATCGAGATGAACAGCGCCACGATGATCGTGTTGGCGACCGGCACGCGCCGCGACGGGCTCACCTTCTGGAAGACGCTCGGGATCAGGCCGTCCCGCGACATCGCGAACAGGATGCGGGTCTGCCCGTACATGACGGTGAGCACGACGCTGGCGATGGCGATCACCGCGCCGAGCGACAGGATGATCGACGGCCACGTCTGCCCGGTCGCGCTGTCCAGCACCCGCGCCAGCGACGCCTCGGACCCGGCGATGTCGAACTCCGTCCAGTGCATCGCCGCGACCGCGGCCAGGGCGACCAGGACGTAGATGACCGTCACCACGACGAGCGAGATGATGATCGCCATCGGCAGGTCGCGGCGCGGGTTCTTGGCCTCCTCGCCGGCGGTGGACGCGGCGTCGAAGCCGATGTAGGAGAAGAACACCCGGGAGCCGGCGGCGCTGAGGCCCGCCCAGCCCATCGGCGCGAACGAGGAGAGGTTCTGCGACCGGAACGCGGTGAACGCGACCGCGCAGAAGAACAGCAGCACGGCGATCTTGAGGACCACCATGACCGTGTTGGCGGTGGCGCTCTCCGACGCGCCGCGCAGCAGCAGGAACGTGGCCAGCAGCACGACGAGCACCGCCGGGATGTTGACGATCCCGCCCTCCCCCGGCGGGCTGGCGACCGCGTCCGGGATCGTGAAGCCGAACGCGCTGTCGAAGAACGCGTTGAGGTAGGCGCCCCAGCCGACCGAGACCGCCGACACCGAGACCGCGTACTCCAGCAGCAGGCACCAGCCGCACACCCAGGCGACGAGCTCGCCGAGAGTGGCGTAGGCGTAGGAGTACGACGACCCGGCCACCGGGATCGTCCCGGCCAGCTCCGCGTACGACAGGGCCGAGAACAGCGCGGTGACGGCGGCGAGGACGAACGACAGCATGACCGCCGGGCCGGCCAGCGGCACCGCCTCGCCGAGCACGACGAAGATGCCGGTGCCGAGGGTCGCGCCGATGCTGATGGCGGTGAGCTGCAGCAGGCCGAGCGTGCGCTTCAGCTCGCCGCCCTCGCCGGACCCGCCCTCGGCGACGATCCGGTCGACCGGCTTGGTCCGGATGAGGCTGCGCGCGAACGAGGAGGCCCCCGCGGTGCCGGCGGTCACGGCGCACCCGCCGGGTGCCAGGCCGCGCCGGGGGTCACGATCGTCCCGGCGGTTCCGGCGAGGATCTCCGCGCACTGGTCGAGCAGCCCTATCCCGGCCATGTCGCCGGTCCGCTCGACGAAGGTCGCGGCGGCCTCCACCTTGGGGCCCATCGACCCGGCGGGGAAGCGCTCGGCGCGCAGCTCGTGCGGGGTCGTGTGGACGATCTCCTCTTCGCGGCCGGTGCCGAAACCGCGCACCACCCGCGGCACGTCGGTGAGGATCAGCAGCGCGTCCGCGTCCATGCTCTCCGCGAGCAGCGCGGCCGTGTAGTCCTTGTCGATCACCGCCTCGACGCCCTCCAGCAGGCCGACGTCGTTGCGCAGGACCGGGATGCCGCCGCCGCCCGCGCAGACCACGATCGTCCCGAGCCGGAGCAGCTCCCTGATCAGCCGGGTCTCGATGACCCGCTGCGGCCGCGGGGACGGGACCACACGGCGCCAGCCGTCCCCGTCCTGCCGGACGGTCCAGCCGTACTCGGCGGCGAGCTTGTCGGCCTCCACCCGGTCGTAGAGCTGCCCGACGAACTTGGCCGGGTCGGCGAACGCCGGGTCCACCGCCGACACCAGCGTCTGGGTGACCATCGCCAGCACCTGGCGGCCGGGCAGCGCGTTCTGCAGCGACTGCAGCATCCAGTACCCGATCATGCCCTGGGTCTCGGCGCCGACGGTGTCCAGCGGGTACGGGCGGGTCAGGCCGGGGTCGTTGAGGCTCTCCAGCGCCAGCACCCCGACCTGCGGCCCGTTCCCGTGCGTGATGATCAGCTCGTGCCGCTCGGCGATCGGCACCAGCGCCCGGACGGCCCGGTCGACGTTGCCGCGCTGCGGCTCGGCGTCGGGCGTCTCCCCGCGTCTGACCAGTGCGTTCCCGCCGAGCGCGACGACGACGCGCATGTCCCCTCCCCCGTGCCC
>NZ_SMKM01000153.1 GCF_004348665.1 Actinomadura sp. GC306 | reverse complement strand
CGCCACCACCACCGGGACCACCGGGTCCGCCGGCCGCAGCCGCTCCCGCACCGCCGCCACCAGGGCGCCGCGCCGGTCGGCCGCCGCCGCGACCGCCTCCGCCAGCCGGTCGGCCTCCCCGCCCCACAGGTCCCGCAGCGGCACCCGGCCGTTGCGGATCGCGTCCGCCGGGACGCCCAGCACCGGCGGCGCCGTCCCCGGCCCGAACCGGACCGCCACGATCGACTCGCCCGGCCGCATGGCCGCCGGAATCGGCCCCGTGTCCGGGCCCGCGACGAGGATCCCCGACTCCGACCACATCACGTCCACGCAGCCGTCGGGCAGGACCCGCTGCGTGAACGGCTCGGCGTCGCGGGGGAGCGCCGCCGTCCACGAGCACGCCAGTCCCCGCTCCTGGTACTCGCGATAGCCCCTGGGATCCACGCCTCCTGCATACCACCCGCTCTTCCGGGCAAAGCCACATAAGCCCAATACCAGGAGGAAAGCCATGTCGAGCAAGGACCTTGAAGGCAAGAGCATCGCGTTCCTGTGCGCCCCGGAGGGCACCGAGCAGATCGAGCTCACCGAACCGTGGGCGGCCGTCGAGCAGGCCGGCGGCACCCCCCGCCTCGTGTCCACCCAGTCCGGCCGCCTCCAGACGTTCGACCACCTGGACAAGGCCGACACCTTCCCCGTGGACACCACCGTCGAGGTCTCCGACCACAACGAGTTCGACGGCCTCGTGCTGCCCGGCGGCGTCGCCAACCCCGACTTCCTGCGCATGCAGCCCAAGGCCGTGGAGTTCGCCAGGTCGTTCTTCGAGGCGGGCAAGCCCGTCGCGGTCATCTGCCACGCCCCGTGGACGCTCATCGAGGCCGACGTCGTCCGCGGCCGCACCATGACCTCGTTCCCGAGCGTCCGGACCGACCTGCGCAACGCCGGGGCGACCTGGGTGGACGAGGAGGTGCAGGTCTGCGAGGACGGGCCGAACGTGCTCGTGAGCAGCCGGAAGCCGGACGACCTGAAGGCGTTCTGCCGGGCGGCCGTCGAGGCGTTCAAACGGTGAGGCCGGACGTGGTCTAGACCTCTGACCTAGACCAATCGGTGAACCCCCGGCGACCATGTCCTGCACGAATATCCGTACCCGCGGGTAACTAAGTACGGTTGTGCACGTGACCCGTCGAGCGAAGATCGTCAGCACCATCGGCCCGGCCTGCTCCAGCACCGAGCAGATCCACGCCCTCGTCGAAGCCGGCATCGACGTCGCCCGGCTCAACATGAGCCACGGCGAACATGCCGTCCACGAAGAGGTCTACCACCGCGTCAGGGCCGCCGCCGACGCCACCGGACGCGGCGTCGGCATCCTCGCGGACCTGCAGGGCCCCAAGATCCGCATCGGCCGCTTCCCCGACGGCCCGGTACGCCTCACCCTCGGCGACGAGTTCACCATCACCACCGACGACGTCCCCGGCACCCGGCGCGAGGTCTCCACCACCTACCAGGGGCTGCCGGGCGACGTCGGCCCCGGCGACACCGTCCTCATCGACGACGGCCGCGTCGCCCTCAAGGTCACCGGCGTCGACGGCACCCGCGTCCAGACCACCGTCACCGTCGGCGGCATGGTCTCCGACAACAAGGGCCTCAACCTCCCCGGCGTCCCCGTCAGCGTCCCCGCCCTCACCGAGAAGGACGAGCAGGACCTCCGCTGGGCCCTCCGCCTCGGCGTCGACCTCGTCGCCCTCTCCTTCGTCCGCACCCCCGACGACGCCGACATCTGCTACCAGATCATGGAAGAGGAGGGCGTCCGCGTCCCCCTCATCGGCAAGATCGAGAAACCGCAGGCCGTCGAACGCCTCCCCGAGATCGTCGCCGCCTTCGACGGCATCATGGTCGCCCGCGGCGACCTCGGCGTCGAACTCCCCCTCGAACAGGTCCCGATGGTCCAGAAACGCGCCATCGAACTCTGCCGCGAGAAGGCCCGCCCCGTCATCGTCGCGACCCAGATGCTCGAATCCATGATCTCCGCGCCCCGCCCCACCCGCGCCGAGACCTCCGACGTCGCCAACGCCGTCTTCGAAGGCGCCGACGCCGTCATGCTCTCCGGCGAGACCAGCGTCGGCCAGTACCCCATCGAATCCGTCCTCACGATGAGCCGCATCGTGCAGACCGCCGAACAGGCCGCCCTCCAGGCCACCCACACCCTCGAACGCATGCCCGAGACCGTCGGCGGCGCCATCGCCCGCGCCGCCGCCGAAGTCGGCGCCATCGTCGGCGCCGAGGCCCTCGCCGCCTTCACCATGTCCGGCGAGACCGCCCGCCGCCTGTCCCGCTACCGCTCCCCGATCCCGCTGCTCGCCTTCACCTCCGACCCCGCCGTCCGCGGCCGCCTCGCCCACGTCTGGGGCGTCGAGACGTTCATCGTCCCCCACGCCGACCACACCGACGCCATGTTCGGCCAGGTCGAGCAGGCCCTCCTGGAGATCGGCCGCGTCCAGAAGGGCGACAAGGTCGTGGTCGTCGCCGGCTCGCCCCCCGGCACCACCGGCTCGACGAACCTGCTGCGCGTCCACGCCATCGGCGACGCCATCACCGTCCATACCTGACCCCACCGGGCCGACCACCCCCTGCCGGGCACCGCGCGAACCGCACCCTCGCGCGGTGCCCGGCCCTTTCACGTCCGGTCACCGTAAGGTCTCGATTCCACTTCGCTCGGAAAACACGGCCCACCTGGGGTCAAGGGCCGAAAAAAGTGAAAAGACGATCTCGTAACGGGTGACCGCGCCCCCTTCTCAACGAACGGCCGGTCACCTACGGTCCGGATGTTCGAGCCGCTCCCCTGATCGGTGGTGTGATGGACGTCGACGAAATTCTGGGTGATGCCAGCAGCTTCATCTGGGGCCCCTGGCTCCTGATCCCGCTGCTCCTGCTCACCGGCCTCTACCTGACCCTTCTCCTGCGCGGACTCCAGGTCCGGCGCTTCCGGCTGGCCTTCCGCCTCGCGTTCCGGCGCTCCGACACCGAGGCCGAAGGCGATATCTCCCACTACCAGGCCCTCTCCACCGCCCTCGCCGCCACCGTCGGCGTCGGCAACATCGCCGGTGTCGCCACCGCCATCGCCCTCGGCGGCCCCGGTGCCGTCTTCTGGATGTGGCTCACCGGCATGGTCGGCATGGCGACCAAGTACAGCGAGGCGTTCCTCGGCGTCCGCTTCCGCCGCACCGACGCCGCCGGCGAGCAGGGCGGCGGCCCCATGCACTACCTCAGGAAGGGCATCAAGGGCCCTGTCGGCCTGATCCTCGGCGGGTTCTTCGCCGTCGCCGGAGCCCTCGCCGCGTTCGGCATCGGCAACATGACCCAGGCCAACACCGTCGCCGCCAACGTCGAAGAGGAATGGGGCCTCGACCCCGTCATCACCGGCGTGATCATCACCGTGTTCGCCGGCGCCGTCATCCTCGGCGGCATCAAGAGCATCGGCCGCTTCACCAGCGCCTTCGTGCCCGTGATGATCGTCCTCTACATCCTCGGCGCCGCGGGCGTGCTCGCCTTCAACATCGATGAGATCCCCGGCGCCCTCGGCACCATCTTCACCGACGCCTTCTCCGGCACCGCCGCCACCGGCGGCTTCGTCGGAGCCGGGGTCGCCGCCGCGATCCAGTACGGTGTCGCCCGCGGCATCTTCTCCAACGAGTCCGGCCTCGGCACCGGCGGCATCGCCGCCGCCGCCGCGAAGACCTCGCACCCGGTCCGGCAGGCCCTGGTGTCGATGACCCAGACCTTCATCGACACCCTCGTCGTGGTCAGCTTCACCGCGCTGACCATCGTCATCACCGGCGTGTGGAAGGACGCCGGCGAAGACGAGGCCGCCGCCTTCACCGCCCGCGCGTTCGACGAGGGCCTGCCCGGCGACTGGGCCAGCGTCATCGTCACGCTGAGCGTCATCTTCTTCGCCTTCTCCACGCTGCTCGGCTGGTCCTACTACGGGGACCGCTGCGTGGAGTTCCTGTTCGGCCGCAAGGCGGTCCTGCCCTACCGCATCCTCTTCATCCTGATCATCTACGTGGGCGCCACCACCACGCTCACCACGGTCTGGACCTTCTCCGACGTGATGAACGGCCTCATGGCGCTGCCCAACCTGATCGGCCTGCTCATCCTCTCCCCGCTCGTCTACCGGGAGACCCGCGACTACTTCCGCAACAGACCGAAGGAAGAACTCGCCTCCGAAACCCCCGCGAAGTAGCCGAGAGGAATCGAACCGACGCCGGGCCCGACCAACCCTCGGGCCCGGCGTCGCGTCGTCCCCTCAGTACTTCGCCCCGACGAACTCGTCCAGCCGAGCCACCGCCTCCCGCTTGGCGACCGACAGGTTTCTCCTGTTCATCTGTGTCCAGGCGATACCCAGCCGATCCAGCGCGTCCGTGAAGAGCCTCTGGATGTCCAGTGAGGCGTTGCTGAAGTTGTAGCGCGGGTACTCGTACCATCGGTCCCCGCTCTCGGACGGCCGCCGTATCCGGTTGATGACGCGGCAGCCATCGGAGTGGATCAGGCCCCGGACGAACTCCTCTGTGCACTCGTCCACGATCTTCCGCTGCCAGCCGGCCAGTTCGATCTTGCGGTCGTGCTTGCGCCCCGGCCCGTGCTGCGGGAAGAGGCAGGGCAGATGCTTGGAGTAGACACCGACGTTCGTGCACCCCGTGACCTTCCGGCGTCCCACCTTGTGGCCGGGCATCACTTCGGCGACCGCCTCGGCGGCTTCGTCGATGAGGCCGGGCCAGGAGTCGGCGCAGGCGATTTCGAGCCGGTAGACGCCCTCGCGGTGCGTCTTGGCGATATGGCCGTCCCCGAGGTAGAGGCCGAGGAGATAGGAGTAACGCCGGCCGTTCAGTTCCCGGCCATGGCAGCGGGGACAGAGCGACCTTCCGGAGCCTGCTCCCGTATCTGGATTCTTCCGCCAGTATCCCAAGGTCGATAGCGGTACCCCGGTCTGACGATGGACTTCGGCGAGCGTCAGCCCCGAACCGAGCAGGCGCCGGGCGAGTTGACGTGTTGTTGGGTCATGCATGCCCGCATCGTGGCGTCGACCACTGACAGTTTCCGGTCGTGACCATCGGTAGTGGAGGAGGTGGCCGATCGGTTCTTTTCAGTGGTCGTGGGCTCGGTCGTCGCCGCACCTCGTCACCGACGGGGTGCGGCTGGTCAATGGTGCCGGGAGCGGGACTCGAACCCGCACGCCCTTTCGGACAAATCCTTTTGAGGGATCAATGTCTGCCAATTCCATCATCCCGGCATTTTTCTGGACATGTCCCTTATGTCCAGTTCGGTGCCCCGGTGAGGGGCGCCCAGACCCAGGGTACCGGGTTTCGGTAGGCTCTTGGGTGTGGAGAGTACGCGGCGGGTTGTGATCGCGGAAGACGAGGCCCTGATCAGGCTCGACCTGAAGGAGATGCTTCAGGAGGACGGCTACGAGGTGGTCGGGGAGGCCGGGGACGGCGAGGCCGCCGTGCGGCTGGCCGCCGACCTGAAGCCGGACCTCGTGATCCTCGATGTCAAGATGCCGATCCTGGACGGGATCTCGGCGGCGGAGCGGATCTCGGCCGACCGGATCGCCCCGGTGGTGATCCTCACCGCGTTCTCCCAGCGCGAGCTCGTCCAGCGGGCCACGGACGCCGGGGCGATGGCCTACCTGGTCAAGCCGTTCTCCAAGACCGACCTCGCGCCAGCGATCGAGATGGCGGTGAGCCGGTACACCGAGCTGCGGGCCCTGGAGGCGGAGGTCGTCGGGCTGCAGGAGCGGCTGGAGACCCGCAAGGTGGTCGACCGGGCCAAGGGGCTGCTGCAGGAGGCGCACGGGTGGTCCGAGCCGGAGGCGTTCCGGTGGATCCAGAAGGCGTCGATGGACCGGCGCCTCACGATGCGCGCCGTAGCCGATACCGTCGTCGAGGAGCTCTCCCGCCAGCGGCAACGTCCTGACCTGGGCTGACGCTAGTCCGTTCTGTCACGTTCTGCGAACGATTCGTTCACGACTCCGCTCCCGTGGCGGCCCCGTTAACGGTGCTTCGCTACGCTCGCCACACATTTCCTGATGTGCGAGTAAAGGAGCCTGTGTGCGCCGAACACTGGCGGCCGCCCTGCTCGCGCTCGCCGCGATCCTGCTGGTCACCCCGGCGGCGTTCGCGGCTGAGGGCGAGGCATTGGCAGGCACGGTGCGAGGTCCCGACCGCAAACCGGTCGCGGACATCGTGATCAAAGTCCAACAGGGTGCGAAGGAGGTCGGCGAGGCCACGACCGGGGCCGACGGCAAGTGGCGCGTCGAGCTTCCCGGACCGGGGCGCTACGACGTCGCCCTCGACGTCGGGTCGCTCCCGCAAGGGGTGGTCCCGCGCCGCCAGGGAGGCGAGGCCCTCACCGACATCTCGGTGACCGACGGCCAGGAGCGGAACGTGCTGTTCCCGCTGGCGGCCGAGGGGCAGGCCGGCCAGGGCGCGGACGGCGGTGCCGGTGCCCCGCGGGCCGACACGGGCCCGAGCACGGGCGAGAAGTTCCTGCAGCTGCTGCTGGAGGGCGTCCGGTTCGGCGCCATCATCGCGATCACCTCGGTCGGCCTCTCGCTGATCTTCGGGACGACCAAGCTGGTGAACTTCGCCCACGGCGAGATGGTGACGCTCGGCGCGGTGATCGCCTGGTTCCTGAACCTGCAGGGGCCCTCCTGGCAGCTGATACCGGCGACCCTGGTCGCGGTGGTCGCCGGGGTCGGCATAGGCGGGGCGATCGAACGGGGCATCTGGCAGCCACTACGGCGGCGCGGGGTGGCGCTGATCCAGATGTTCATCGTCTCGATCGGCCTGGCCCTGCTGATCCGGCACGGCGTCCAGGTGTGGTTCGGCGCGACGGCGCAGCCGTACAACGACTACCAGATCCAGGACCGGCTGACCTGGGGTCCGCTGTCGATCACGCCGCGGGACCTGACGATCATCGTCATCTCGTTCGCGGTGCTGGTCCTGGTGGGGCTCGGGCTGCAGCGCACCCGCATCGGGAAGGCGATGCGCGCGGTGGCCGACAACCGCGACCTCGCGGAGTCGTCGGGCATCGACGTCTCCCGCGTGATCTTGTACGTGTGGATGCTGGCGGGCGGTCTCGCGTCGCTCGGCGGGGTCTTCTACGGCGTCAGTGAGAACGTCTCGTTCAACATGGGGTTCCGATTGCTGCTGCTGATGTTCGCCGCCGTGATCCTCGGCGGGCTGGGCACCGCGTACGGCGCGATCGCGGGGAGCCTGGTCGTGGGGATCGTGGCGCAGGTGTCCACCTTGTGGCTCCCGGTGGAGCTGCAGAACGCGTGGGCGCTGGTGGTGCTCATCCTGGTACTGCTGTTCCGGCCACAGGGGATCCTGGGCCGCGCGGAGCGAGTCGGATAGGGGGCGCGGCACATGGATATCATCGACATTCTGTTGTCCGCGCTCCGCGGGGCGTTCGCCCCTGAGGCGGCGGTGTACGCGCTCGCGGCCATCGGGCTCAACGTCCACTTCGGTTACACGGGCCTGCTGAACTTCGGCCAGGTGGGCTTCATGCTGGTGGGGGCCTACGGCCTGGCGATCAGTGTGAGCACGTTCGGCTGGCCGATGTGGGTCGGCGTGATCGTCGGCCTGCTGTGCGCGGCGGTGCTGGCGCTGCTGCTGGGCCTGCCGACCCTGCGATTGCGGGGGGACTATCTCGCGATCGTGACGATCGCGGCGGCCGAGATCATGCGGCTGGTGTACCGGGCCGAGTTCGCGAACGACGTGACGGGCAGCGTGTACGGGCTGCAGCAGTTCGCGAACCCGTTCTTCGAGCTCAATCCGATTCCGTCGGGTTCATACGGATTCGGACGGTTCTCCTACTCCGACCGGGACCTGTGGGTGATGATCCTGGGCTGGACGCTGGTCGCCCTGGTGGCCCTCATGGTCTACCTGCTGGTGCACAGCCCGTGGGGCCGGGTCCTGAAGGGGATCCGGGAGGACGAGGACGCGGTGCGCGCCCTCGGCAAGAACGTGTTCGGCTTCAAGATCCAGAGCCTGCTGATCGGCGGTGTGATCGGCGGCCTGGCGGGTGTGATGTTCGCGATCGGCTTCCAGTCGGTGCAGCCGGACACGTTCAACCCCGAGATCACGTTCTTCCTGTGGACGGTGCTGCTGATGGGCGGTGCCGGGCGGGTGCTCGGCCCGATCGTCGGCGCGTGGATGTTCTGGTTCCTGCTGGTGCTGATGGACACCTCGCTGCGGCAGGCGCTCAGCGCGGGGTACATCTCGGAGAGCATCCTGTCGCCGTCCGACATCGGCCCGCTGCGCTTCGCGGTGGTGGGCCTGCTGCTCATGCTGATCATGATCTACCGGCCGCAGGGCGTGCTCGGCAGCAGGAGGGAGATGTTGCTCCGTGACCGATGAGCCGAAGGACGTGCACGGCGCCGATGGCGATGGCGCCGAGCTGGGCGACAGCGAGATCGTCCAGGCCCGGCAGCAGGCCGAGGAGGCGGTCGAGGAGACCGTCGTCCCGCACGACTCCGCGCTGGAGGGGCTCACCGGTACGCCGGGGGTCGCCAAGCCGGATCCGATCCTCGTCGCGGACGGGGTGAGCCGGGCGTTCGGCGGGCTGAAGGCGGTCGACGTCGGGCACCTGGAGGTGCAGCGCGGGACGATCACCTCGCTGATCGGCCCGAACGGCGCGGGCAAGACGACCCTGTTCAACGTGCTGACCGGGTTCGACCGGGCGGACGGCGGTACGTGGTCGTTCGACGGCCGTCCCGCGGCCGGGCTCGCGGCGCACAAGATGGCCCGGCGCGGCATGGTGCGGACGTTCCAGCTGACCAAGGCGCTGACGCGGCTGACCGTGCTGGAGAACATGAAGCTGGCGGCGGTCGGCCAGCGCGGGGAGAACTTCTTCAACGCGCTGGTGCCGCCGCTGTGGCGGCGGCAGGAGGGCGGGCTGGAGAAGCGCGCCCTGGAGCTGCTCGACCGGTTCAAGCTGGCGCACATGCGCGATTCGTTCGCGGGTGAGCTGTCGGGCGGGCAGCGGAAGCTGCTGGAGATGGCGCGCGCGCTGATGGTGGGCCCGTCGATGGTGATGCTGGACGAGCCGATGGCCGGGGTGAACCCGGCGCTGACGCAGTCGCTGCTCGGGCATGTCCGGGCGCTGCGGGACGAGGGCATGACCGTGCTGTTCGTGGAGCACGACATGGACGTCGTCATGGGCATCAGCGACTGGGTCGTCTGCATGGCGCAGGGGCAGGTGATCGCCGAGGGGCCGCCGGAGCAGATCCGTTCCAACCGGACGGTCATCGACGCCTACCTTGGAACCAGGTACGACGAGCCGGGGGCGAAGGAGTAGCGATGTCGGACAAGGACGCCGGGGCGGCCGGGCAGGCCGCTCCGGAGCCCCTGCTGGTGGCGGAGAAGGTGGTCTCGGGGTACATCCCGGAGGTCAACATCCTCAACGGCTGCGACCTCACCCTCGCGGAGGGGGAGGTCGTGGCGGTGATCGGGCCGAACGGCGCCGGCAAGTCGACGCTGATCAAGACGATGTTCGGGCTGATCCCGGTGCGTTCGGGGTCGATCCGGCTGAAGGGCTCGCCGATCACGAACCTCACCGCGCACGAGCTGGTGTCGCGCGGGGTCGGGTACGTGCCGCAGACCCAGAACGTGTTCCCTTCGCTCAGCGTGGAGGAGAACCTGGAGATGGGCCTGTACCTGCGGCCGAAGCTGTGGAACGAGCGGTTCAAGTTCGTCTGCGGACTGTTCCCCCTGCTGGGGGAGCGCCGCAAGCAGAAGGCGGGCGCGCTGTCGGGCGGTGAGCGCCAGATGGTGGCGATGGGCCGGGCGCTGATGATGGACCCGTCGGTGCTGATGCTGGACGAGCCGACGGCGGGTCTGTCGCCGAAGTTCCAGGACGAGGTGTTCGAGCAGGTCAAGCAGATCAACGCGAGCGGTGTGTCGATCGTGATGGTCGAGCAGAACGCGCGCAGGTGCCTGCAGATCGCGGACCGGGGCTACGTGCTCGACCAGGGCCGCAACGCCTACACGGGCACCGGTGCGGAGCTGCTGCACGACCCGAAGGTCATCGAGCTGTACCTCGGCACTCTCGCGACGGTCGACTGACCGTTCCCGGGCGGGCCGGCGCCGCGGCGCCGGCCCGGACCCGGGGCGGGACACGGGAAAGGGCCCCGGCCGTTCGGCCGGGGCCCTTCCTTCGTTCCGCCGAGGGTCAGCTCACCGGCTTGCTCTGCACGGTGTCGATGATCTCGAACTTGCCCTTGTCGTTGTACTCGTAGACCTCGATCTCGGTGGCGCCGGGCTCGCCGGGCTCGGTGAAGTCGAGCGGGCCGCTGGCGCCGTCGTAGTCGATGTCCTTGCCGTCCTTGATCAGGTCACGGCACTGCGCGAAGGACGTGCACTTCTCGCCGCCCTTGGTGACCTCGTTCATCTTCGTCTTGAAGACGGCGGGGTCGTCGGTCTTGGCGCTCTCGGCGGCCAGGGCCATCACCGTGACGCAGTCGTAGACCTGCGGCGCGTACTGGAAGACCTCGAGCTTGGGGTCGAAGGCCTTCAGGCCGTCGGTGAAGGTCTTGTTCTCGACGGAGGCGGGGCCGGTGCCCTTGAAGCCCTCGATGACGGACGGGTCGCTCTTGGAGAAGCGCTCCGCCATCTCCTCGTCCTTCATGCCGTCGGCGCTGTAGAACTGGTTCGCCTTGAAGCCGGCCTCGATGAGCTTGGTGCCGAGCTGGGCGCCCTCCTGGAAGGAGACCATGACGACGGCGTCCGGCTTGGCGTCGCGGATCTTGGAGACCGTGGCGTTGAAGTTGGTCGTGTTGGGCTCGTAGGCCTCCATGACCGGCACGGTGCCGCCGACCTTCTCCAGCGCGGCCTTGGTCGCCTCGGCGAGGCCCTTGCCGTAGTCGTCGCCGCGGTAGGCGATGGCGACGGTGGCGTGGCCGTCACCGGTGATGGTGTCGGCGAGGATCGGGCCCTGCAGCACGTCGCTCGGCGCGGTGCGGAAGTAGAAGCCGTCGTCCTGGTAGCCGGTGAAGGTCGGGGCGGTGTTGGAGCCCGAGCACTGCACCTTCTGAGCGCTCTTGACCTTGTCGAGCACGGCGAGGGACATGCCGGACGCCGCCGCGCCGATGATGCCGTCGACGTTCTGGCCGAGCAGGCGGTCGACGGATGCGTTGGCGATCTCGGCCTTGCCGCCCTCGTCGGAACCGACGACCTCGGGCATCGGCTTGCCGAGGACGCCGCCGGCCTTGTTGATCTCTGCGATGGCGTACTTGGTGGCCGAGATCTGGGGCGGGCCGAGGTGGGCCAGCTCACCGCTCTCGGGGAAGATGTAGCCGAGCTTGAACACGCCGTCGCTCTTGCCGCCGGCGTCGGTGTCACCGCCGCCGTCGTCGCCGCCGCCGCAGGCCGCGAGGGCTAGCGCGGCAACGGCGGTGAGTGCCAGGGTGCGGAACCTTCTGCCGCCTTGCATGGGCGTCTCCAGATGTCCGTGGACAGCCTCTTTGCGTCCGTTTGTACAGTGCCACGGAGGCTACTTGACCTGGACGTTCGTGAGGAGACGGGAGTGGGGGTTGCGGCCGAGTCGTGATCTGTTGTGACCGTTTTGTGAATTACGTGAGTCGGTGATCAGCACACGAAAAGAGGCCCGGGACCACCTTTGGGGCCGTACGCACCTTAGCGGAGCGTACGTTGTCTACTCGGTGGTCCCGGGCCTGTTTCGTCCCACGCTACAGACCCGGGGGCGCGCATCGCAAAGAAAGCGCGGATCAACCTTCGGGAGCGTCCCGCAGCATGCAGGTGAGGCGCGCGCTGCAGATGGGGCGGTCCTCGTCGTCGGTGATCGCGATGTCGTAGGTGGCGAGGGTCCGCCCGCCGTGCAGGCGGGTCGCCACGCCCGTCACGTGGCCCGCTGTCGCGGACCGGTGGTGGGTGGCGTTGATCTCGATGCCCACGGCGATGCGGCCGGGCCCGGCGTGCAGCGCCGCGCCGACCGAGCCGAGCGACTCGGCCAGCACGCAGGACGCGCCGCCGTGCAGCAGGCCGTACGGCTGGGTGTTGCCCTTCACGGGCATGCGGCCCACCACGCGCTCCGGGGACGCCTCCAGGTACTCGATGCCCATGGCCTTGCCCAGGTCGCCGTACGCGTCCGGTCCGAAGCCGGGCAGGTCGACGGCGTCCCGCGGCCCGGGAGTGTCAGTCACTTACGCCTCCACAAAACTGTCTTACGCGCAGACTAGAGTCCTCCTGTGGCGACGACAGCAGTGACCCCTGACCAGAGTGACCGGCTCCTCCTGCTCGACGGGCACTCCCTGGCCTACCGGGCGTTCTTCGCGCTGCCCGTGGAGAACTTCTCCACCACCGACGGGCAGCCGACCAACGCCGTGTACGGCTTCACGTCCATGCTCATCAACGTCCTGCGGGACGAGCGGCCCAGCCACATCGCGGTGGCGTTCGACCGCTCGGAGCCGACGTTCCGGCACGAGCAGTACGTGGAGTACAAGGCGGGGCGGCAGAAGACGCCCGACGAGTTCCGCAGCCAGGTCAGCCTGATCTTCGAGGTGCTGGACGCGCTGCGCATCCCGCGGCTGTCGGTCGCGGGGTTCGAGGCCGACGACATCATCGCCACGCTCGCCGTCCAGGCCACCCGCGCCGGGATGAAGACCCTGATCGTCACCGGCGACCGGGACGCGTTCCAGCTCGTCGACGACGACGTCACGGTCCTCTACCCGGTCCGCGGCGTGTCGGAGCTGTCGCGGATGGACCCCGCCGCCGTCGAGGCCAAGTACGGCGTCCCGCCGCAGCGGTACCGCGAACTGGCCGCGCTGGTGGGGGAGACCAGCGACAACCTGCCCGGCGTGCCGGGCGTCGGCCCGAAGACCGCCGCGAAGTGGCTGACCAAGTACGGCGACCTCGACACCCTCGTCGCCCGCGTCGAGGAGATCAAGGGCAAGGCGGGCGACAACCTGCGCGAGCACCTCGCGCAGGTCCTGCGCAACCACCAGATCAACCGGCTCGACGACGAGGTCGGGCTGGAGCTGGCGCCGCCGCAGCTGGCCATGGGCCAGTGGGACCGCGAGGAGATCCACACCCTGTTCGACTCGCTGCAGTTCCGGGTCCTGCGCGAACGCCTGTACTCGACGCTCTCGGCGGCCGAACCCGAGGCCGACGAGGGCTTCGACGTCGACCTCGACGCGCTGGAGCCCGGCGCCCTCGCCACCTGGCTGGAGGCCAACGCCGGCGACCGGCTCGGCATCGCCGTCACCGGCACCTGGGGGCGCGGCACCGGGGAGATCACCGCGGTGGCGCTGGCGTCGAAGAAGGGGCCGGCCGTCCACCTCGACCCCGCCGAACTCATCGAGGACGACGAGCGCGCCCTCGCCGCCTACCTCGCCGACCCCGCCCGCCCCAAGGCGATCCACGAGGCGAAGGGCCCGATGCTGGCGTTCGCGGCCCGCGGAATGACCCTGGACGGCGTGACCAGCGACACCGCCCTCGCCGCCTACCTGGCGCTTCCAGGCCAGCGGACGTTCGACCTCGCCGACCTGGCCCTGCGCTACCTGCACCGCGAACTGCGCAGCGAAACCGAGGAATCGGGGCAGCTCACCCTCGACGGCTCGGGAGAGGAAGAGGCGGCGCAGGCCCTCGCGGTCCGCGCGCGCGCCGTCACCGAACTGGCCGACGTCCTCGACAAGGACCTGGACAAGCGCGGCGCCACCCGCCTCCTGCGAGAAGTGGAGCTCCCGCTCGTCGGCGTCCTGGCCGACATGGAGCGCGCCGGCATCGCGGTCGACACCGACCACCTCGCGGGCCTGTCGGCGTCCCTCGGCGGCCAGGTCAAGGAGCAGGAGCAGGCGGCCCACGGCGCCGTCGGACGCGAGTTCAACCTCGGTTCGCCGAAGCAGGTCCAGCAGATCCTGTTCGACGAGCTGAACCTGCCGAAGACCAAGCGCACCAAGACCGGCTACACCACCGACTCCGAGGCCCTGACGAACCTCCTGGAGAAGGAGCCCCACCCCGTCCTGGAGCACATCCTCCGCTGGCGGGAGGTCGCCAAGCTCAAGAGCATCGTCGACTCCCTCATCCCGATGGCCGACGACAACGGCCGCATCCACACCACGTTCAACCAGATGATCGCCGCGACCGGCCGGCTGTCGTCCACCGACCCGAACCTGCAGAACATCCCGATCCGCACCGCCGAAGGCCGCCAGATCCGCGAGGCGTTCGTCGTCGGCGGCGGCTACGAATCGCTCCTCACCGCCGACTACTCCCAGATCGAGCTGCGCATCATGGCGCACCTCTCCGAGGACGCGGCCCTCCTCGAAGCGTTCGGAACCGGCGCCGACTTCCACACCATCACCGCGTCCCGCGTCTTCGGCCTCCCGCCCGAGCAGATCGACGGCGAACTGCGCGCCCGCATCAAGGCCATGAACTACGGCCTCGCCTACGGCCTGTCCGCCTACGGCCTCTCCCAGCAGCTCCGCATCTCCCCCGACGAGGCCCGCGGCCTCATGGAGGAGTACTTCGAGCAGTTCGGCGGCGTCCGCGACTATCTCCGCGACATCGTCGCCAAGGCCCGCCAGGACGGCTACACCGAAACCATCCTCGGCCGCCGCCGCTACCTGCCCGACCTCAACTCCGACAACCGCCAGCGCCGCGAGATGGCCGAGCGCATGGCCCTCAACGCCCCCATCCAGGGCTCCGCCGCCGACATCATCAAGGTCGCCGGCCTGAACGTCCACCGCGCCATCAACACCGCCGGCCTGACCTCCCGCATCCTCCTCCAAGTCCACGACGAACTCGTCTTCGAAGTGGCCCCCGGCGAACTGGAAACCCTGAAAACCCTGGTCAGCACCGAAATGGCCGGCGCCTACGACCTAAGAGCCCCCTTGAGCGTCTCCATGGGCACAGGAAGAACCTGGCAAGAAGCCGCACACTAGCTTTTTTGCCTTTCCCTCGGCGGTCAGGCGCTGGAGCGCCCTCCCTTCAACGGAAAAGGCGTGCGATCGCTGCATCGCTCCGATTCGCCCTGGGGGCTCGCTGCGCGATCAGTTTTCTCGCAGGCTCGAAACCTGCCTTCGGACGCGATCGCGACGGTTGGGGTCGGTGCGTGGTTGCGCCATCCCTTGGTGTCGTTGACCAGGTGAACGACCGAGGCTTCGGTCCTGGTCGCTGAAGCGCTGTTTGCATGATGGGCGGTGCGTGTAACGGCTGTATCGCTCCGGCTCGCCCTGGGGGCTTGCCGCGCGATCAGGTTCCTCGCTGTGCTTATTTGCATTGCCCTTGGCGGTCAGGCCCTAGAGGGCCTTCCCTTCGGCGGGCACTGCGTGCGATCGCTGCATCGCTCCGAACTCGCCCTGGGGGCTCGCTGCGCGATCAGGTTTCTCGCGGGCTCGAAACCTGCCTTCGGACGCGATCGCGACGGTTGGGGTCGGTGCGTGGTTGCGCCATCCCTTGGTGTCGTTGACCAGGTGAACGACCATGGCTTCGGTCCTGGTCGCCGAAGTGCCGTCCGCATGAACGACAACGTGTGCAGCGGTTGCATAGCTTCGCCTTCCCTAGCGCGGTGGCCGCGAACGCTGGCGGGGCGCTACTCGTTGACTTGCGGCGTGTTGCCCTTATGGAGCGCTCCATAAGGGCAACACGCCGCAAGTCAACGGCTCCGAGGTCGGGGGAAGTCGCAGGTGGAGGTCATTGTGTGGTGGAGGGTGGCCGGCCTGCTTGGCGAAATGGGTCGGTGAGGGTGGCTTGCCTGTATTGCTTAGGGGGATCTGTGGGTGGGGAGGCTATTGCAGGGTTGAGGCATGGGGTTTCTGAAGATCGGCTGGCAGTGCGGACGGTGGTGGGTGGGCCGGGTTTGTGG
>NZ_SMKM01000152.1 GCF_004348665.1 Actinomadura sp. GC306 | reverse complement strand
CGCGAGCTGCGAATCATCACTTGAAGGTGGGTTCCGGAAGTCGCACCGGAGTCCCGCGGCCGGCCTCGGCACGGTAGCACCGGACCGGTCCCGCGGGCCTCCCGTTTTCCGGCCGGCGAGATCAGCGGATGCGCTCCCCGGAGCTCAGCGCCGGTCCGTGGTCGAAGGCGTGGCGCGGTCCGGGCAGGCCGCTGGGCACGGCAGGGGAGCTCTGCGTGACGCGCCGCGCGCCGATGCTGCCGGCGACCTCGTTGCGCAGCTGCGGCAGCCGCGCGTACAGGACGTCGCCGGGGCAGGCGGTGGCGTTGTAGTCGCGGTGCCCGACGATCGCCGCGTGCGGGTCGAGCCCGTACACGTCGCACAGCCACGCGCAGGTCGCGACCAGCGCGCTCCAGAGCGAGCCCGTGGGCGCGGCGGTCATGTAGTTGCCCTCGTTCTCGATGCCGATCGTGTGGCTGTTGTGGCCGCCGGTCTGCGCGCCGACCACGTGGTCGCCGGCGTTGATGGCGCTGAGGCTGCGGTTGCGCCCCTCCATCAGGTGGCCGCCGCGGCTGATGGTGAGCTGCTGCCCGGTGTCGGCCCAGCCGTTGCCGTCCATGTGGTAGTTCTGAATCGATCTTGACAGCGCGAAGGCGTGGTTCAGCGAGTAGTCGGTGGAATTGGGCGTCGCGGTGTGGTGCACGACGATGTGGTCCGGGGCCCGGTCCAGCACCGTCGCCGCCGACGTGGGCGGCCGTGCCAGCCACTCCGACCGGGTGTACACGCGGGGCGCGGCCTGCGCCGATGCGGCGGACGGCGCACCGGCCAGCGGGCCGAGCAGCGCACCCCCGAGCACCGCGCCGGTGCCTCCGAGCAGCCCTCTGCGGGTGAGGTGGATTTCGGCGGCCATGAGAACTCCCTCCGGAGAAGATGATCAACCGGAGCCATGGTCGCCAAAATCGACAACTGAGACAATAGGGTTCTACAGCGCTATTTGGGATTGGCCGGAATCGTGTGACCGTGTGCCAAACCGCGGGCCGCCCCGCTGTCGGATTCTCGGCGCACGCGAGGTCGGCGGCGGGCACCCCTACCCGGGGGCCGGCGCCCCCCGCGCGCCGCTCCCTCCGGGCCGGGAGGGCAGTCAAGGATGGTCAGGGGCGGTAGGTGCCGAAGTACCACTCGTTGCCGTCCAGGTCGCGGGCCGCGTAGTCGCGGGAGCCGTACTCCTTGTCGGACAGCTCGGCGGTGATCTCGGCGCCCGCGGCCTTGGCGCGGTCGTGGTGAGCGTCGGGGTCGTCCACGGCGACGTACAGGGCCGTCTTGCCGGGCTCACCGTTGCCGAACATCAGGATGCCGGTGTCGAAGGCCATCTCGGCGTGCACCACGTTGCCCGCCTCGTCGCGGTGCACCTCGCGCGGCTGGAAGCCGAACGCCTTCTCCAGCCATTCCATCGACGCGGCCGTGTCGGCGCAGTTGACGATGGGATAGAAGGTCCTGCGGATCTCTTTGGTCATGTCGTCCTCCCCTGTCGTGACCGGACATGCCCAGTCTGGGCGGCGGGGGATCAGGGGGTCTTGGACGAATGTGACCTCACCGGCCGGGCGGCGTCGCGCTCGGCGGCCAGCCGCCGGGTCTCGGGCGAGACGGGCGCGCCGAGGATCGCGGCGACGACGTCGATCAGGTAGCTGGTGAACAGGCGGTCGTCGGTGCGCGGTCCCGAGCGGGCCCGGCGGGCGAGCTCGATCGAGGCGTACAGGATGGCGGTGAAACGGCGGTGCAGGCGGGCCGCGTCCTCCTCCAGCAGCGGCTCGACGAGGAGGCGCCAGCGGCACAGGCTGTCCTCGGGGTCGTCGAGGACGGCGACCGGGACGAGCGGCGCCGGGCGGTTGACGACGTCCGCCCAGATCTGCAGGAAGGCGCGGCCCGACTCGTCGGCGAGGCGGGCCGCCAGCGGCCGGACCAGCGCGCCGGCCAGCGGCCGCACGCCCCGCTCGCCGTCCTCGTAGGCGTCGAGCAGGGCGTGCCGCCGGGCCTCCACCTCGGGGGCGTGCCGCGCCATGATCGCGCGGACGACCCCGGCGCGGTCCCCGAAGTGGTACTGGACGGCCGTCGCGTTGCGGGCGCCCGCCTCCTGGAGGATCTCCCGGAGACTCACCGCGTCCACGCCGCGCGCGGCGTAGAGCCGCTCGGCGGCATCGAGCAGCCGCTCGCGGGTGTCACTCATTGCCGATCGCGTGCTCCAGCGCGTCGGCGAAGCGCTCGCGGGCCGCCTCCCGGCGGGTGGGCAGGTGACCGGACGGCCACAGGCCCTCGACGGGCTCGACGTCGCGCAGCAGCTGCCGGGCGAGGGTGATCTTGTGGACCTCGGTGGGGCCGTCGGCGATCGCCATCGCCTGCGCCCCCAGCATCATGGCGGCGAACGGCATCTCGTTCGACACCCCGAGCGCGCCGTGCAGGTGCATCGCGCGCTGGACGACGTCGTGGTAGACCTTCGGCATCGCGGCCTTGACGGCGGCGATGTCCTTGCGGACCTTCTTGTAGTCGCCGTGCTTGTCGATCAGCCACGCGGTGCGCAGGACCAGCAGCCGGAACTGCTCGATCTCGATCCAGCTGTCGGCGATCTTCTCCCGGGTCATCTGCATCTTGGCGAGCGCCCCGAACCGCGTCTGGCGGGACACCGCGCGCTCCAGCATCATGTCGAACGCCTTGCGGACCTGCGCGATCGTGCGCATGGCGTGATGGATGCGGCCGCCGCCGAGGCGGGTCTGCGCGATCACGAACGCGCCGCCCTCGTCGCCGAGCAGGTTCTCGGCCGGGACGCGGACGTTGTCGTAGCGCAGGTACCCGTGGGAGCCCTCGCGCTCGCCGCCCACACCCACGTTGCGGACGGTGATCAGGCCGGGCGCGTCGGCCGGGACGATGAACATCGACATGCCCTCGTAGGCGGACACGTCGGGGTTCGTCACCGCCATCACGATCAGGAACGTGGCGTGCCGCGCGTTGGAGGAGAACCACTTCTCCCCGTTGATGACCCAGCCGTCCCCGTCGCGGACCGCCCGGGTGGTGAACAGGGTCGGGTCGGCGCCCCCGTGCGGCTCGGTCATCGAGTAGGACGAGGAGATCTCGCCGTCCAGGAGGGGGCGCAGGTAGCGCTCCTTCTGGGAGGGCGTCCCGAAGTGGGCGATGATCTCCGCGTTGCCCGAGTCGGGCGCCTGGCAGCCGAAGACCGAGGGCGCCCAGCGGGAGCGCCCCAGGATCTCGTTGAGCAGCGCCAGCTTCACCTGGCCGTAGCCCTGGCCGCCTAGGTCCGGCCCGAGGTGGCACGCCCACAGGCCCTTCTCGCGGACGCGGTCCTGGAGGGGGCGCACCAGCTCCTTGTAGCGGGGGTCGGTCTTGTCGTAGGGGTCGCCGAGGACGAGGTCGAGCGGCTCGACCTCGTCCCGCACGAAGGCGTCCGCCCAGTCGAGCAGCTCCTGGTAGGCGGGGTCGGTCTCGAAGTCCCATGCCATGGCGAACCTCCAGCGTCGTTTCCCCCGATAATCTACCTCCCTCAAGCAGTAATGCAAGTGCATGACTGTTAGCCTCCGGTGTCCGGTGTCGGCAGGTGACCCGTGTCCGGGAAGGGATCCGCCCGTGCAGCCTGTGCAGATCGACCGCGCGCTCGTCGACTTCGACGTCCTGGCCGGCTGGATGGACGGCCAGGGCCTTCCGGAGGGCCCGTTCGAGGACGTCGAGCGGCTGGCGGGCGGCACGCAGAACACCCTGCTCCGGTTCCGCCGGGGCGGCCGCGAGTACGTGCTGCGGCGCGGGCCGAGCCATCTGCGGGCGAGGACGAACGACGTCCTGCGCCGGGAGGCCCGCGTACTGGCGGCCCTGGACGGCACGGACGTCCCGGCGCCCCGCCTCATCGCCGCCTGCCCCGACGAGACCGTCATGAACGGGGCGGTCTTCTACCTGATGACACCGGTGAAGGGCTTCAACGCGTCGGTGACGTTGCCCGACCTGCATGCCGGGGACAAGGCCGTCCAACGCGAGATGGGCCTGAACGCGGCGCGCGCGCTGGCGGCCCTAGGGGCGGTCGACTACAAGGCCGTCGGACTGCACGATTTCGGCAAACCGGAGGGCTTCCTTGAGCGGCAGGTAAGCCGCTGGCTGTCCGAACTCGACTCCTACAGCGCGCTGGACGGCTACCCGGGGCCGGACATCCCCGGCCTGGACGACGTCGCCCGCTGGCTGGGCGAGCACCGTCCGGCGACATGGCGGCCGGGCATCCTGCACGGTGACTACCACCTGGCGAACCTGATGTACGCGTTCGACGGCCCCGAGGTCGCGGCGATCGTCGACTGGGAGATGTGCACGATCGGCGATCCGCTGCTCGACCTCGGCTGGCTGCTGGCCACCTGGCCCGACCGCGCCGACCAGAGCGCGGCGCTGGCCGGCCCGCTCGGCGCGACGGGCGGCCTGCCCGCGCCGGACGACCTCGTCGGCACCTACGCCGAGCGCGCGGACGCCGTCGCCGGGCGCGACCTGTCGTCCATCACCTGGTACGCGGTGCTCGCGTGCTTCAAGCTCGGCATCGTCCTGGAGGGCACGAACGCCCGCGCGTTCGCCGGCAAGGCGCCCCGGGAGACGGGCGACATGCTCCACTCGATCACGCTCGGCCTGTTCCGCCGCGCGCAGGAGTTCATCGGCGGGTGATCCGCCGCCCGGCCCGCCTCGCGCCATGATCGGGAAGCTGCCAGGATCGACGCGAGGAGGTGCGCGATGGAGATCCGCAAGGGCGGCGCCGCGGACGCGCCGGTCATGCTCGGGATGCTCGACGGCGCCGTGGAATGGCTCGTCGCGCACGGCCGGACGGGCCAGTGGGGCACCGAGCCCTGGTCGGCCGACCCGCGCCGGGTGGAGCGCGTCGGCGGGATCGCCCACGATGACGAGATCTGGGTGGCGGAGGTGCGGGGCGCTCCGGCGGGCGTCATGGCCGTGGCTCCGCGACCACCGCACTACGTGGACGCGATAGAAGAACCCGAGCTCTACATCACGCTGCTGGTGACCGACCGCTCGTTCGCGGGCGAGGGCGTGGGAAGCGCACTGATCGCCAAGGCGAAGGACGAGGCCCGCGCCAAGGGCGCCGGGCTGCTGCGCGTCGACTGCTACGGCGGCGGTGACGGCCGGCTCGTGGAGTACTACCGGCGCCACGGGTTCGAGCCCGTGGCGGAGTTCACCGTCGGCGAATGGCCCGGCCGCCTGCTGTCCCAGCGCATCGGCTGACCGGCCTACCCCGGGTTGCAAAACCGGCGATCGCGACGCAGCCTGGATGTGACCGGTGGGAACGGGGCAGTCGGTGACGCCCTTGCGCCGCACGGACGGCGAATCGAGCCACTCGCCCCGTTCCGCCGGTCGGCACCGCACCGCCGAACCCCGCGTCGGATTCCCGCCAGCGCGCGGCGCAGACCCGCCGCCATGATCGCGGCATGGACAGAGACTTCCGCTTCGGCGTCGTGGGCGAATCGATCCGCTCCGGCGCCGATCTCACCCGCACGGCGCGGCGTGCCGAGGAACTCGGCTACGACGTGCTGGTCCTGCGCGACCACTTCGTCACCGAGCCCTTCGGCGACCAGCTCGCCCCCATGGTCGCGCTGGCGGCCGCGGCGGCGGTGACGAGCACGCTGCGGCTGGGCACGATGGTGCTGGCCAACGACTACCGGCACCCGGTGCTGCTCGCCAAGGAGGCCGCCACCCTCGACCACCTGTCGGGCGGGCGGTTCGAGCTCGGCGTCGGCGCGGGCTGGCTGCGCGACGAGTACAAGGCCGCCGGCATGCCGTTCGACGCGGCCGGTACGCGGGTGGGGCGGCTGGAGGAGTCCCTGGAGATCCTGCGGAGCCTCCTCGACGGCCGGACGACCACGTTCGCGGGCGACCACTACAGGATCGACGGCCTGACCACGTTCCCGCCGCCCGCGCACCGGCCGCCGCTCGTCGTCGGCGCCGGCAGCGGGCGCATGCTCGGCATCGCCGGCCGGCACGCCGACACCGTCGGCATCCTCCCCCGCGCCCTCCCCGACGGCACGATCTCCGAGGAGGTCACCGAGCGGCTCCCGGACACCATCGCCCGCAAGGTCCGCCTGGTCCGCGAGGCCGCGGGAGACCGGGACGTCGAGCTGAGCATGATGGTGGCGCCCAGCTTCGACATGGACCCCCAGCGCGCCGCGGCGCGCGTCGCCGTCCTCCGCGGCTGGGGGACGTCGGCGGCCGACCTCGTCCTGGACATGCCGTCGCAGCTCGTCGGCCCGCCGGAGCACATCGCCGAGCAGATGCTCGCCCGCCGCGACCGCTACGGCTTCACCTACTACCAGGTCCCGGACACGGCCATGGACGAGTTCGCCGCCGTCATCCCCCTCCTGGCGGGCTGACGGCCGCGGACAGGAAAACGGGGACTCCCCTGGCATCTCGCGATACCGGGGAATCCCCGTCTTCCATGCACCGGCAGCCCTGTGCCGGGTCTGTGCGAGGCCGCACGAGCCGGGCGGGACGCGTCACCACCGGGTCGCGGGCGGCCTCAGGTCAGGAGCCGAACGGTTGGGGCTTGCCCTTCTTGCCGGCGCCCTTGCCCCACTCCAGGACCTCCCACTTGAGGCCCTTCAGGTGGCCCTCACCGGTTCCGGCGGTGTACTTGCTCTTCGGCTTGCCGCCGTCCAGCAGGTACCGGAAGGTGTAGGTGTCGAGGTCGAGCATGATGCCCCGGTGCGACGGCTCGCCGGGACCGCGGTCGCCGACGAAACCGGTCACGCTGCGGCCGTTGTAGGTCACCTTGACCTTGGTGAGCAGCGGCCAGCTCGGGCTGGCGAACATGCCCTTCTGCATCGGCTTGCCACTGGCGGGGGCGCCCGTGTCGCCGTTGATGCCGGAACCGTCGTCCCAGAAGTAGGACGCGGTGGTCGTGCCGCTGAGCAGGGCCTTCGGGCCCTTCTTCTCGGGCGCGCTCTCGGACTTGGCGGCCTCGCTCTTCCGCGCGTCCTCGGCGTTGCCCGCGGGGGTCTGGTTCCCGGCCTTGTTCTCGGCCTTGTTCTCGGCCTTGTTCTGGGGCTTGTCCAGCCGCGCGCTGTGCTGCTGCGCGGCCACGGCCTCCTGCGTAAGGAACTGCTTCTCGCCGGGAGCGGAGTCGTCACTGGCGGCGGCGACGCCGGCGACGAGCATGCCCGCCAGGGCGGTGCCGGTGACGCCGGTCAGGACGGCATTGATCGCTCGCTGCTGCATGGGTTTCCTTCGATCGGGGTACAGGGCCGCCGTTCCGCACCGGTCGGCGCACGCCGGAATCCGGGCAGGAGGGAACGGCTCCGAGACTCGGGACTCGGGAGCAGCCGTCGCGTGGGGAGACCCGCTTTGGAACGATCCACGGGCATGGCGGACCGCGCTCGCGCCCATCGGCGCACGACCATCTGGGGACGCGCGTGTGACGCGGGCTTCGATATAGCGGGAATGGACGCCGACCGGGGGCTCAGTGGCTCCGCACGGTGCACGGCCGGTGCATGGGACGACCGTGGTTCGGCGTAGAGGACCCGCCTGGCGGGCGGGAGGCGACGACTATGCGTTGGGCCAGGTCAACGGTTCATTGACCCTGACCTGGGAGGAACTATATACGGCATTACCGTGGTTTAGCCAAACGGGCGATTTCTTTACCTTTGGCCAGGTAGATCTTTTTCTGTGCCCCTCTGGCAACGGGGCCTGCGGCCCCCTTGCCGCCCGGGCTACCGGGCCGCGCGGGCAAAAGATCTTTATGCTCGTATGGCTCCCACCTGGGATGACCGTACATGGTGCAGCGTTTGCACTCCCCAGAATGTTCCCCGACTTGGCCACGCCCCCGGGACGGCCCGGAGGCGGCGCAGGGACGAATACACGGCCGGGGTTGGCGCGGACCGCATCCGCTGGGTGGGCGGCATAGAGACGCCGTGTGGGCGAGCACACACCCGCGAAGGGAGCGTCTACCGGGGTGTTCCGTGCGACGAGGGCCGGGGACCGTCAGTGCGTCGGGTAGACCGACGGGACCAGCGGAGTCGGGCCGGTACCGCCGGTGAAGACAGGGGCACCCGGGTGCGGCGGCGCGAACGACGCGTCGGGGTAAGGAGGATGCTGCCCGAAGGCCGCAACGGCCCCCTGGGCCGCCGGGACGGCCTGGGCCGCGGGCGGGATGTGCGATCCGTCGCCCCGGCGTGGCTCCGCGGAACCGTGCTCCAGGCGGCGCTCGGCCAGCAGGGCCATGAGCGCGCGAGCGGTGTCGGCGTCCATGCGCAGCAGGACGCTGGGCATCCCCGCCTGGTCGACGAACGGGGAGACAGAGGGAGCCGCCGACAGGTGCGGTAGTGCCGCCCGCATCTCCTCGCGGAGATCCTGGGCAAGGCGCAGCGCGTGCCGGTCACTGTCACTCAAGTGTGCGTTCATCGCGATCTCCGGGGAGTTCACGTGCGGGGGGCCGGGGATCATCCTGCTAGGGATGGCGTGCAGGTGCAAGAGCTGATGCACGTGCATTTTGAAATCTTCGCCCCGTAACCGTTGCGTCCCTCGCTCGTTCCCACTGCGGCCGGGCGGCCGTGACACCTGGCGTTCTGGGCGGATGAGCTGGGGTGATACGCAAGATCGGCCGCCCAGGGCGGAAGGTGATCAACGCCGGACGGCGAGGGCGTGCATGCTGGACGGATGACGGAAACGCTCAGCGTCCGAGCCCTCAACCGCGCCACGCTTGCCCGGCAGCTCCTCCTCGCGCGGGAAGCGATCCCCGTAACGGAGGCGGTCGGGCGGCTCCTGGGCATGCAGGCGCAGGAGCCCAAGCCGCCTTTCCTGGGACTCTGGACCCGGCTGGACGGCTTCCAAGCGTCCGACCTCAATGAAGCTCTGCACGACCGGTCGCTTGTGCGCGCCACGATGATGCGAGCCACCCTGCACCTGATGACCGGTGCCGACTACACGGCCTTCCGCACGACGATGCAGCCGGTGCTGGACGGCGCGCTCAGAGTGCTGGGCAACCGGGCCAAGGGGATGGACATGGAGAAGGTCGTCCCGGCGGCGCGCGCGCTCCTCGGACAGGAGCCCCGCACGTTCAACGAGGTCCGTGCACTCCTGCAGGAGCAGTTCCCGGACGTCAACGACAGGGCTCTCGGCTACGCCGTCCGGCTCTGCGTTCCACTCGCCATGGTGCCGACCCAGGACAGGTGGGGGTTCCCCCGTACGTCGCAGTTCACGCTGGCCGACGAGTGGCTGGGCACCGCCCCCGTGGACGAGCCCGCCCTGGACGAGTTGGTCCTCCGCTACCTGGCGGCCTACGGGCCGGCGTCCGCCGCCGACGCGCAGACGTGGTCCGGCCATCCCGAGTGCGGTGCGGCGCTGGAGCGTCTGCGTCCCGGCCTGCGTACGTTCGGCGACGACCGCGGCAAGGAGCTGTTCGACCTGCCCGACGCTCCCCGGCCCGGCGAGGACGTCCCGGCTCCGCCGCGCTTCCTGCCCGAGTTCGACAGCCTCGTCCTGGCGCACGCCGACCGCAGGCGCGTCATCGCCGACACGCACCGGCCGCTGCTCACGACGAAGAACCTCCGCGTCCGCGCGGTGTTCCTCTGGGACGGCTTCGCACACGGCATCTGGGAGACCGAGTACAAGCGCAAGGTCGCCACACTGCGGCTGCGTCCCTTCGAGCCGCTCCCCAAGACCGCCCTGGACGAGCTGACCCACGAAGGTCAGTCGCTCCTGAGCTTTCTGGAACCCGACGCAAAGGAAAGGGTCGTCACCCTAGCCGACGCCTGACGTCCCCGAGGAGCCGCCCAGTCCGGTGATCGTTGACTTGTGGCGTGTCGCCCTTTCCGGCGTCCTCATAAGGGCAACAGGCCGCAAGTCAACACATCTGACGGAACTCGGTGGTGGTGGTTCATCAGCCGATGGTCCGGCCCATGCCCTCCCAGTACGGGGCGCGCAGGTCCTTCTTGAGGATCTTGCCGCTGGGATTGCGGGGCAGGGCGTCCACGATGTCGACCGAGCGGGGGCGCTTGAAGCCGGCCAGGCGCTCGCGGGCGTACTCGATCACCTCGTCCTCCGCGAGCTGCGCGCCGGGCGCGGGCACGACGACGGCCTTGACGGTCTCTCCCCACCGCTCGTCCGGGACGCCGATGACCGCGACGTCGGCGATCCCCGGGTGCGCCGCGAGGACCTCCTCGACCTCGATCGGGTACACGTTCTCGGCGCCCGTGACGATCATGTCCTTGATCCGGTCGGTGAGGAAGAGGTAGCCCTCGGCGTCCACGTAGCCCGCGTCGCCGGTGCGGAGCCAGCCGTCCGCGGCCAGGAGCCGCTCCGTCTCCTCGGGGCGGTTCCAGTAGCCGGGCGTGTTCTGGCTGGACCTGGTCAGCACCTCGCCGACCTCGCCCACCGGCCGCTCGACGCTGCCGCCGGGTTCGACGATCCTCACCTCGACCCAGTCGTACGGCCGTCCCGCCGAGCGCATCAGGTGCGCGCGCGGCCCGCCCGGGTCGTGGTCCTCGGGTTCGAGCTGGACGATCGCGCCCGTCGTCTCCGTCATGCCGTACAGCTGGAAGAGCGGGGCCCTGAACGTGTCGAGCGCGCGGCGCAGCACCTCCGAGGTGATCGGGGACGCGCCGTAGGTGATCGCCCGCAGCGCCGAGTAGTCGCGCTCGGCGGCGCCCGGGACGTCGCACATGAACTGCAGCACGGCCGGGACGATGAACGCGTTGGTGATCCGCTCGCGCTCGAACGTGTCCACCAGCCCGGCCGGGTCGATGTCGCGGACCAGCACCTGCCGGCACCCCGCGTAGAGTCCGGCCAGCGCCCAGCCGGTGCCGCCGATGTGGAACAGCGGCATCGGAACGAGGCTCACCGCCGAGGCGTCCAGGCGCCAACGGCGGGCCATCCGCTCCCCCACCTCGAAGTTGGCGTTGCTCAGCTGCACGCCCTTCGGCAGCCCGGTCGTGCCGGACGTGTAGAGCTGCACGACGATGTCGTCCGGCTCCCCGATGTGGCCGGGGTCCTCGGCCGGGTGGCCGGCGAGCCAGCTCTCGTAGTCCTCGCCGGTGATGACGGTCCGGCCGGGGAGGCCGGGCGCGAGATCCGCGAACTCGGCGTCCACCACCGTGACCGGGGCCTCCGCGTCGGTGACGATCGCGGCGATCTCGGCCGGGGTCAGCCGCCAGTTGACCGGGGCCGTCACCGCGCCGATCTTCGCGGCGCCGAACAGGAGGTCGAAGTACTCGGGCGCGTTCTTGCCCAGGTACGCGACCCGCGACCCGGGCCCGAGCCCCGCGGCCCGGAGGGCCTGCGCGACCCGGCTGGAGCGCTCGTGGAGCTCGGCGTAGCTCACGGTCCGCCCGTCCCCGGTGACGGCGGGCGCCGTACCGCAATCGCGGGCGTTGTCTCGGACGATGGACACGACCCGGTAGTCCACTCCGGTTCCTTTCCGAATCTCGTTCGGTTGCGATGGCCGACCCTATCGAGACCGAGGTACGCCGCAAAAGCACCCAGACACCGCCAGATGCGGACAAGGTGCCCTGACCGGGCAGAACTTCGAATAGTGATCAATCCGATACCTGGGTTGATTGAAAGTTCCACCAAAGGGGTTCAAGCTGTCTGCGACGTCTTGGAATGCCCCGCCACGTTCGTCCGACCGACCGACCGACCGCTGACAGGACACGACCGATGTTCGAGATCTGGGAGACGAGTGAGCCCGCCCGGCTCATCAGCGACGCGGGGACCCTGAAGGTGGCGCTGGAGAAGGTCGACACGATGTGCCGGCTCCGGCACGACCAGGCCGCGGCGCACGTCGGCGACGCGAGGGACGGCTACCACTTCGAGATCCGGGACGCCGAGGGCAAGGCGCTCGCGCGGCTCAGTTACGTCCCCGACACCTCCCGCGCGTATCAGAGCGTGGTCATCGAGGAAATGCGCGGCGACCCGGACGAGTAGGACGAACTGCCTCCTTCCCGTGGCCTCCGACCTCACGGTCGGGGGCCTTGTGTCGTCCGATCGGACGGGTTCCGCCGGGGCGAGGCGATCCGTCCGCCCCGCGATGGCAGGATGCGTCGTGCCCGGATGACGCGGACGACGGGGGTGGCGGATCGTGCGGCGAGGTTCCCGGCCTGGCGAGGCGACGGCGGCCGCCGACGCCCTGATCGCCGAAGCCGTGCGGTCGCTCTCGCTCGGCGACCACGCCGGATTCCGTCGGCTCGTCCTGGAGACGGCCCTCCCGGGCTGGACGCGCGCCGTCCACCTGGGCCTTGCCGCTCGCCTTCGACGGGCGGTCACGCATGCGTGGGAGCGGGGCTGGCAGCCGGCCGATGTGGTCAGGTTCACCTCGCGCCGCCGCACGTCCAGGCACGCACGGCTCGTGACCGACGCGATCGCGGACGAGATGCGGGCCTACTCCGCCGCCACCGTGGACGGCCGTTGGCGCGAGCAGCTCGCCGTCCTTGAAGCAGACGTGTGGTGGGCGGACGATGACGGCCACCCGGCCGCCTGGTGCGCACGCGAAGGCGTGGACCACTTCGCCTACACCGCTTGCGCGATCGAAGTCATCCACTTGCTGGAGGGGCTGCCAAGGCTGCCCAGCCTTGGCCCACGTCCCGGGACGTCCGTGCAAGGCAACCACAGCACCGACGAGCGGATGCGAGAGGTCGATCAGCGAACGCTCGGCAAGGTCAGGGCACTGCTCGCCAAAGCCGAGTCGACGGAGTTCCCTGAGGAGGCGGAAGCGCTGAGCGCGCGCGCTCAGGAGCTGATGGCGCGGCACAGCATCGACCATGCGCTGCTGGCCGCAAAGACAGGCGACATCGGAGGTCCCGCCGGACGGCGCATCGCGGTGGACAACCCCTATGACTCGCCCAAGGCGGTCCTGCTGACGGTGGTGGCCGACGCCAACCGGTGCAGAGCCGTGTGGCATCGGGAGCTGGGGTTCTCCACGGTCATGGGCTACCCGGCCGATCTGGCCGCGGTGGAGATGCTGTTCACGTCGCTGCTCGTCCAGGCGACCGCCGCCATGGTGCACGCGGGCCCCAGGCGCGACGCGCGGGGGCGGTCAAGGACGCGTTCGTTCCGCCACGCCTTCCTCAACGCCTACGCCGCCCGCATCGGGGAGCGGCTGCGGGAGGCCGCCGACCGGGCGGCCGAGAGCGCCGGCGGGAACGATCTGGTCCCCGTCCTGGCCGCACGCGACCAGGCCGTCGAACAGGCCGTCGGCGCGATGTTCCCGAACCTCGCCAAGGGTCGGGCGGGTTCGGTGTCCAACTACGAGGGCTGGGTCGCCGGCCGTGCGGCCGCGGATCTCGCCAGCCTGAACGGTCGCCACGAGGTCACCGGGGCCGACCGCCGTTCCTAGCGCGCGGGGTCCCCCCGGGGGGCGAGGGGGACGTCCGACCATGCGCGCGTTCTCCTTCTTGTCGTGGGAGCGGGTCAGGACTTCTTGCGCCGGGTGTTGCCGCCCCGGCCCCGGAGCGGGACGCCCGCCTCCTTGAGGACGTTGTAGATGAACCCGTAGGACCGGCCGGTCTCGGCCGCCAGGTCGCGGATGCTCTCCCCGGCGGCGTACCGCGGGGCGAGCTCGGCGGCGAGTTGCGTGCGTTCGGCACCGGTCACGCGGGTGCCTCTCGACAGTGTTCGGGCCACGGGGACCTCCTGGTTTCAAGGGCTGCCGCCGCGGGGCCCGTCCCCGCAGCTCACAGCAGTGTTGATCTCCCCAACGTACACATTCCCCCTGATTACACCGTCGATGCCGCGCGAATCACCGCGAATTCGGCCGAAGCTGGTCTTTTCCGTGGTGAACGGCGTGTCGGAGCTGGACACCGGCCCCGGATCCGGAACCCGGCCGCGGTTCGGCGGGAGCCCGCGCGCCGGAGACCGGCGCGCCCTAGGACCCCGAACCGCCTTCGGTGACCGCGAGAACGGGCGCCGGACCGGCGAGAGGCCCGGAATCCGGCGCTGGAACACCCGTCCCCGGTGCGGCCGGCGGCCCGTCCGTCGTCTGGGACGCGGCCTCCCGGAGCGAGAGATCCGAGCGGCGCAGCGGACGGCTCAGCGGCCCGAACGGGAACAGCGAGGTCTCGGCGAGCCCCTCCACGACCAGCAGCTCCCCGGCCCGGAGGAGGCGCCACCCCCGCCGGTCGTCCATGGGCTCGCTGGCGATGACGACGGCGGGCACCGTCCCGTCCGCTCCCGGCTCGCTCGTACCGCCCTCACCGGGCGACAGGACCCAGAGCTCGTTGCTCTCCGGGTAGCGCAGCGCCCATATCCGCCCGGGCTCGGCCACGAGCATGTTCAGGGAGAACACGGGGAGCTCGGCTCCGATTCGCCGTACGGCCTCGACGATCCCCGCCGTCGTGTCGCCATGCCGGCGGATCTCGGCGGTCACGTACGCGAACACGAGCTCCGAGTCGGTCTCACCGGAGACCTGTGCGCTCTCCACCTCGGTCAGCCACGTCCGGAGCGTCTCCAGCCCCTTCACCACGCCGTTGTGGGCGAAGAGCCGGTCGTTCATCACGAACGGGTGGCAGTTGCGAACCGTCAGCCCACCGACGGACGCGTCCCTGACATGCGACACGAACGTGTGGGACGGGACGTTCCGGGCGTGCAGGTCGAAGTCGGCGTTCTCGAAGGCCGCGAGGGGCGCCCTGTCCCGGATGGGCTCCCCGCCGAGCGAGAACCATCCGAGACCGGCCCCGTGCCGCATCCGATGGCTCTGCGCGCGCAGGCTCCGGGGCGCGTCGAGCAACCAGTGCGCCGCGCGGACCCGGGGCCCGCCCGTGCTCATGGCGAAAAGTCGGCACATGCGTCGCCTCTCACGTGATCCTTACCAAGGGTGACGGCGACTTTACCCAATGATGCCGGGCCCGCTGGCCACTTCGCGCCAACAGCTATACACCCATCCGGGGCCAGGTTTCACCCACACCCCGGGAGGGCGATATGTCCCCCTCCGGAAGGATCACCGCACCGAGAGTTATCCACAGGTACGGGTTCGCCCACTCCTCAGCCCGTCCCCCGCGCATGCTGGCGACACAGCACGTCCCCCCTCGGAAGGAGCGGCCCCGATGACCACGATCACGTTTCCAGTCCCGTCCACCACGACCTCCCGGTTCGCCGTCGCCGCCACGAGCGTCCCGGCCGACATGTCCGCCATGCTGCACCGGAGTCCGGCCGGCCCGTACCAAGCCCACTTCGCCGGACGGCTCGGCTCACCCCAACTGCACATCACCCGGGAGGACCTCACGTGCCTCCGCTGGGACCCGGCGCAGATCAAGGCGGCCCGCCCCGAAGACAGACAAGCCGCACGGGCTTTCGGCAACGCGACGGAGTTCGCCGTCATCTCCGCCTTCACGCCGATCACCGACCAGCCCCGCGGCGCCCAGGTGGCCCGCGCCGCCGCCCACGCCATCGCAGACGCCACCGGCGGAATCGCCGCGGACCTCACGACGGGTCACGTCCTGCCGCCCTCCGCCACCGATAGACCCCGCTTCGTCCTGGCGGACCACTGGCTGGGCGACGTCCTACCGCCGTTCCGCGCCAACGGCCGCTGCACCGCCGCAGAGCCCGCGCTGGACCCCGAAGGCGTCAACGGCTGCGCCTGCGTACGGCTCCGCACCCGCGGCCTCCGCCGCTTCGGCCTCCCGGAACTCCAGATCAGCGACGTCGCCTGCCCGCACGACCTCACCGCCCTCAACGTCCTGCGCACCGCCGCCCGCGGCCTCCTCACCGACCACTGGTCCTGGCTGGCCACCGGCCCGGCGGCCGCCACCCGCACGATCAACGCCACCGTGGCCCTCACCGAGAACGACTTCAACGACTTCTGGGGCACCACCGACCACGTCCCGTTCACGCCCCCAAGCCCCTTCGAGATACACCTGGCCC